>JAOUFG010000085.1 GCA_029858345.1 Phycisphaerae bacterium
TCTCCTTAGCTAATTCCTAAACCGTCAAGCCAAGGAGAAGTATTATAACCCCCTATCACGTAATCCGAGGGTCAAACCTTAACAAGTCCACTGGTAAAACCAGTGGTTTACCTATCGTTGAATTACCCCAGTTCTGCCAGCAGTTTTTCCACTGCGGCCAGTTGGTCCTGCAATTCTTTCAGTTTCTGACGGCTCTGTTCGACTACTTCCGGCTTGGCCCGGCTGGTAAAGTTTTCGTTGGCCAACTTGCCAGCCAGCGGCTTGATGCCTTTTTCGATAAATTCCTTTTGCTTTTCTAAGCGTTTTCGCTCGGCCTCTTTATCAACGGCATCATGCACATAGATCTGAACATCATCTAAGATCACTGCGGCGGCGTTGTCGGGTTTTTCCAATCCGGCCTGAACCGTCAGCGTCTCCACAAACGCCTGCTTTTGAATCAGTGCAGCGTTGCTGTCCAGCATCGCACAGACCGATTCTGACCCCGACGCCGAGCAGGCCAGCGGCTTGGAAGGCGGGATATTGTATTGACTGCGGACATCACGGATCGCGCGAACCACATTCTGCACCGTTGCAATCTGCCGTTCGGTAGGTTCGTCCACGCAGCTGTCAATGCGTTCCGGCCACGGTGCAATCATAACCGACTCCGCAGCCGTCAGTTCCATGATACCCTTGAGCCCGCGCTTTGGAGCAATATCGTTGAGGTTCTGGAAAATGCCCTCGGTAATAAACGGCACAAACGGATGCAGCAGCCGCAGTACCTGATCCAGCACAAACGCCAGCACATTCTGGGCGATGGGCTTCTGGTCGGCGTCGTTCATTCGCGGTTTGGCCCATTCCAAGTACCAGTCGCAGAAATCATTCCAGAAAAAGCGGTAAATCTCATCCAGCGGCTCCTTGTATTTGAACTCTTCCAAGCCCTTTGTCGTCGCAGCAATCGTCTTGGCTAATCGTGACAGGATCCATTTGTCCGTCGTATCCATTTTCGCCGCATCAAACGCGCTAGGATCGGTCCCTTCCAGGTTCAGCATCGCAAACCGCGAGGCGTTCCACAGCTTGTTGCAGAAACTGCGTCCCAGGTCGAACTTCGGCGAGCTGTTCACTTTGCGTCCGTCCGGCAGTTCCAGTTCCGCCACCGGCATCCGTACATCCTGCGTATCCGTCGTCATGCTGGCCAGCGTAAACCGCATCGCATCCGCGCCGTGGCTGTCAATGGCCACCAGCGGGTCGATGCCGTTACCCAAGCTCTTGGACATCTTACGCCCCTGCCCGTCCTGAATCATGGCATGGATATAAACATCGCTGTACGGAATATCGCCCACACAGTACTGGCCCATCATGACCATGCGCGACACCCACAGCGTAATGATTTCCCGCGCGGTGCATAATACCTGCGTCGGATAAAATTTGCTTAACGTCTCATTCTCATCCGGCCAGCCCATTGTACTAAACGGCCACAACGCCGACGAAAACCACGTGTCAAGCACGTCCTCATCTTGACCAATATTTAAAACAAATCCATACAAATTAGCGGCTTCTTCTTCAAGTCCTTTTATTGGAGAGGTAGATGTATAATCAACTGGACCATTTCCTGACAATAAGCTTTCATGGTGAACCTTAAACTTTTGAAGCCACTCATTCCCTTCCTGTGTTGATACACATACATGAAAATAAAACTCTTCATCTTTACGCGATTCAATAAATGCAAGATCGCATTCTGGATCTGCTTTCCTGATAAAAGTATTTATAGCATCTGAGAAGCCATCAATATGTTTTTTGAGCTTCTCATGATAATCTGTTAATGACAAATCAAAGTTCGTTTTAATTCTCCAAACTGGTATTCGATGGCCCCACCAGAGCTGGCGGCTAATGGGCCAGTCGCGCAGATTCTCCAGCCAGCCCTGATAGTTCTTCGTATAGCGTTCCGGAATAAACCGTAAACGTCCCTCCATTAAAGGCGCCAACGCTAATCCCGCCAAGGAATTCACAGGAACATCGGTCCCTTTGATATAAACAACATCATCACAAGTTTCAGTCTCAAATTGAAAATCGGAAATTTGAAATTTGAAATTTGAAATGGGCTTTTTAACGGCAATGTACCACTGATCCGACAGATAGGGTTCAATCGGCACATGGCTGCGGTAGCTGTGGCCGACCTCGTGCGTATAATCGCGAACCTCTTCGAGCAGTTTTTCCTGCCGGAACCATTCAACAATGGCTTCGCGGGCCTCGAATCGATCCATCCCCAACAGATTCTGCGCTTCCGGCGAGTCGGCATCCTCCCAGCCGTGCTTATCGCTAATCGAGCCATCCGGAGCCATGACGTTGATCACTTCCAGATCATGCCGCTGCCCAATCGCCCAGTCATCCGGATCATGGGCCGGTGTGACCTTCAAAAAGCCGGTCGAGAATTTGGCCTTCTCGTCATCACTTTCCGGATCGGGCAATACCACATGTTCATCGGCAATAATCGGGATCAATCGCCCTACAATCGGCAGCCTCACTTTCTTGCCCACAAGTGCGTTCGCTCGCGGGTCGGATGGATTCATCGCCACCGCGGTATCGCCAAGCATCGTTTCAGGACGTGTCGTCGCAACCGTGACATGGTCGATGGTTTTCCCGTCAATTTTCACCGGCATTTCCAGCGGGTACTGCAGATACCAGAAAAAGCCCTGAACGCTTTCGTGCTCCACTTCATCATCGGCCAACACCGTCTGCGTGGCCGGGTCCCAGTTGACCAAGCGTTTGCCGCGGTAAATCAGGCCGTCTTTGAACAGGTTAAAGAAGTTCGTCCGCACCGCCTTGGCGCACACCTCATCCATCGTAAACCGCGTCCGCGGCCAGTCGCACGAACAGCCCATGCTTTCAAGCTGTCCTAAAATGCGCGCCTCAAATTCATCCTTCCACGATTGAACATGGCTGACAAATTCATCCCGCGCAAAATCGGTCCGCCGCTTTCCTTGTTCGGCCAAAAGCTGCTTTTCCACCACCGTCTGTGTCGCAATCCCCGCGTGGTCCGTCCCCGGCATCCACAGGGTCGCATAGCCCTGCATCCGGCGCCAGCGAATCAGGACATCCTGCAGCGTATTATTGAGCGCATGTCCCAAATGCAGCGCGGCGGTCACATTCGGCGGCGGAATCACAATCGCATACGTTCCTTTGGGATTGTCGCCGGCCTCATCCGCGTGAAAATATTGCCCCCGCTTCCACAGCGTGGCGGCCTCCTGTTCCACTGTCTTTGAATCGTAAATCGTCGGTATTTCGCGTGCCATTATCCTCGGTTCCGAAAATCCATCGCAAATGCAATCGGGCGGCTCGCGCCGCCGCGCTTCTGTTTCCAACAAAAAAGTCCCGGCCGCTCTGGCAACCGAGACTTGTATTGTAGTCATTACGGCATAATTGTAAAGGTTTAATCGAGTTTCAGCGTCATCAGGAATTCCGCGTTCGACCGGGTCTTGGCAAGGCGATTCTTCAGCAACTCGACGGCTTCGATCAGATTCATCTCGCTGAGCACCTTTCGCAGACGATAGACCAGTTCCAGCTCGCGCGGGTCCAGCAGCAGTTCCTCACGCCGGGTGCCGCTCTTGCTGATATCAATTGCCGGGAAGGTTCTGCGTTCAACCAGACGGCGATCCAGATGCAGTTCGGAGTTACCAGTCGCCTTGAACTCTTCAAAAATCACCTCATCCATCTTCGAGCCGGTATCGATCAGGGCCGTAGCGATAATCGTCAGCGAGCCGCCGTTTTCAATGTTACGGGCCGCTCCGAAAAACCGCTTGGGCATCTGCATCGCATTGGCGTCCACGCCACCGGTCAGAATTTTGCCGGAGTGCGGCATCTCGGTATTATACGCACGAGCCAGACGGGTAATCGAATCCAGCAGAATCACCACGTCTTCACCGTATTCAACCATACGCTTGGCTTTTTCGATCACCATTTCAGCAACCTGACAATGACGTGAAGTCGGTTCGTCAAAGGTTGAACTGATCACCTCGACATCCTTGGACGTTTTACGCTCCATATCCGTAACTTCTTCCGGCCGCTCATCAATCAGCAGTACGATCATCTTGACTTCCGGATGATTGGCGCTGATCGCATTGGCCATTTTCTGCAGCAGTACCGTCTTACCGGTTCGCGGCGGAGCCACGATCAATCCGCGCTGTCCCTTGCCGATCGGCGTCACCAGATCGATGATTCGCATGCTCAACTCTTCAGCCGTCGTCTCCAGCATCAGCCGCTCTTCGGCGTGCAGCGGGGTCAGGTCGCGGAAGACCACCTTTTCAGCAAGTTTATCCGGTTCCTGATAGTTGACGGCTTCCACACGCAGCAGGGCGAAGTATTTTTCGCTCTCTTTCGGCGGGCGAATCTGGCCCTGAACAATATTTCCGCTATGAAGGCCGAACCGGCGGATCTGGGACGGCGACACATATACATCATCCGGCGAGGCCAGATAGTTGTATTTGGGGCTGCGTAAGAAACCGAAACCATCCGGCAGAATTTCCAGCACACCCTCGCCGTACATCAGCCCGTCCTGACGCACCCGCTCCTTGAGAATACGGAAGATCAGTTCCTGCTTGGTCATGCCGATATAATCGGTCACGCCTTCTTTGGTGGCTATTTTGTGCAGTTCCGCCACTTCCAGATCCTGCAGTTCAGAAATGTGCAGGTTGCCGCGTTTGATGCGTTCGTACTTGGCATGAGTCGATTCCTCTTCCGTCGGAGGGGTTTCCACGGTCGTACCACCGTTATTATCCGCAGGGGCTTCTGTGTCCGCTGCAACATCTTCGACCTTTTCCTTGACGTCAGAATCGGTGGCTTTCTTTTTTACAGTACGTTTTTTACGGGTTTTTGCCGCTGTCTTGGCCATGAGTTCTCCTGTTTCAATAAAAAATCCTTTATCTTTACCTTCCAGTCCTGCAAAACAACAATCACAGGATTAGACTTGTTTATGTCGTGTACGCTCAAAATCTGTTCGTCATCCCAGGCAGATGCTCAATCGAGGTCTCTGAATAACTCGGTTTATTACGAAAACACCAAGCGTTATGGCGTCATAAAGCTCGTTTTTCTCCGAGGTGTGGCAGTTATTCAGAGATCCCAATCCATGTAATTGCCTTCTTTTCTGATGGGATTTTTCTGTGCGGCATTCTGCGATCAATGCATTTGGGACCGTCACATCCTAATTTTTGTGCTATTACACCCTGTATTAAAAAACCGGTGTTTAACCAAATTACCGGGAAAAAATCTGATATATAAACTACTTGCTTCCTGTCATGCTTGAAAAGATTTGAGCGACCTGCTCTGCCATATCTGACTTGTCAGAATTGTTATTAATCATATAATGAGCTTTTTCTTTCTTCTTGTCCAGAGAAATTTGCAAATTTTCTCGGATTTTAAGCTGTTCGATGTCAAATTTCCCGTTTTTTTCGATTCTACGCCGCCTTTTTTCCTCGCAGCAATCCACAAAAACCAGAAAATCACACTTTTTTTCCCAGCCAACCTCCAGCAAAAGCGGCATATCCAGCACGATTCCGGCCACGTCCGGGTCCCCCTGAAATGCCAGAATGACGGCTTCGCACCGCTGCAGCACCCGCGGATGGACAAGACGCTGGAGAAAATCCAGTTCCTCCGGCGAGTCAAACACCTTTTCGGCAACCTTGCCGCGATCAACCCGGGCCATATCGTCCAGCACATCCGGCCCCCATCGATTCACCAGCGAAAGCATCACATCCGGCTCGTCCAGAATATCATGGGCGAGGACATCCGCGTCCAGCACAACACACCCCAAGTCCGCAAAACAGCCCGCCACGGTACTCTTGCCACTGCCAATCCCCCCCAATATCCCAATAACCGGTTTTTTCGCCATACCGACATCTTAATTGGATTTATGGAAACGTCAATCCTAAAGCCCAGGGCAAGAGATCTGGCAACTCCCGCGGTAAACAAACCGCGCAGTTTGGCGTCGTTTGTTTGGAGGGAACCTTAACGGACGGATTTTTTTGTTTTTTTTCTGGACTTATTCGGAATTGATTGCTAAAGTGGTGTTTTCTGGACGGCAGTTACTGTGCAGAGAGTGAAATAATGGTTTTTTTGATACAGGAAAACGGAACATGGCACATAAAAAAGGACAAGGTTCTACCAGAAATGGAAGAGACAGTAATCCGCAATATCGCGGCGTAAAGCTTTACGGCGGCCAGTTTGCCAAGGCCGGTTCGATCATCGTGCGTCAGCGCGGGACACAATTTCATCCCGGTTTCAACGTCGGCATGGGAAAGGACTATTCGATTTTTGCCAAAGTCGATGGCATCGTCCAATTCAGGGGCAAAAAAATCGACATTATGGTCAATTAGCTCATAAGCGATTTTAATGGCAGCAACCGGAACGGGGCTTGACTCGGATATTTTTTCGAGGCGTTTTTTTCTCTGTGATAAAAAAATACGGATATAATCATTGTAATCCTCTTGCTTAAATACGTTTATGTCTTTCGCCCTAAGCAACCGCTAAAAAATATCGCAATTTTATTCATTTTTTTGTAATAATTTATCATTTTGAGACATTTATATAAGGTGAAACGTATTTAGCGAAATACGGAGAAAACGGAAAAGCAGTGGGGACAGCCATGATTAAATTTGATTGTATTAAATGCGGACGCAGCTATCGGGTGCCTGAACAGCATGCGGGCAAACGGGTGCGCTGCAAAGAATGCGGCACCATCAATACAATCCCAGCCATAGAACTAGAGACCGTTGGTTGTGGTGACAGCATCGCCGCATACAATAAGCTGCTTCAGGAATTATCAAAATTCGAAAAACAAGCCCCAGCTCTGGAAAGAGAATCTTAAGACAAGGGATGTCGTATCAATCTGAGATTTTTCGTCACTTCGGAAATATGCCTGTTGTTTTGAATTATGGGACTTGGCCCTATGCCGAAAATCCACTTAACAACAATAGACAAGCCCTTGGTTGTTTTTCTATCGTATCCTTTTCAGAGTGATTGTCTAAACTTTCAGGAAGCTATTCATGCGTTTTTTCTGCGAATCCATCGAGACGGAATCGGTTCTTGACCCTGTCGAATCTCATCATCTCTGCCGGGTGTTACGTGCGCAGAAAGGAACACCCGTTGAATTGTTCGACGGAAAAGGCACGCTGGCCGAAGGCGTTGTGGAACGCATCGACAAAAAACACCCGCTTATCCGATCCGAAACCATCACAAGGACCGCCCCGCCGGCATCCGGCCGCGTTATTCTGGCAGTCAGCTTTGCCAAAGGTCAGCGATTCGACTGGCTGGTGGAAAAATGTACCGAATTGGGCGTTGACCACATCGCGGCGGTTCAGTTCGACCGCACCGTTAAATTAGGAAAAGATACGGCCATGGAGCGATACCGAAAAATTTCGATTACCGCGGCAAAGCAATCTAAACGCCTCTTTTTGCCCGTGGTCACCGGACCGGCAAAATTCCAAGCAACCCTGGATTTACTCACCCGCCAATATCCGCAAAGTCGTCTGTTGTACGGTGAACCGGACGGTGTCCGTCTTTCTGAACAGTCCGACAACCCCCAAGCCACGAATCACATCATACTCATCGGCCCGGAAGGCGGCCTGACCGAGGACGAAAAGCATCTGCTCTTAAAATCCCATGCGACGGGCGTATCTATCAATAGCAACATCCTGCGAATCGAAACCGCCGCAATGGCGTTTTGTTCAATCCTCTGTTCACTCCGGCGATAACATCTCTTTATGTAATTTTCATTTTTGCCTACTTTTTTTGGACCCGCATTGTCCTGCAAACGTAGTAATAATGATGAGTGGATATGTTCAGAGGAGAGCCAACATGAACAAGCACGAAAATGAAAGTCTTGCCGAGGAACTGGCGAATTTCCTGCTGAAGCTTTCTGAAAGCAAAAACAAGGATTCGCTGCAAAAAGAAGCTAACCGGCTGATACGCTCTGTAACGCCCAGAGATTTTACAAGTGCCGAAAATAATCTGATCCGGAACGGGATTACGCCCGAGAAGATTCAGCAGTTATCAACATCGTTTATTATGATGGCGTTGCTCGAAAAAGAGAAATCCGATCTGCGTTCGCATCTTCCGGATTACCATGTGCTTCGGAAAGTAATGGCCGAACATGATATGCTCCGCTGTTTTCTGGCGGACCTCGAAGATGTCGCCGAACAGATTCATCAGACCGCCTCTTTGAAACCGACCAGCGCCGAGTTTATGCGGCTGGCCCATATTGTCGAGCACCTGAATTCACTGGATGAGCATATCGGACGCGAAGACGATGTGCTGTTTCCTGTTTTGCGGGAGCATGGGTGGAAAAGTCTGTTTGCTCAAATCGAAGGGGAACACGCCTACATCCAAATGGCTGTAGGAGACCTGGTGAAACTGGTTCTGGCGTTTGAAAAGATGCCCTTCGGCACCTTTAAGAATCGACTGATGTCAACGGTGCGGTACTTGTGCCCGCTGTTGCGGGAGCACCTGTTCCATGAAGACAGGGTCCTGTTCCCGCTGGCGATTTCACTGGTGGACAGCGATACGGTGTGGGAGCGATTGCGGCATATCTGTAACGAAATTGACTACTGCGGCATACACCCTTAAATGGAATCGATAACCCTTTTACAAACCTCTCCGGTCCATTAGACATGGGGCGGAGAGGTTTTTTATATGGAAAAGCCGTATTTGCTGGTTACGTAAACCGCCTGCGATGCAAAAAGATTCGGCAGAATGCGTACCGGCAGTGTGGTGTTCTTGCCGAGAGGGATTCGCTGCTCAACTTTGATACCCAATTCGGTACAAAACTGATCATAATCTTTTAACGAGATAACGTGTATGTTGGGTGAATTGTACCATTGGAACGGAAGCTGCTTTGTTCTGGGGGCGCTGCCGGTGAGCATCAGTTGGAATCGACACAGCCAGTGCGCGAAGTTCGGAAAACTAACGATCACCCTTTTGGCGACACGATGCAGTTCCAGCAGCACTTTTTGCGGTTCATGCAGTGTCTGGATCGTCTGAGACAATACGGCATAATCAAATGCACCGTCGGGATACATTTCCAGGCCGCGTTCAACGTCCCGATGCATGACGGACAGCCCCCGCTGGACACAATGGACCACCAGGTTTTCATCCAGTTCGATTCCTTCGGCACTGACATTTTTGTCCTGTATCAGCCGGCACATCAGTTCTCCATCGCCGCAGCCAAGATCGAGTACGCGGCTGTTGGGCGTGATGAGCCGGTCGATCAATTCGTAATCCACACGGGCCCGCTTGGCCTGTTGGCTTTGTTCAATTGTGGCCGGAATTGCGCATTTTTCCGCGATGCACCGCTCGGATGTTCTTTTACGGTGCCAGGTGGCGTCCACAAACCCGGCAATCAATTTGCCCAGTGTTTCGGCCTCTAATAAAAAGGCATCGTGACCATAGGGCGAATAGACATTGCAGTAGCTCACGTCCTTGTCTTCGGCACCAAGGGCGTTAACAATCTCTTCGGACTGTTGCGGCGTAAAGAGCCAGTCGCTGGAAAAGCTTACAATCAGGAACCGGCACGATGTATTGGAAAACGCCCGCTGCAACGAGCCGTATTCCTGCGCCAGATCGAAATAATCCATGGCTTTTGTGACATACAGATAGCAATCAGCATCGAACCGCTCGATGAATGTCTGTCCCTGGTAGTCAAGGTAGGCCTCAACAGAAAATTCTGAGTTGAAATCATAGTTGTATTTTTCCGACGTATGAAGCTGGCGACCGAACTTCTGCCGCATGGACTCCTCGGACAAATACGTAATATGCCCGATCATGCGGGCAATCGCCAAGCCGCGGATGGGCAGCGCATGGCCGTGGTACTGACCATTATCGAAGTTGGGGTCGGCGAGAATGGCATTACGACCCACGGCGTCAAACGCAATCGACTGGGGATTGAGCCGGGTCGTTGAGGCGATACAAATGGCGGCATCGATAAAATCCGGGGAGCTGATGGACCATTGCAGGACCTGCATGCCGCCCATCGAACCGCCGACAACCGCCAATAAATGGCCAATGCCGAGTGTGTCAAGCAGCCGTTTCTGGACAAGAACCATATCTTCAATCGTAATGATGGGAAAGTCCAGACCGTAGGGTTTTCCGGTTGCGGGATTGACATCCGACGGGCCGGTCGTGCCGCTGCATCCGCCGAGGAAGTTGGAACAGATCACATAGTATTTATTCGTGTCGATGGGTTTGCCGGGGCCGACCATGATTTCCCACCAGCCGGGCTTGGTGTCTTCGGCACTGTTGTAGCCGGCGACATGGGCATTGCCGCTGAGGGCGTGGCAGATCAGGACGGCGTTGTCCTTTTGCTCATTGAGCTGACCATAGGTTTCATAGGCCACATCAATGGGGCCCAGGGTCTTGCCGCACTTGAGGCGCAGCGGGTCGTCCGGCTCGACAATACGAACCGTTTGTGTTTGGACGATGCCAACGGAGTTTTTTAAGTCCTGTACCATAAGCGGGTTATTATAGCACGTTCAGCGAAGGGATGCAATTTGCTTTTCAAAATCATACCGAAACTTCTTTACTGATTCTCCCATAAAAAAAGAGGACAATCATATTCAGTATTGCGGTCACCAATGAAAGTGATATAATTTGATGGAACATAAACTTTTTTAGGGAGAAAGTCATGGATAAACAAAAACGAGAGCAAGCCAAAAAGAATGTTATCGAAGTCCTCAACAAGGCCCGTTCCATGGAGCTTCACGCTATCAGCCAGTACATGAACCAGCATTACAACCTGGATGATATGGATTACGGCGACCTTGCGGCCAAGGTGAAGCTGATCGCCATCGATGAGATGCGACACGCGGAAATGTTTGCCGAGCGTATTAAGGAACTGGACGGCGAGCCGACCGCGGACCTGGCAGCCAAGGTGCAAAAGGGTCAGAAAGTCGAAAAAATCTTTCCCTTCGACGCAAACCAAGAAGATAACACCATCGCCGAATATAACCAGTTTTTGAAGGTGTGTCAGGATAACGGCGACAGCGTCAGCGCCAAAATGTTCGAGGCGATCATTGACGAAGAACAGATCCACTACAACTATTTTGACAACATCTCCGATCATATTAGTGATTTGGGACCGACCTATCTGGCACAAGTCGCCGGAACGCCCTCGGCTACGGGGCTGAATACACAGGGATTCGTCGCACGACAGCAAGGCGCGTAAATAAACTTAAATGATAGGACTGTCTTCCTCAATTGTCATTCCGAGCGTAGTTCTGCGGAGCCGCAGCGCAGCAGAATGCAGCCGAGGAACCTATTGATTTGGAATTTTCCTGTTTAAATAGATCCTTCGGCTGCGCTCAGGATGACAGTTAACTTGCCCATTAATCCTCTTCCACAAAACATTACCAATCCAGATTACCCCGGCCACCCGTGGTTGAGCTTTACCCAAACCCACTTGAAACACCATATCAATAAGAGAAGTAAGATTCCGCACATAACATTAAACATGATCGGATGCCTTTCCCTCCACGACGGCTGCTCCTTTACAAATTCATAAATGTTTTTGGCGAATTCGTGTTTTATACCGTGAGAATCAGCAATGGCGATAAGTTCTGCCATGTCTTCTTTAAACTCAAGGTTCCCATATTCCCTGTCGTACTTGCCAGACTTGAACTTTGCATCTATTTTGCTGGCGATGTTTCTAAGTTCGGGTGTTGCAATAAACTCTCTGAATTCTTCTGAGTTGGAATAAACAATCTTAAAATCAGTCCAAAATTCGTGCGAAGCATCCTCTTTAGCTTCTTTACGACTCCATGCACTCCTGCGATTACTTCCCTTTATGATGATCATGTTTGGATAATTAATGCCATCGACTATTAATTCCTTTGTTATGACAGAACCAGTTTCCAATATGTTAAAGAGCCACCCTTTATTGGTAATAAACATTAAATTTATATATCCAATGCGTTTCCCGGAAACATTATACATTGGGCCTGGTTCGCCACTATACGTAAACTTAGGTCTATTATTATCATTCGAGTTTAAAGTATTCAAATCAATGCCTTGAAAAACTGCTTGCTCAATTTTATCTGTTATAGTTTGGCATTGAAACTTCTGTACTTCAGAAGGAATGAACTCCACCGCTGCTCCATGACTGGTTGAGACAGAAGCCTTTATCAGAATCGGTTTTTCTTTGAGAAATTGGAAATACTTTTGATATGCAGGTCGCACCTTACGCTGCACTAAATTCTCATATTTCCTAAGGAATGCTTTGCCATACGCCTCCATTTGTCTATTACTCACGACTTTATTGCTATTCCAATCCTTGCAAAGTATACCTCCTGCCATAGCAAGTACTCCTACACATAGTATCAAACCTGGTAACTTGTATTTCTTAGATTTCTGTAGCACTGAACCCTTTCATCGTCAAGAAATAATAAATAGAATATGGACTTCTCACTTATTCTTTCTTTTAAAACGCTGCGATATTATATCTGTTGCATTCAAAATCGCAAATTAAAAAACCTGTAAGGATTTTAATAAGAATAGAAAATATGGAACGACCGGCCCTGCGATTGTAAAGGGTCGTCATAAGCCGATAGTGCTTATGCGATACGGTGGCGTGTGGCCACTGAAAATCGCGGGTTATTACCTTGCGGCAACAG
>JAOUFG010000008.1 GCA_029858345.1 Phycisphaerae bacterium
AGAATTTCTTGTTTTCGTATTTCAAATCGTCGCTCCATGACTTTTCCTTTCCATGGGGACTATTCCCCTGGAAAGTTATTCGTATAAATGACTTACAAAACTTTAATTATGTTGGACAGTAAAAATACTTACATCCCTGTATACTTACATCCCTATATACTTGTGTTCCTGCGTTCTTAACATTAAAATCTTACGGCTTTTTTGTCTTTGTATATGGATTAGGGTTTCTTAATAATTGTTACGTTTGTAGATTAAAACATGATTTTTTGAAGACGGATTTGGTATTTCTTCGTCCCAATGGTATATGCTTTTGTCCTCGTATATCTCCACCATTCCCGAAAGAGTGTAGTTAGAGCGAAGAAATATTTCTTTCCATTCGATAATATGTGTATTAGACAATACATTTTGCGCCCATGAGGCCTGTACTTGCACATCAATAATATACTTCGGCGTTTTTTCTTCGATGTCACGTATAAAATCTTTTTGCATTTGCAGTGCAAAGTCATGCGGTTCCATTAGAGGATACATATAGATCTGTCCGCTTGCGGAACGCCGTTTGGAGTAAAAAAAGATCTGCGGCTCAGAACCGAGAATCGCAATAGTGTCCTGTGGTTCCGTGTGTTCTTGCAGATAAGTCGCGATCGCCGGTGACTCATGAAATGGATTGCATCTATAAGTGGACCGGCACACTTCAAATGGTGTCATTTTGAATAAATATCTATATTGCTGAATAACCGCGTGCCCTACGCAGATGCTAAAAAACAAAATGAATGCGATACGAGGAAAGTCCCCCTTAATCTCTGTCCATAACCTCCAGGAGAAAGTACCTGCCAGTAGACTCGCACAAGGGAGTATAAGGACGAAATAGTGAGGGCGAAAGTAAAGGCCCGGGCAGATCGATAGGAAAGAAAATAGACAATAAAGATAAATAAAAAGCTTTCTGGGAGGATGCAATATTTGAAATGGCATCGAAAAGAAACCAAAGCACACTGTCACCCAAATGAAGGGTGCTGACAATATAATAAATAAGAAGGTTATACGAAAAACTTGGATTCCAGTAACAAATGGTATCTGAGCTAGATAGGCTTTGGCGTAATCAAAAGTCCAGAACCAAAAACTGTCAAAGACTCCTGTTAGCGCTAGGATTAAAACTAGGATAACGAGTACACTCATCATGCCTATGGATAATACGGATAGGTCAAGAGTCAATTTTCGCCAGAAAACAGGTTTCTTGAGCAGTTCATTAAAAAGGACAATAAATATTGCCATACCACAAAACATTACTCCATGTTGCTTCATTGTAAATCCCAAAGCCAGGAGTATGCCAGAAACAAAAAGCTTCCAGCGGCTGTTTTGTTCACATCCCTTTAGCAATAACAGCAAACCGGCCGTAGAGAAAAGAATGACAAAATGCTCTGCGTTGGCAAAGACACCCTGTACACATTGGCTGACAGAGAGGACTGCAAACGATGCAGCAGAAACAATTCCGGCAAGCGAATTAAACAAGTGTCTGGCTAATAGGAACACCATGAGGATCGTGACACTATTTATTAACAACAGTCCCAAGTGGATTCCCTGATGCGTTTGTCCAAAAACGGCCAACAGTAAGGCATAGGCCGCATAGATCCCCGGCAGCTTCATGGAATAGACCCCCTCATAGGGCGGGATGCCTTCCAGGATCAACTGCCCGGTGTAAGCATACTCACCTTCATCACGCTCCAGTGGAACATCGATTAATCGATACCGCACAAGCCCGGCAAAGAGGACAATGATGATCAATAGGCCCCAGACAATCGGCTCTTTTGATACGGTAGTGGTCGAAGAGGTCATTGTCATATTTTTCTTGGTTTAACGTATCTTTTCAAGTATAACGACATTAGGTTCGGATGTCACAGTTCTAAAGTGATGGATTTCAAGTGCCTCACGGTTTTCAAAAGGAATATCGGAATAATTAATCTCGATGGGTTGGTAGTTTTTAAGATTGACAATTTTTTTAAGTTGATTTCGAACCTCAGTATTTATTGAGCAAATCGTATGTTTTCGCAGAATCACCCATTTAGCGTTTTTGGCAATTGAGAGGTCCTCACCGGCATACCCGCCGACGATGCGCAAGTCCGTGTAAAATTTCAGTGGCATGTCCCCATAGGTGATGGCAATAATATCATCCGGTTTTGCATTCTTATCAAGAAATGCTACGATGCCCTCAATGGGCCCGTCATAGTTGTGTGTTAATTCATAAATGAAATCAGGTGCTGGTTGAGCAGTGATCACCAGTGCCAATACAGCGATGCCTGCACAACGGAATATTCTATATGCCATATTTACGATAAATCCGGCTGTCATCAATAAGATTGGTATCACAGGACAAAGATAGCGTATATATGTATATGGCCAAGAGAAGGCTAGGGTTGCCACGGTGATACAAATAAACAACACAGGAATTGCGATGGCACTCCAGTCCGTTTTGTGTATTTGATAAGAGGGATGCTTCTTTGTTAGCTTTTGTAAAAGTAAAATCAAAATGGGAACAAGAAGCAAATATGCCGGAAAAATATATTTATGGGCTTTGGTAATATAAACGAGAGCAATTGCAACTGATCGGACAAAGTCGAAATTATGCTGTCCGTAACGTTGACTGAATTTTGCAGTTGACAGCCACAGGATCCAGGGGATAGACAGCGCAATTGATCCGGCACAGGCCAATCCGACGTGGCGCCATTGGTTTCGATGAAACAAAAGACAATGGATTCCGATGGTTGCAAAGACAGTGGCGAAATAAATATAATGGGTTTGGAACAACAGCGTTGTTGCGATGATAAATAATAAAATGGAACATTTCCGTTTCTAAGAATATGATGATAAGCATAAAGACTCAGAACGGAAAAAAAGGCGGTCATGCTGTAGTATCGGCATTGACGCGAAAGGATCAAAAAAGGAATACAGCTTATGAGTAGAAGTGTTGTGAAGACGGCGATTCGTTTGTTTTTGAATAGGTCAGCCGTATAGAAATACAGAAGCGGAAAAGTGCCGATGCCGAACAAGGCAAAGGGCAGTCGGGCGGTAAAGGTGCTGATCCCAAAAATCTTAAAGACGCCCGCCAGGATGTAAAACGGCAGCCACGTGTGCCATTTCCAGATATAGTTCGGGCCGTATTCCGCTCCGTTTTCTTGGGAAAAGTAGTTCGTCCCGTCGGTCCCATAGGGCAGTCCACGCGCCATGACGGTCTTGGCAATGAGCGCGGTTTGCGCCTCATCCTGCCACAGGTAATGATTTCCCAGGTTTGCCAGCAGTAGAGCGCCTGCCAGTACAATAATGCATCCTAGAAAGACGTGTTCTTTATTAGACGGTTTTTTTATCAAATCTTTTTCCATAACTCGAGTGAAAACCAATAGATCGCTCCGATCCAAAGTGTGTTCAAAAAGAAGACATTGAAAAGAGGAATATTTAAGTTGTTTTCATTTCCCAGGATGACAAGAGAACCTACAAGAGAATACAATAAAAAACCTTTGGTTGGTCTCAAACTTCCCAGTGCGATCGGCAACACGAAGTATTGAATACTCATTCCGGTACAAAAAGTCACAAAGAATAAAAAGCCCAAGAGACAGCGGCTGATGATGTCTTCACGTTTTAATAAAAATGGAAAAATACACATCCCTGCAATAAACATATACTTTAATTGGGGGAACCAGTGGTATGCGATGTATGCCATACCGTAATTGACCTCATTCATGCCGCTGTATCCAAATACATTTTGTAAGATCCCGGTCTTTCCAGTTTCCCAATAAGGAATGAATAAGGATAGAAATAAAATCAGCGAGACTGATAAAAGGAGGATCTTAATGGAGCAACGTTTGAATGCAGCGTGTAACCCGATAATCAACTCATAAAACACATTATGTTTGATAATAAGTCCCAGGGTCATAAAAATCCAAAGGAGTGTTTTGCCGCCGGGTGGATTGTTTTTTAGTTTGAGATAACAGAAAATCCCAATGACGACCATTAAAACCGCAAGATTTTCAAATTGTCCATGATAACCCGTTAATAAAAAGGAAATAGGGTTTAAATAATAAAACACTGAAATCTTAATAAGCGAAGCACCTTCTATTCTGGCGATGAGAAGAAGAAATGTTAAAGTCAGCAGGTCGATCCCGGTAATCAAAGATTTCACGATAAAATGAAAAGGCAGTATGGATAGATGACCATGTATTTTTGAAAATACCCCTAATAAAGTAAACCAGACCGGGGAATAGTTGTAACGATCTGTTTCTGCATAGACATTGCCGCCCTTAGAAACGATGTCTGAAACCAATTGATAAGAATGCATGTCGTAATTCCCAAAACAGTAATATGCGAGAAACAATCGAATGAGTGTGCCGTTAAGAATAATCAGTGCGAGTATCAAAGCCGTTTGTTTTCCAGAAGGAAGGTTCCCCTTCAGTGTTTTATTGTGAATGAGAAATAGTATGAAGGCAGTTTCAACCACGAAAAAGGCGGTAAGTCTAACCAGGATGGAGATTGAACGTTGACGCATATCCTCATCAAGTTTGGACAACACCCCATTGTAAAAAGTGAAACCGGAAAGAATAACCAGGGAAATGAGGCATATGAATAAGATCCTTAGAGTAATATTTGATTGTTGCATGTCCTATGTTTCTTTAATGAAAATACGATATTTAATTGTTTGACAATTGTTTCACCAACAGTTGTCCCAAATACATTCCTTCTCGAACGGCATAATTGATACCGCGGTCTTCCGGGTAAATCTGAGCCATGGTGGACAAATAGAGGCCGTTGATGGGGGTCCGGACAGAAGGAATGATCTGGCTGTAGTCCCTGCCAACAACCGGCTGTGAATAGGGCGATTTCCATAGATAGTAATTTTCAATCCAGGAGTCCTTGAAGTGTGGAAACATCCGCTTGATATGTGGCAAAAAAGAAGAAAGCACTTCGCTCCCTGTCATTTGGTAATAAGGATCCGAAACCGAAAGATACTTAGAAAAGTAGACTATTTTTTTGCCGGCATAATCTTCCGGCAGCTGAAAGTTCGTATGTTCGATCACGGCGACAAAAGGAACGTTTGGATCATTAACATTAAGCCAATAAAAGCTCGAAAGACGTTCGGATAACTCCAGAACTAAACATAGGTTGGCGCGATGCTCAATGCGTCGCAGGCTGGCGATATAGTCAGAATCGATGCTTTCTGACAGTAGATCTGCTGCGACTGGCAATGCTGTAGCCACGACAACGCTTTGGGCTTCTATAGTCCCGTCAGATGTTTTTACGGCTTGGACTCGATTATCCGAACAGATAATTGAAGAAACATCGCAGCGGGTCCTGACATTCCCTCCTTTCTTGCAGATAGCGTGACTCAACCGATCAACCAATAACGCAAATCCCCCGCGATAGTATAACAGTTTCTCCTGTCGCTTCCAGTTTCGGCTTGTGCCTCGCAATTTAAGTTTATTCCAGATCCAAACTGCTGAAATAGTGTCGGCATGGGCCCCGAATTTCCCTCGCAGTAAGGGTTCCCAGACCACACGGTAAACCTCCGGGCCGCACTGACCCTTGAGCCATTCCATCGCCGTAAGAGATTCCAGCGGTTTCCAATCTTGGATACGAGAGGCTTTCAAAACAAGCAGCCCTAACCGAATTCGATCTCTAAAGTTCAACGGCTTAAACCGCAGCACATCCAAGGGTCCGGATAGCCGATAGAACTTTCCGTTGATATAAGTAGCCACGGAACTATGAGTTCCCGTAAGTTGGTCCCCGCAGCCCAGTTGTTGGGCTAAGTTTATAATAGAGTGGTCGTGGCAGAAGCAGTGGTGATAGAATTTTTCGATGTTTTTCCCTTTGATCTTGAAGCTTGAAGCCATGCCGCCTAAGTCCGATTCCTTTTCCAGAACGACGACAGAGACACCATTTTTAGCCAACTCGTAAGCGCAGGACAACCCTGTGAACCCTCCCCCAATGACGATTACAGGTGCTCTGTCAGCCATAATTTTTTCATAGTAATAAAGTTAAAAATGAAAAGTAATACAGTAATATTCGGCTAAAATCACTTTTTAAGACAGTTTTCTTTGCGATGGCCTCATGAGATACGAGAGTCGATATAAAAACTTATGTTTCGTGCTTTTCGGGGCATCTCATTCCGTCAAAGGCAGTACGTCACGGTAGGGCAGGCCTTGTTGATACTGCTCTAGGCAGTCCGTGATCGTTTGGATCATTTCCGCGCTAGTAGTATTCTTGTTTATGGCTGTGTTCAAGGCTTTTTCGCCGGTTACAACTGCATCCTCAAACAGTCCGATTTCGGCATACGCCGCGGCCAGAACACAGAAATATTCTGCATCCGGTATTTCGAGAAAATCAAGCTTCTCGCAAAGTCCTACGGCCTCTTGTCCGTTTCGTATGGTCTCATCCGGATAAGTGGATAGAAGCCAGACGATTTGATATATTACTTTGCGGGATCCGGGTTTGAGGTTCTGGGCCCTTTGGAAATCAACAAGAGCCTTCTCCGGGGAATGATCTGCATAATGCAGCTTTCCCATCTCGTAATAAATGAGAGCGCTATCGGGATTAATTTTCAATCCTTCCTGTAGAGCCATGATGGCTTCATCTGTTTTTCTCTGCCCGGATAAACTTTGGGCCAGATTTACGAACATAAGACTCTCATTAGGTTCGACAGCAATGGCTTTCTTTAAGTGGATTTCTGCAGTCTCGAACTGTTTCTCTTGATTGAGGGCGCATCCGATTGCCCAATCTGCCTTCCAGTTGTTATCCGTGACCGATAGCGTATGGGAAAACAATGTGATGCTGTCTTTCCAGCGATAGATCTGCATACGTGTTAAATAAAGACATCCGGCAAGGGCAACACACAAGCTGGCAAATATAAACGGTTTCAGGACAGGGCGTTTGTTTGCGATAAATTCAAGACCCCATACCGCAATAATAAATATGCCGACCAGCGGGATATAAGTGTACCGGTCTGCCAGTGCCTGAACGCCGACTTGGACGATGCCGATGACCGGAACCAGCGTAATGACATACCAGAACCACCCGACCGTGAAAAAAGGATACTTTTTCCATATTCTGCAGGCCCATACCGTAACCGCTATAAAGAGGATTGTGCAGAGTATTCCAGTGATCGGCCGGAGTTGGTGCGGATGCGGATAAATAACCGCTAAATCGACCGGCCAGACCATCATGCGAAGATATGAAAGATAGGCGATGAAGGTGTTTGTGATGCGGGGCAGCGGCGATAAATAGTCAAAACTCTTGACCGCGCCGCTAAGATGCTGTGCTCGAAGTGTGAGAATGCAAGTGAACAGCACCGCAATAAAAAGAGCCGTCTTTTCAAGAATAAGCCGTCCGGCCTGCTGCCTTAGTGACCCACCAGTTTCAATTGGCTTGCCAAATCGCTTCAATGGCCAGAAATCCATTAGTAAAAGGACGACGGGCAGCGTTACCGCCATCGGTTTGGCCATCAGGGCCAACAAGCAAAACGCCAGAGTCAGCAAGTTACGCTTTGCACAGGGCTTAAGGGCGTAGCGCCAATGGGCCCACAGTGTTAGTATCCAGAAAAAGGCGCACAGGACATCCTTCCGTTCGCTGATCCACGCCACCGATTCCACGTGCAGCGGATGCCAGGCGAACAATGCGGCTACGAGAAAACTTTTCCATGTTGCCCCGGTCAGGCACCGCAGAACCCAAAAAAGCAGAATACCGTTAGCCGTGTGAAACAGAATATTGACTAAATGATAGCCTCTGGGATTAAGCCCGAACAGTTCATAATCCAGCATATAGGAAAGCCATGTGAGCGGATGCCAGTTTTTCTGAAAAAATGAAGTGAGTGCCATTTGCACATTCTGCAAACTCAGCCCGTATTCAATGAACGGATTGTCTGCAACATAGCTGAAGTCGTCTAAATGAACGAAATCAAAGTGAAGTGTCGGCAGGTATAGGGAAAACGTGACGATGCCCATTGCCAGACTCAGAACGATCGGCTGAAACCGGCACTTTTTGCATCCTTGCTCGAGTGTGTCCATGTCGTTCGTTTCTCTATTCCACAAGATAGGATTTATTCGCCGGTTCGGGCTTGCCGTTGTAGTTAATGATCACTTCGCCGGTGCCGCCGATGCCAATTGTGTAGGCGATCAGTTGTGTTCCGATGCTGTCGCCGTTGCCCTGTACTTCGACATGATTTTCCGGAAAGTACAGTTTGCCGGCAAGATCCAGATCACCGGTTCCAATGATCGTGGCCTCATTATCATTGTCGCGACTTTGGAAAATGGAAAAGTCCTTGTAGGGATCGGATTGATAGGGTGATACTTCAATATGCCCGTTTCCGCCAAGATACAACTCACCATTGTCCACAATATGAAGCAAAACCCCATTGGCGTATAAATCACCACCTAAGATTTTTAGGCCGCCGTTTGCTACATTCTTGGTCGTGTCACCGCCCAGATGATAAATCCCCGGTTCCATGATGAGTACACCGCCGTTATTCTGGATACCCATCGAATAATACCCCGGTTGAACGGTAACGGTTTCGCCCGTGGTCACTTTGAGAAGCATTGGTTCGCCTGTATTTGGGTCTTTAGGTGAAAGATCGTCTTCAGGGGCATCGGAATAAACCGGTTCCGGCAGGAGTTCATAAGGATCCGGTTCGGCTGGCATGCCGGTGTTCAGCGACGACGTGATATCGTTATAGACAATATCCTCGCCGACATCAAAGCCCTTATCGATAAAGTCGCCGGTGATATTAATATCCTGGGCATTGATATCAATGCTTTGTCCTTTAAGAGTCAGCGCGTCAACATCAATGGAGTTGACTTGGATGGACCCGCCGTTGACATTTAAGTAGGGCGTGCCGTGAATCAGAAGCCCCGGTTGGTCAGGGTTGTGGGCCAGCGCGATCAGGCCTGCACCGGAGGCATTGTAGGTAAAGGCGATGGCATATCGCCGGATGCCGACATCGTCAATCCCAAAGATCGGACCGAAAAGCAGCGACAGTTTCTGGTTAATAATGCCGTCTTTTCGGGCAACGACCTTCATGGCGTTGGCCCCTTTGTTAATCAGCAGTTCGCTGGGGCTCATTACAAGGAAGGGTTCCGTATCAGGGTCATCATCGGTGGCGTACTGCATAATGTAGCGTCCGATGACGATGTCCCCGGCCAAGTTCCCGTTCTCATCAGGATCTAAATCGATGTTGCCCATATTCAAGTCGAGATTGACTGGCAACTTGGTCACATAGTTTACTGCGGCGTATTCCTGCGCCTTGGCTCTTGCGTCAGGATAGTTGGGGTCTCCGTATACAGATACATATCGTGAGCCGGCCAAGGCTGCTGCGTCGGCGGTATTGTGTAACTCCTGGGCGGTCAGGTAGATGCGCGCAAGGTCGATCAATAATCCCGCGATGCCAATCAGGACCATAAAAAGAAGCATCACCCAAATGAGCGCAATACCGTGTCGTTTTTGATTATCGGTGAATTGTTTTGTAATCTTCATGATCTTCTCCCATGAATTCAGTCTTCAGGTTTCCGGTCTTCCCGCCGTGCCGTCGCCCGTCGCGGCAGGCGCTCTCTGAGCTGCGACCCGGCAAGCAGACATCAGTTTTAAGAATATAGGAATATAGAGAGGATATAACCATCCTTATATTCGCGTATTCCTATTAACTTTTCAAGCCGCAAATCTGTCCCGAGCGAAGCCGCACCTGCGAACCTCCTCAAGTCTCAAACCTCAAAGCTCAGGCCTATTGTACCATCTATTATCACCCTTTACGCTAAAAAATCGGCGTATGGGGGCAAAAAAAACGAAAAAATCCAAAAAATATTTTCAGGGAAAGGCAAAAAATATCCGTGGAAATACGAATATCGGACCTTGTTGTCCGATAATGCCCCCTGTTCCGATGCTCGCTATCGCGTTTTATCGGTCAATTGTAAACGGCTGCAGACGGCTTTTTTTTTATTCAAAAACAGCTTGTTTTCCTTGTTATTTTATTTGACATCGTGTACAATATCAGCATTGATACGCCGGATTTTACGGGTGCTGTCGAAGGAGGGGTTAATTTTGAAGGATGATGAAAAGGGCCGATTGAAAACTGAAATCAATAAAACGAGATCATCAGGAGCTTAAGAGTTCACTTTGTACTCTGTGAATGGAGCTTGCATCGGACTTGATCCGGGGTGGCTGAAAAAAGCGAAAAGAACGCAGCTAACGATTAGCGGCGTAAAAAAAGAACTATGGAAGGGCGAAAACAAAAGCATTTTTTGTAGAAAGGGTTTGAAAATGAACACATTCAAAAGATTTATCAAAGACGAACGTGGTTTGGAAACGGTTGAGTGGGCTGTCATCGCAGCGCTGATCGTTGCGGGTCTGATTGCGATCATCACAGGGCTTGGCCAGAATGTGGAAAACCGGTTCACGGCGCTTCGTGATGCAACAACCTAGAAGAGACTTTTATTGTAAGTTTGCTGTTGATGACTTCAACAACAGAAAGTGCTGCATTATTCCAGTGGGGCGTCGTTTTGGTCGCCTCACTGGTTGCGGCCCTGTGGGATCTTAAGAGCCGACGAATTCCGAATCTTTTGACATTGCCGCTGTTGGCAGCTGGTTTCATTCAGGCGGTGTGGTTCGATGGGTTTGACGGTTTGAAAAGTTCATTACTGGCGATGGTATTCTTGGGATTGCCCTATGTGGTGCTGTTTGTCTTTGCCGGCGGCGGCGCGGGCGATGCCAAGTTCATGGCGGCGGTTGGTGCCTGGCTGGGGTTGCCTGGCGGGGTTGTAGCCCTCGTGGCGATTTCGATTTGCGCGGTTGTTTTGGCTCTTTGTAAAGCGATATTTGCCCGGCGGTTCTTTGAGGTACTGAATAACATACGGGTTATGATGGTATCATTTATGTTCTTTCTCAGTACGCGAGGCGCCGCCAAATATGCGGCGCCCATGGAAACCGCCGACGACGAGACGGCCCTGACCATTCCCTACGGCCCGGCGATCTTTGCCGGACTGGTTGTCGCGGCCGTTTATTCCTGGCTAAGTTAGGTCCACAGATTACACGGTTTAAAGTAGTAAAATCCGAAGCACGAAATCCGAAACAATATTAAAGGTTCAAAACACAAATGTTTAAAACAAAAACGCCGATTGCTGAGAGTTTGAGATTTTGGTCATTTGAATTTCGTGTTTGTTTCGTATTTCGATATTCGGATTTCGAGTTTGAGCAATAATCCGCGTAAATCTGCGGAATCCGTGGTTGATACTGAAATGAGGTGAGCATTATGGATGATCCGAGAAACAACAAATCGCGTCGCGGCACAATGGTCGTCGAAGCGGCGCTCATCCTGCCGCTCCTGTTGATCTTGACCTTTGGTGGCATTAAGTACGGCTGGTTGTTCATCAAATGGCAGCAGGCCACCAATGTGGCCCGTCACGCTGTTCGCTATGCGATCCGCCCGACGATCGATTCCGCTCAGACAGTTTCCCTCATTGATGAACTGATGACCAACGCGGAGATGGACAAAGGAAAAGTCAATTATACCCCTTCGGTGACGTATGGTGCGGACGATTATCCCACCGGTAACATCGTGGGGGATACGGTGACTGTGCAGATCATTGTTCCGGTGGCGGATGTCGACATTCTAAAACTGACCGGCCTGTTACCGACCCCGACAACATTGACTGCAAGAATGACAATGTCTAAAGAAGGCCCGTAATCTGAATTCTGACATCTGAATTCTGAATACTTAAAAAAGGGAGTCAATATGAAGATGACAATAGTTTTGCTGGTGGTTCTGGGGATTGTTGCGGGCATTTGCGCGGTGGTTTTGGTCAGTGCGGTACAGTCTAAGGGACTGTTTTCAGGTGGCGGCAGAGATATTGCGGTTGTCATGGCGGCTCGTAATCTGCCCAAGGGGACCCGTTTAACCGCTGACGATGTAACCATGGGAACGGTCAAACAGCACGAACTTTCCTCGGACAGATACATGTCCAATCTCGCCCTGGTGGTCAACAGAACCCTCTCGGAAGATGTTGTCAAAGGCGGCGTTTTAATGGCCAATTACCTTGAAACCGGTGGCAGTATCCCCGATCTTATTTCGAGACTGGAACCCGGCATGCGGGCGGTCAGTGTATCACTGGCAAGCAGCCAGGTCACCGGTGGCCTGCTCTATCCGGGCTGTGTTGTGGACGTATTGGCTTCTTTCCAGTTGCGTGGCGGTTATGGCTCGAAAGATAGCAAAGGCGAGGCGGTTTCCACCACACTGTTGGAACGCGTCGAGGTCCTTGCCATCGAGGGGCAACTGGAAGATATAAAAGATGAAGAGAAGGGGTCATCCAGAGCAGCTCGGTCGGCCCGTACCGTAACCGTAACCCTGAAACTGGACACCAAGCAGGCCGAGGCCCTCCAACTGGCCGCGGCCAACGGGGAAATTTCCGTGTCGATACGCAGTCCGCTGGACAAGATGGCGATCGATCCGAATCCGACGGTCTTAAACCGGGGCAAACTGACTCGCCGCGGGATGCTGATCGATCCGATCGTCCGGGGTCAGGCCGGCGGCGAAATGCAGCCGGGTATCGGAACAGCCCTCGATCCGGAGCCGTCGTCGGCTTGGGAAGTAACAGTGATCCGCGGAGCCAATGTTGAGGATACAGAGATTAAGGTAAAAGGCGAAGAAATCAAGGCCGCAGAGTAAAAAATACCAAACGAACCCATTTTGAAATAGGCAATAGGAAATAGGCAGTAGGCAATAGTTTAAGGGGATACAAATGCATAAGACAAAAAGGTACCGAAATGCGGGGGCAACGGTAAATGGTTTAATGTTGGCTGGTCTGCTGTTGATTTTCATGGCAGTGCCTGCCCAGGCCGTCGTGGGCCTTGCCACCGATGGCGCCGCTTCCGAGGTGTCGATCCTGCACCGGCAGTCGCAGATATTGCAGACGCCGTGGAAGGTGGTTCGAGTCGCCGTAACCGACCCGGCGATTGCTGATATCAAGGTGCTGACCGCCGATCAGGTGCTGATTCAGGGCCTGAAGATCGGCACGACCGACATCCTGCTCTGGAGCGAGGATGAAACGCAGGTGCTGCAGAAAAAAGTCAACGTGGTTTTGGATGTGGAGAAAATTCGTGCCACACTGGGCGACCTGTTCCCGCAGTCGTCGTTGCAGTTATCCGAATCCGGCGAAAATCTCATTATCCGCGGCTCGCACAGGAGCGCCGACAAGGCGGCTCAATTGCAGGAATTCCTGGACAAAAAGAATATCCAGTTTATTGACATGACCGATGTGGCGGGTGTGCAGCAGGTGCAGCTGCAGGTGCGTATCGCCGAAGTGACCAAAACGGGCCTGAGGAAGTTGGGGGTCGACTGGGTCCAGGCAGGGACGGATTTTCAAAGCGGGATTCGTCCGGGAGGGGCACTTGCGGATTCATATACGATTGCACCCGACTCAATAATGGACTACGAGGTTGGTTCGTCGGTAACCGCCTTTGGCGTTGTGACAAGAGCCGATCTTGCGTTTTTCCTGGAGGCCTTGGCTGAAAATCAATATCTGCGTTTATTGGCCAATCCGACCTTAGTGGCCCTCAATGGCGAAGAAGCCGGTTTTCTGGCCGGTGGTGAGTTCCCGGTGCCGGTGGTTCAGAGTTCAGGCACCGGTGGCGGCGGCGGCTCCGCTATTTCTATTGAATACCGGGAATATGGTGTGCGGCTGACATTCAAGCCGGTTGTTCTCGGCGACGGGACGATTCGTCTGTATGCCTCGCCGGAAGTCAGCGAACTGGATTATGTCAACGGCACGACCGTCAACGGTACCTCGGTTCCCGGCGTTCTGTCGCGAAAGGCCCAAACGACCGTCGAACTGAAAAGCGGTCAGAGCTTTGCCATGGCCGGCTTGCTCAGCGATTCGGCAACGTCCACAAATTCGAGCATTCCCGGTCTGGGCGATCTGCCGGTCTTGGGCCCGCTGTTCCGGTCGGTTCGCTATCAGCAAAAAGAAACCGAACTGGTCATTCTGGTAACCGCCAATCTGGTCGAACCGATGAATATCGATCCGAACAAAGCGCCGTTGCCGGGACTTCTGCATAAGGCCCCGAACGATTGGAAACTCTATATTGACGGCGATATCGAGGTACAGGATCTGAGCAAACTCGATATGATTGACGCCGAATGGTTGCGTAAACTGGGGCTGGACAACTTGAACGGCCCCGGTGCCTGGGATGAGTATGGAGATCAGGCACCGGCCAGCCAGGCGGACATGAACCCGGATACGATTTAAAAACCACGAACTACGAACTACGAACTACGAACTAAAGAAAAGACAGGAACAGGAGTAATGGATAAGGATTCTTTCGGATGAGGGTCCTAAAACAAGATGAAAAAGGCTGACTTTTAATGAGGTGATTCATGACTCCGAAAACAAAAATATTTTTAATCACGAAAGACCAGGATATGGTCTCTCAGATCGATGCGGTTGCCCGTAACGGCTCGCCGATCGAGGTCGATCAGGTTCTGCCGGATACCGGCCGGATAGACAAATATCTGGAAACCTCCGGGGTGTGCGCCGGCATCGTGGATATTGATCCGGACCCGCAGGCGGCCCTTGAAGATCTGGAATCCATGGTTCGCGACAATCCCCATCTGTGCACCATTGTGATCTCGGAGAATATGAATCAGGAACTGATTCTCTCGGCCATGCTGGCCGGCGCCCGCCATTTTCTCCAGAAGGGCTCGATCCACGAACAGCTTTCCGGTGTGATGGCCCGTTTACTGACGCATACCGGCGTTAAACAAAGAACCGGCTCTGTTCTGACCGTATTCTCAGCCAGCGGCGGTTGCGGAGCTACGACGATCGCCTTGAATCTTGCCAATGAGCTGCGGCTCAAAACCTCCAAGGGGGTTCTGGTGATCGATCTGGACCGCTGTTATGGGGCTGCTTCAGCGTTTCTGGATATTAAGTCCGAATACGGTATTGACGATGTCCTGACCTACGAAGGCAAGATCGATAAACACCTGATCCAGTCCAGTTCCTGTGCCTATAAGGAGGACTTCCATATTCTGCTCAGTTCAGCGGGCAAGTCGAATAAGACTGAAAAAGGATGGGGTTCCCAGGGGTTGTCCGATGTACTCCATGCGTGCCGGCTGGCGTATGGCTATACCGTCGTAGATGCGCCGCGAATGGATGAACAGACGGTCAAGATGCTCAGTGAACTCAGTGATTTTACGATCGTGGTCTTCCAGTTGACGCTCAAGGACCTCAAGTTTGCCCGTTCGATCATCAAGATGTTTAAGGATTTGGGGCTTTCCGAGGACAAGATCATCCCCCTGGCCAATCGGTACACCAAAAGCCGGTTTGGCAAAAGCGGTTCCCTGATTAGTATTGATGACAGCAGACGTGTCTTGGGTGCTGACAATGTGGTGTCAATTTGCAGTGACTGGCCGAATGCCGAAAAATCCTTGAATGTCGCAAAGCCGCTGGCCGATGCGGCGCCCCGTTCGGCAATGCGTAAGGATTTGCAGAAACTGGTCGACCGGATCCAATCACATTCAGACGAATAACATGACTACGAACCACGAACTGAACACTACGAACTAATAGGCTAAGGACTAAGTTATAATGGATACAAGCGGCATTGGAAGCGGCGAACGCGGTGACGACAAAAAAAAGACGATGCACCGGATCAAGGCTGGTGTGCATCAGCGACTGTTAAGCGCCCTGAATCTTCACGAGGTGCAGAAGCTTCCTTTGGAACAGCTTCAGAAAGAGTGTTCGGCCAAAGTCGATGCGATGCTGACGCAGGAACAGTATCCGCTGACCGGTCCGGAAAAACAGAACTTATTGCGTGAAGTGATGGATGAGATATTTGGGCTGGGCCCGATAGAGATTTTACTTAAAGACCCCCTCATCAGCGATATTCTGATTAATGGTCCCAAGCAGGTCTATATCGAACGACAGGGTCGCCTGGAAAAGACAAGGGTGACATTTAAGGACGATGCGCACCTGATGCGGGTCATTCAGCGCATTGCGACCAATGTGGGCCGCCGCATCGATGAAAGTACGCCGATGCTCGATGCCCGCCTGGACGATGGCTCCCGTGTCAACGCGATTATCGCGCCGTTGACGCTGGATGGCCCTTCCGTCAGTATTCGTCGGTTTGGGACCAATCCGATCGATATCCAAAAACTGCTGGAACTGGAATCAGTAACAGAAGATATGGTATTCTTTCTGGAAGCGTGTGTCCAATGCAAGATCAATATCCTGATTTCAGGCGGTACCGGAACAGGAAAAACAACACTTTTAAATGCGCTGTCCAAATGGATTCCTGCCGGAGAACGTGTGGTGACGATCGAAGATGCGGCTGAACTGCAGCTGCAGCGGGAACATGTGGTCCGTCTGGAAACACGCCCGCCGAATATCGAGGGCAAGGGTCGGATTGCTCAGCGCGATTTAGTCCGCAACAGTCTGCGTATGCGGCCCGACCGCATTGTGGTGGGCGAGGTACGAGGCGACGAGGCCTTGGACATGCTTCAGGCCATGAATACCGGCCATGAGGGCTCTATGACGACCATTCATGCCAACAGCCCCAGGGACGCACTCCGCCGCCTTGAAAACATGGTCTCCATGGCAGGGATGAGCATTCCGGTTAAGGCGATTCGTGAACAAATCAGTTCGGCGCTGGATGTCTTGGTTCAGATCGGCCGGTTGGTGGGCGGTCGTCGTAAGATCGTCAATGTTTCTGAGATCACAGGGATGGAAGGCGATACAGTTTGCCTCAATGATATTTTTCGTTACCAGCAGCAGGGCGTGGATTCTGAGGGCAATGCATACGGGCAATTTGAGTGCTGTGGTGTGCGACCGAGACTTGTCGAAAAACTCCTTGCCTCCGGAGTGGAAGTTCCGGTAACGATGTTCCAGCGCAGAGTGCTGGAAACCGCCGCGGCTAAAAAAGAAAAGTAAGGGCGAAGACAGGTATGAATCCAGACCCAACGATCAATGTTGATTCTTTTATTAGTGTGGTGCTTTTTTTGCTGGTAGTGTCTGTCTGGTGCATTGGCGTGTTTCTGTGGCTGGGGCGGTATCTGTTTAAGCTCGAAGGGGTCCGAAGACGCCTCGGACTGACCTCGGAGGCCAGTAAAGATTCCGAGACACTCCGTCTGTGGCGTGACCTGCAGATTGAGCAGACGCCGAGAGAAACCACCGAGAAAGAGACGTTTACCCTCGCCGAGAGAGTAAATCACTGGATAAGTGATGCCGGTTGGAAAGTCCCATTCAGGGCGGTGGTCTTTGGGGTATTGGGTGCGGCGGTGTTTGCATTCATCATTATTTACAATTTGCTTGGCGGCGTATGGTTGGGTGCATGCGGCGTGCTGGCTACGATTTACATTTTTCTGCAATATACACAAAATCGCATTCTGAAGCGGGCTAATCTTTTTGAGCGGCAGTTGGTGGATTCACTGGGCATTGCCGGACGCGCCCTGCGGGCGGGGCATCCGTTGATCGGAGCGTTCCAGTTGATTGCAGAAGAGATCAGTGATCCGGTGGGAGTGATCTTTCGTCAGATCGTTCAGGAGCAGGCATTCGGCAGCGATCTCAAAGGGTCGTTAAAGAAGGCAGCAAAGGAAACTCGGAATACGGAATTTAAATTGTTTTCTACCGCGGTGACGGTGCAGGTCCAAAGCGGCGGCAATCTGGCGGACCTGATGGACAGTTTGTCTTCGGTCATACGGTCAAGGATATGGCTGAATAAGCGAATTCGTGTCCTGACGGCCCAGACGCAGTTCAGCAAGATAGTTCTGATTTCAATGCCGATTTTTTTGTTTTTTCTTCTGAACGCCATGAATCGTGAATATATGGAACCGCTTTACACAACTCGGACAGGCAATTTTTTACTGGTTCTGATGTTTGTCATGATTATGCTGGGTTCATGGATGATGAATAAGCTGGCAAAAATAAAATATTGATGTATTTGTTCCGCCGGCATCTTGCTAGCAGATGTGAGCTGTAAGTTGAGAAAAACCGTGTGAACCCGCGAGTTGGGCGAAGCGAAATCCCGATGTGTCGGGATGAACTTGTTTTCTGTTTTTTTATTTCGTGTTCGTTCGTGTTTTTCGTGGTTATAAAATCTGTGTTAATCAGTGAAATCTGTGGATGAAAACAGGATAGAAAGAGATGGGATTTCCAGGAATTGAAATAGCGGTCGCGGTTCTTGTATTCTTTGCGGTGATCCTGATTGGATTTTCGATCATTTTATATCGTTCAGATAAAAAGAAATCCATTGAGACTCGAATGGTGGGTGTCTTCGAAGACGATCCGTTTTCCAAGAAGACTGAACAATCCGGGGGAATTCTCAAGTTTGTCGAGAAGATTGGAAATATCGCCTCTCACAGTCGTGCATCGTCCTCGCTGTGGGAACAGATGATCCAGGCCGGTTTCCTGAATCCCTACGCACCTGCCATTTATACCGGCGTTAAGGTCCTTTTATTTATGGTCGGTTTCTTGTTAACGGCGGTCCTCCTTATTCCGACGGAGATGATTTTTAGCTCAAAAATGACACTGATTTTTTTGGGAGCGACGGTTTCTTTTTTTCTGCCGAATCTCTTTCTTGTGTACCAGATGAAAAAACGGCATGACGAGATTTACCGTCATCTGCCCGAAGCCGTTGATTTACTGGAGATTTGTGTCTCGTCCGGCTTAGGTCTGGATATGGCCTGGAACATCGTGGCTGATGAAATCCGTCAGGTAAGTCGGGTCTTGTCGGGAGCAATGTCGTTGACCAATTTTGAGATGCATCTGGGCGTGACCCGTATTGAGGCGATGAAACACATGGCTGATCGAACGGGGGTCGCCGAATTGAAGTCGCTGGCGGCGATTCTCATCCAGACAGACCGTTTCGGCACCAGTATTGCTGAAACCCTCCAAATCTTTGCCGCTTCAATTCGTGAAGAAAGAAGCTTCGTGGCTCAGGAAGTGGCGGAGAAAATGAGTGTCAAAATGCTTTTTCCCATGATCTTATTTATTTTTCCGGCGGTTCTGATTGTGTTGATCGGCCCGGCAATAATCTCGTTAGGTGAGGCATTACAATAACCCATTTTATCATAGGAGAATCTGAACATGAGATTTAAAGAAATGTTTGTAATGAGTTTAGTTTGTGTCGTGGTCTTCTGTGGGTGCCAGGAGCAGCAGGCCGGTCCTACCGTGGACGAATCCCAGGTCAATCGCAAAATTGTTGACACCTATTCGGATTTAATGATCCAGAATGCGGTCATTGCACAGCACACGCTGTATCCCTATCACTTTGTCAACAACAGCGCGCAATTGAACGGCTTGGGCGAGCGGGATCTGGCGGCGCTGGTTCAGCATTTCCAGGAAAACCCGGGACAGATCACCGTCCATCAGGGTAAGACCGAACCGCTGTTGTACCAGTCTCGCGCACAGACGGTCTATGAGAAACTGCTGGCTGGCGGTATTTCTGACAGCAAGATCAAAATTGTCAGCGGAATGCCCGGTGGCGAAGGCATGAAGTCCAATGCCGTTATTGAAGTCCTTGAAACTGAGAAAACAACGGATATGGGCAAAGGGTATGATATGGGAGTTCAGTTTTAATCAACCCGGTAGGGTGGGCAGTTTGTCTGGCAGCATGCTGGAAGCGACGGTGGCACCCACGCGGTTTCTTGACTTCTTGGGTCCTTGTATCCTTAAAACATTAATCAGTGTCAAGACAATAGCGTCTATTGCGTCGCTTGCGTTAATTTAAGTTGTTTTTATCCGTGAAATCCGCGGTTCCTTGTATTTTTATTTCGTGTGTATTCGTGTTAATTCGTGGTTCAGAACTGGTGCATAAAATGCAGTTGAAACATTATTACATCATGGTGACGTGTGTCTCGCTTATCTTTTTGATGGCCGGTTGCGAACTGCCCCCCAATGGCAGCACGATGCAGGCCAGCAGGGCCGCCAATCAGCCGCCGATGGAGGATCCCTTTGACCCGGACCGGCCGCCGACGGCCAAGACCCTGTATTTGATGGCCGATATGCAGTCGGCGCAGGGCAAAGACGGCGAGGCCGAACAGCTTTACGGGCGGATTATAGCACAGTATCCGGATTTCCTGCCGGCCTATAACGACCTTGCGGCATTACAAATGCGTCAGCGGCGGGTTCCGGAGGCCATGAAAACTCTCCGGGCGGGCTTGGAATTGAGACCCAATGACCCGGTGTTGCTGAACAACATGGGCATGTGCTGCCTGATCCGAAAAGACTACCAAAGGGCGCTGTCTTACTTCACAGATGCCGCCGCAGTGAAGCCGGAAAACACACGCTATCGTTCCAATATGGCCACAGCCCTGGCATTGCTGGGCAGGCGTGACGAGGCGCTATCCCTATACCGGCAGATACTGCCTGAAGAGGAGGCCATGGAAAATCTCCAGGTTTTGTACAGAAGTGTTCAAGAGGATAAAAATTAGAGTCGAAGTTGCATTCCGCTAAAAAAACAAAAGCCCCGGCATCGTTGAGTGTGGCGGGGCTTGGTTTTTGGCTGCACCAGTCAGTTTTTTCGTTCTTTATGATAATTCACGGACATCCCGATTTGCGTCGATCCAGAGTATGACGATTTCCATGCCGGGATATCTTTCTCGTAACATGTCGGCCGCAGTGTTGAGTTGGATTTTTTGTGTTTCGTCATCAACAGGATTTCCCGCACAGTCAGCATGAGCGCAGATAGCGATGGATTTGCTGCCATGCTTGCCGATGGAGATGGAAACACGCTTGAAAATAGATTCCAGCAATGCTGAATCGGTCTGTTCAGCAAGGATTTTAACAGGCCCGGGTTCCGTAACTGAATCCACATAGTCAACCCCAAAACGTTCCTTGAGATAATGAATCACCGGCAGTTGAACCCGCCCGTCCATACAGTTAATTGCTGTGCAAAACGCCATACAAAACTCCTGTGTTATGAATGATAATAATTGGTTTTCTCTTTTTCGATTGAAGTGACAAGGTAAGTATAAAAAAACTGCCCGCAGGAAACGGGCAGTTTTGAAACGATTTCCGATTTTATTTAACTTGCAGCTTGTAGCTTTGCGTGATCGATCGGCTTGAGCATTGTTGAAAGGCCCGCAGCAACCAGACAGGCGATTCCACAGGGGATAAAGGCCCATTTCCAGAGTTGCTGATCGCCCATATAGCCCCCGAGGATCGGGCCGACCAAACCGCCCACACCATAAGCCATAAAGACCCATGGGTAGTTCGTCCCAACGTTTTTGTTGCCGAAATAATCAGCGGTAGCAGCCGGGAACAATGCAAAATTGCCGCCGAAGTTAAAACCGATGATGGCGGCCCCTATGTATAGTCCGGTCTCATTGCCGCCAATGAAATAGAAAATGATCATCATGACACCCTGGGCGGCACTCATTAGAATGATGGCGTTCTTGCGACCGGTCTTGTCACTGATAGCTCCCCAGGCAATACGCCCGAAACCATTGAGAAGGGCATAGAATAAGCCCATTGCAGTGCCCGCGATCGTGGCCGCGGAGACCGCCTCGATACCATTGGCCGTCAGAGAGTCAACGCCGAACAGGCGAATAATGCCAATGACCATGAGTCCCGCCATGCCCCCGGCTGTAAAGGTCAGGAACAAAATCCAGAATTGCGATGTTTGGGCCATTTGCTTTTCTGTCAAATTGATTCCACCCGAATTAGCGGCTTCATGGGCCTGCGGCGGCGTCCACCCTTTCGGAAGCCAACCCTCGGGCGGATCGACCATGAACATGGCTCCGATAATAACCAAAGCAGCAAAAAGAATACCATACAGCATAAAGACATGGCTAATCGTCCAGCCCATTCCGTAGAGACCTTCCCATCCGGGTGTCAGATCAAGCGGGCCGAACTTAAATCCCCCGGTCAACTTGATCCAGATCAGTGCCCCGAAGCCAAATCCGGCAACAGCCAGACCTGTAATCAATCCCTTTTTGTCAGGGAACCATTTGACTAATGCGGCAATCGGACAAACATAGCCGAGGCCGATTCCGGCACCGCCTAAAATGCCGACACCGATCAAAATGCCCCAGAAGTTATAGCCGGATAAACCGGCAACAATATAGCCAAGCCCCAAAACAAGTCCTCCTGCAATGGCGACTTTCTTGGGTCCGACTTTTTTCTGCCAACGTCCTGCGATCAGGGCCATAACGACGGCAAATGTGAGCAGGCCTACAGAAAAGATAACCTGTGTTTGCCATTTAGCATATCCCTGCGCGGTTAATTTGTTTGTAAAAGCGGACCATGCATAAATAGCCCCCAGACAAAGCTGGATCATAATGCCTCCTAAAACAACCAGCCAACGGTTCATTACTTTTTGTTCGGACATGTTCAATCCCTTTCAATAATGAAAAAATGCCGGACACGCGATACAGAGCGTGCCCGGCGTTGTGCTTGAAAAATCGAATTCTTAACCGCGGCCGGCGATCAGTTTTTCAACGACGCCCGGGTCGGCCAGCGTGGTAATATCGCCTAAGTTGCCGGTGTCCTTCTCGGCGATCTTGCGCAGAATACGACGCATGATCTTGCCCGAACGGGTCTTCGGCAGGGCGGGTGCAAACTGAATGGCTTCCGGCGCCGCGATGGGGCCGATCTCCTTGCGGACGTGCATGATCAGTTCTTTCTTGAGGGCATCGCTTTCTTCGATGCCCTCGACCAGCGTGACATACGCATACAGACCCTGTCCCTTGATCTCGTGCGGGACGGGCGTAACAGCCGCTTCGGCAACCTTGGGATGGCTGACCAGTGCGCTCTCAACTTCGGCCGTACCGATACGGTGTCCGGAGACATTGACGACGTCATCAATGCGGCCCATCAGCCAGTAATCACCATCTTCGTCGATGCGGCAGCCGTCGCCGGCGAAATAGATGTCATCGTACATGGTGAAATAGGTGTCAATAAAGCGGTCGTGGTCGCCCCACATCGTCCGCATCATCCCCGGCCAGGGTTTACGAATGCAGAGTTTTCCGCCTTCGTTCCGGCTGCATTCGCTTCTGTCGTCACGCAACACGATGGGGTCGACGCCGAAGAACGGACGGGAAGCACTGCCCGGCTTGAGCGTCATGGCGCCCGGCATCGGGGTAATCATGAAGCCGCCGGTTTCGGTCTGCCACCAGGTATCCACGATCGGGCATTTGTTGCGGCCGACTTTTTCATAATACCACATCCACGCTTCCGGGTTAATCGGTTCGCCGACCGAGCCCAGAATCCGCAGCGAGTCCAGTTTATACTTCATGACCCATTCTTCGCCCAGACGCATCAGGGCACGAATCGCCGTCGGCGCGGTGTAAAAAACGGTAACTTTGAACTTGTCGCAAATCTGCCAGAAACGGCCGGCATCCGGATACGTCGGAACACCTTCGAACATCAAGCTGGTCGCGCCGTTGGCCAGCGGGCCGTAGACGATATAGCTGTGGCCGGTGACCCACCCGATATCGGCGGTGCACCAGTACATATCGTCGTCATGAATGTTGAAGACGGTCTTGTGAGTGATGGCGGTATGCAGGAGATAGCCGCCGGTGGTGTGAACCACGCCCTTGGGTTTTCCGGTCGAGCCGGAGGTGTACAGAATGAACAGCGGGTCTTCCGCATTCATCGGCTCAGCAGGGCAGTCCGCATCGACCTTGGCCATCTCGTCGTGATACCAGTGGTCACGATCGGGCTTCATCTCACAGGGTTCGTCATTAACTTCGGTGACGATAACGTTTTCAATGGTGGGACATTTGTCAAGTGCTTCATCGGCGATGTTCTTCAGGTGGATATGCTTTCCGGCACGCAGCGAGACATTCGAAGTAATCAGCATCTTGCAGTCAGAGTCATTCACGCGGTCTTTAATAGCGTCTGCACTAAAGCCGCCGAAGATGATGGAGTGAATGGCGCCAATACGGGTGCAGGCCAGCATGACAATCGCCAGTTCCGGCACCATCGGCATATAGATCGCGACGCGGTCGCCTTTTTGGATACCTTTGGCTTTCATGACATTGGCAAATTTACAGACTTCGGTGTGCAATTCTTTGTAAGTAAACTTCTTGACAGCGTCTTCGGCTTCACCTTGCCATACGATGGCGGTCTTGTTTTCGATCGGTGTGCCAAGATGGCGGTCGAGGCAATTGTAGGAAACATTGAGTTGTCCGTCAGCAAACCAGGTGTGCTCAATCTTGCGGGCCTTGGTGTCCCATGTATATTTCAGACTTTGGGTGGGCTCTTTGAACCATGTCAAACTCTTGGCTTGTTCCAGCCAAAAACCATCCGGGTCATCAATAGATTGCTTCCACATTGTTTCATACTGTTCCATGCTGTCAACCCATGCATTGGATTGAATGGCGGCCGGTGGGGGAAACTTCCGTCCTTCGGACTGTAGAGATTCCATACCCTTCTTTGTTTCAGACATCGTCACTTTTCCTTTCCAGATCATAAAAAATAGTAATCATACACAGTTTCTTTTCGATAGGGTTTTTATACGCTAAGCCAAACAAGATACGTTTAAACACGCAAAAATCAACAAAAAATACTACTTATTGTGAAATTAATGACATTTTTCTTGTCAAAAAAAGCGACGGGAGGAATTTGTTTTGTGAATTAGGTGAGAATACCGCGGGATTTTGTAATAATGGGCTTGGAAACACCACAATCTTGCCGTCGGCAAACGGTCTCTGAATCCCAAGAGAGGGCCGTTTGCCATGCCTCCAGCGGCGTCTAAGACGGGTTCGGCAGGTTTTCGGAATTATTCCGATTCTGCTGTTTTCAGATTTTCTGTAAAATGTTCTTGTGAGTTTGACAAAACCCCGCTATCTTTTCTGTCAGTTCTTTGAAAAATGTATAGAAGCATTTTCAGGTTCGGCTGTGATTTTTCAGCCGGATAATCAAATGGGAACACGGTGAAAATCCGTGACGGTCGCGCCGCTGTGTGTGTTCGTTGTGCATCCGCACAAACCTTTGCAGCATTGTCCCACTGTCCATGTTGGATGGGAAGGGGTTGCAAAGCAGGACACGAGTCAGAAAACCTCACCTGAGAGTTGCTTTGTGTTTGAGTTGTTCTCGCGAAAAGAACAACGGCACATCTGTTGGTCAGTGCAAATCGAGGAATTTCGATGCCACCTGTCCCCGACAGAAGATTATTTTTCCTAAATCATTAAGCCGTTGTTCTTCAAGCGAGAGCAGCGGCTTTTTTTATTGGTTTTGTTTTTGGATCTGCGCGAAACAGGTCAGAAAGGAATTGCCTATGGTCGAATACCTCATTGAAAGATGATATGTTATTTCCAAACTCCGGTCCGGCGTAGGACCGGAACACGAACAAGGGTCGCTGCGGCGGTTTTTAATCTGCCAACCGCCGCAGCACTCTCATTTAAGGAATTCAGAAAAAATAAAGTTATGATGATACAAGTTCGGAGGACAAAATGAAAAACAAAATGATGTATGTTGTGATGGGAGGCGCCATTTTGACGGCTGTAAATAGCACAATGGCAGCGGTATCGACTTTTGATGAAGAAGCATTGGATCCTGAGACGCACTGGGGTGGCGCTGGTACTGCGGTAACAGGTTTCATCAGCGGCGATGCCTATTTCCCGCACAACGCCGATGATTGGAGCTGGGAGGGCTTTGTGTATTCCAATATGACAGATACAACAACGCCTGGTTATATGAATCAGTTCAGTGCGATTACCGGGGGCGGTGTCGAGGACAGCAATAATTTTGGTATTTGTGCAATTCCGCTGGATTGGATGACCGGAACTTATGATCCAATCCCTCAGTCGGTCTCGTTTGAAGAAAGCACTGAAGTGGCCGGGGCTTATTTTACCAATATCACTTTTCCTTATCTTTCCATGCGTGATGGCGACTTCTTTGCCAAAAAGTTTGGGGGCCCGGACGGTACCGATCCTGATTATTTCAGATTGATTATTACCGGTGTGGATTCATATGGGAATGAGACCGGCAGTGTTATTTTCTATCTGGCTGATTTCCGCGCCAGTAATGACAGCGAAGATTATATCGTGGATCAGTGGACATGGGTTGATCTGTCACCGTTAGGGGCAGTAATCAGTCTTGAATTTACAATGGAGTCGTCGGATATGGGGGCTTTTGGGATCAACACGCCGACTTATTTCGGGATCGATAACCTGACCACCGTTCCGAAACCGATTGATGTTGTAGTGGACATCAGGCCGGGTTCGCAAATCAATCCCGTAAGCACCCGAAGCAATGGCTGTCTGCCAATAACGATTTCCGGAACGGAATCTTTCGATATTGAAAGCATCGACACCGACTTGCTTTGTCTGCAGGGCGTTGCATGTTTACGAAGCTTCAAAGTAGACGTTTCTGCTCCAACCCCTGAATCAGAGAGTACACAGCCGACAACGCTCGGCGGAGATGGTTACGAAGACCTGGTTGCAGTATTTGATGTCCAGGAAATCATTGCGGCCTTAGGAGACGTTTCAGACGGCCAGGTATGGCAGTTGGCTCTGACCGGAACACTCAATGACGGCACCCCGATTCAGGGCAGCGATGAAATTCTTATCAAAGGCAAGCATCGTTAAGGGTTTTCAGAAATAGATCTCGAAACGATAAAGAATGACGCGATCAGCTGTTAATTTTGTTTTGATATTGATTGGCAGTTTGGTTCCGGTTGTCACGGCAGGCCCCTTTGCACCGGATGCCGGACAGCCCGGTTCGACGGCCATTCCGATTCCTGCTGACGTAAACGATGTATCTGTTTTTGTCGGATGGGTTGACGGGGTTGTTGTCGAGAGGGGGCTTAAGCAGATTGACGATCCCTCCCAAGGCTATGCTTCTCATGGAGTGCCGGATGATGCGCTGGGCTTTCCCGAAACGGCGCCCCAGTCGATTGACGGTGTTGTTTCATTAGGCGACGGCGGGATTGCTACGTTAACATTCTCGAAACCGATTGCCGATGGGCCGGGATATGATTTTGCGATTTTCGAGAACGGCTTTACCGTGATTGCCCCCAATCAGATGTTTTTGGAACTGGCGTTTGTGGAAGTCAGCAGTGACGGCGTTCATTATGAACGCTTTTCCGCCATATCATTGACCCAGACCGAAAGCCAAATTCCAAACTTAGGGGCCATTGACACAACGGATATTCATAATTTTGCGGGGAAATACCGCCGAGGATACGGCACCCCGTTTGACTTGGATGAAATTCGCGATGTTAACGACCTGGTTGATGTGACCGCAATCACCCATGTCCGTTTGGTGGATGTTGTCGGGACCTTACAGAGCCAATATGCCAGTTACGATGCTCTCGGTAACATTGTGAACGATCCCTGGAAGACCAATTTTTCAACGGGCGGTTTCGATCTGGATGCGGTGGGAGTCATTCATGAAAAGACCCTGCTGGCCGATATCAACGGAGACGGCATTGTGAATCTGGTCGATTTTTCAGCTCTCAGTGCGGCTTGGCAGTCGGGTACGGAAAGCTCAAACTGGAATCATAAATGCGACCTGGATCCGTCTATTAATGATTTAATCAACATTGACGACGTGGTTGTTATGATGAACCAGTGGTTAATGACCGGAGTGTCCTTAGAAGCGGACATCAACGGTGACGGTATTGTGAATCTGGTTGACTATGCAGCTTTTAGTTTGGCTTGGCGGTCAGGCCCTGAAGATTCCGACTGGAACCTTAAATGTAATCTGGCGCCGTCGATTAATTATTTAATCAATATTCACGATATGTTTGTTATGATGAGCCAGTGGTTAATGATGGAAACATGGTACACTGAATGAACAAAAAGCATGGAAATGAGGTTGTTTACAAAACGCGGGCGTTTACCCTGATCGAACTGTTGGTGGTCATCGGGATTATTGCGGTGCTGTTGGGTGTCATCGTTCCGTCGCTCGCCAAGGCAAAGGAGCAGTGCCGTGAGGTCATCTGCCGCAGCAATCTGCGGCAGTTGGTGATGGCGAACCTGGGCTATGCCGCCGAGAACAACTCTGAGTTTGTCTTGGCTGCCCCGGATATTTTTACCAGTCAGAACTTAAAACGCTGGTTTGGCATGCGTGATGATCTGAACAGTTTTTTTGATTCTGCCCGCAGCCCACTGGCCGATTATATCGGGGACGGCGAGGTCAAGCAGTGTTTGAAGAAAGTCGATTTTCGAAACGGAGATCCATGGACCTGGAATTTCGAGCAGGGCTGCGGCGGCTACGGCTACAATATGACCTATATAGGTTCCCGCGTATGGGAAGAGTACACGTCTGACAATTGTACCCGTCCTACGCGAGAAAACGAGGTGGGGTCGCCCGTGTCGACAGCGATGTTTGCCGATGCGGCCATGACAAAATTAGATAGCGGACAACCTTATTATCTCGAATACTCCTTCATCGAGCCGTATTGTTTTGTTGTCAACGGAGAACCCGACGACAGTTGGGGGCGTCCCTCACCGTCCATTCACTTTCGCCATAACAAAAAAGCAAATATTGCCTGGTGCGATGGTCATGTCAACGCCGAAAAAATCGCTCCCGACGACAGCATCAATGTCTATGGCGTGTGTTCCTATGATATGCAGATCGGCTGGTTTGAGCCGTTGGACAATTCGCTTTTCGACTTGAAATAGGATTCTCATGACCCCAAAAGAACCCATCATTTTCTGTTTCAGCAGCGGCAAGGACAGTTCCATCGCCATCCATACAATACGCCAGCAGGGTAAATATGACATCGCCACGTTGCTGACAACCATCACGAAAGATTATGACCGGACAAGCATGCACGGGATACGAACGTCGATTCTTGCCCGGCAGGCCGAATCGCTGGGCCTGCCGCTTGAAAAGGTCTTTATTACCAAAAAATCCACCAATGCCGATTACGAGCGTCAAATGCAAATAGTCCTGCAGAAATATTTCGACTGCGGCATCCGCAAAGTCGCTTTCGGCGACATCTTTCTCGAGGATCTCAAACAGTACCGCCAGAACCAGCTCGCCCGCGTCCAAATGGAAGCAATTTTCCCCATCTGGAAAATCGACACCACCAAACTGGCTAATGACTTCATCGACGCCGGGTTCAAGGCCCGAGTCACCTGTGTGGATACCGATGTGCTCGATCAAACATTCGCTGGCAGAAGCTTCGACAGGCAGTTTCTGGCCGATCTTCCCGAAAGCATCGACCCCTGTGGCGAAAATGGCGAGTTCCATTCCTTCGTCTATGACGGTCCGATCTTCAAAACCCCCATCGGCCACGAACCCGGCGAGACTGTCCTCCGCGATAACCGGTTCTGCTTCTGCGATATGATCCCCGCTTGAAAACAGAGGTTGTTTTTGACGGATTCTTTGTATATAATTGCTGTGTGAGTTTTCCAGGGTCAAATCATGTTTTCAGCACGGCAAAGACACTCTATCATGCGATGTGTCATTTGCTTTGGCCGGAGCGATGCCTCGTCTGCAAGGCAACTATACTGCCCGACGACGACCGGCTGTGCCGAACCTGCTGGCAGGAGTTGTCGGCGGCGGTTTCGGCGGATTACTGCCGTCGCTGCGGTCGCGATGTCAGTCCCTATGGAATCATTGCCGGTAAGTGCGGCCATTGTCAGGATCTGCAATATGAATACGACGGCGTCATCCGGGTGGGGCGGTATGAATCAACACTGCGGTCATTGACATTGTCGCTGAAGTTTGCCGAACGCACCGAATGGGCGGCGACGCTTTCCGGGATGCTGCGGCAGGCCGTGATGGCAAGCGGGATGCACGCGGCGTTCGATTACCTGGTGCCGGTTCCGCTGCATTGGAGACGCCGAGCCGGGCGGGGATTCAATCAGTCGCATCTGCTGGCCAGGGGCCTCAAACTGCCGTGGATTCCCGTTTCGACGGATCTGGTTCGCATCCGCAACACCGAACAGCAGTGGAACCTCAAACCGCCGCAGCGGCGGCGAAATGTAAAAGGCGCCTTCGCCGTTCGAAGGGGTCATCCGTTTGACGGAAAAACCATCGCCTTGGTGGACGACATCACCACCAGCGGGGCGACGCTGGAAGAATGCGCCAAGGTCCTCAAGCAGGCAGGCGCCCAAAAAGTCGTCGCCCTCGTCATCGCCGCCGCAAACCACGATTAACAAGCGGTAATGCGCTTGACATTTCGCGGGCATCCTGATACTCTCTCGCGATGAAAACCGACCCTGTTCCAATTAAAAATATTCGCAATTTCTCGATTGTGGCTCATATCGACCACGGGAAGAGCACGCTGGCCGACCGTCTGATGGAGCGTACCGGTGCTATTACTGAACGTCAGATGAAAGAGCAGCTTCTGGATGATATGGATCTGGAACGCGAACGCGGTATCACCATCAAGGCCTCTTCCGTGACGATGTACTACACTCACCAGGGTACCCAGTACATGCTCAACCTGATCGACACTCCCGGCCATGTGGATTTCCATTACGAGGTCTCCCGGTCGCTGGCCGCTTGTGAAGGGGCTTTGCTGGTGGTCGATGCCAGTCAGGGCGTTGAGGCCCAGACCGTTGCCAATACCTATCTGGCGGTCGAAAGCGGCTGTGAAATTCTGGGAGTCATTAACAAGATTGACCTGCCTGCTGCCCAGCCGGACCGGGTGATCGAGGAAACCGAGCATATCATCGGGATTACCGCTGAAGAATGTTTTCCCATCAGCGCCAAGACCGGCCAAGGCGTCAATGAGTTGCTGGAAGCGATAATCACCAAATTGCCAGCTCCGGAAGATAAGTCAGACAAGCCCACCGCGGCGCTGATTTATGACAGCCACGCGGATGAATACCGCGGCGTGATTGTGTATGTACGTGTCTTTGAGGGCAAACTGACCAAACGCCAAAAAATCAGCTTCATGAGTTCCGGCAAGACGTACCTCATTACGGAACTTGGCAAGTTCACGCCGTATGCGACGCCGGTCGAGGAAATCGGAACCGGCGAGGTCGGCTATGTCATCGCCAACATCAAAAAGCTGGCCGATGTTACCATTGGCGATACGATCACGGATTTTACGGACCCAACAGACAAACCGCTGCCGGGCTATCAGCCGCCGATGCAGATGGTGTTTTCCGATTTTTACCCCGGCGGCACGACCGATTACCCCAAACTGCGGGCGGCCTTTGAAAAGCTGGCCCTGAACGATTCCAGTTTCAGCTTTACTCCGCAGAATTCGCCGGCATTGGGGTTCGGTTTTCGATGCGGCTTTTTAGGGCTTTTGCACATGGAAATCGTGCAGGAACGTCTGGAGCGTGAAAATGATGTCGATGTGCTGCAAACCGCCCCGACCGTCAGCTATGAAATCGTCACCACCGACGGCAAAGCCAAACGCATCGACTCGCCCAGTGAACTGCCGGATATGCAGAAAATCGACGAGATTCGCGAGCCGATTGTCAAGCTGGAGATCATCACGACCGCCGAAAGCATCGGGGGCGTCATGAAGCTGGCCGATGATCGCCGGTGCAAGCTGATTAAAACCGAATACCTCTCACCCACACGCGTGATGATGGAATATAAGGCCCCGCTGGCGGAAATCGTGTACGATTTCTACGACCAGCTCAAGGGTATCAGCCATGGCTATGCGACCATGGATTATGAATTCCTGTCGTTTGAAAAGGATAAACTCGTCAAGATCGATTTTCTCGTCAACGGTACGCCGGTCGATGCGCTCAGCTTAATAGTGCATCGCTCCAAGGCCGAGCAGCGGGGCCGGCGTCTCCTGATTAAGCTGCGGCGGGCCATCCCGCGTCATCAGTTCGAAATTCCGCTGCAGGTGTGCATTGGCGGAAAGATCATCGCCCGCGAAACCATCAAATCCTACCGCAAAGACGTAACCGCCAAACTCTATGGTGGCGACGTAACCCGAAAAATGAAACTGCTGAAAAAGCAAAAAGAAGGCAAAAAACGCATGAAATCCATCGGCATGGTCAATATCCCACAGGAAGCGTTTATGTCAATTCTTGACACCAGCGAGGATTAACGTAAGAGTTCACACTTTAGTGTGCAGTGAAACAAGCTGAGGCTTGAACTCTTACGGGCTGATTGCGGTGAAGACTTCGGCTTCTTTTTCCACCATTTCCGGAGTGTATTTGGGCAGGAGGATTTTAAACACGGCGCCGCCGCCGGGGTTGTCTTCGATCCAAATGCGTCCGCTGTGCAGTTGGATCAGGTCTCGGCAAATCGCTAATCCCAAACCGGTGCCATGCTTGCCGGGGCCAACATGTTTTTCGACCTGAACAAACCGGTCAAAGACCTTTTCTTTGTTATTGCCGTGGATGCCCGAGCCGTTGTCTCGAACATTTATCCCGATCCGATCGCCGCGTTCCTGGACTTCGATAGTGATTTTACCTGTTTTTTCGGGGACGAATTTGGTTGCGTTCTCAATTAAATTATTAATGATACGGGTGATTTTTTCATAATCCGCATTGATATAAAGCTTGTTTTCAGGCATAAGGCAATCAAGTTGGATATTTTTGGCGTCCGTGACGAAACGGATCATTTCGACGAGTTTGCAGATGGTTTCCTGGACGCAAAGAACCTCAGGGTAGAGCTCCATCTTGCTGACATCAAGCTTGGAGATATCCAGAAAGTCATTGATGAGGCTGGCCAGGCGTCCAATGGCTTCGTCCGCCATTTCGAGGTTACACAGCAATTTCGGCGGAACCTTGCCCATGACACCTGCCACGGCATTGGAGAGAATGTTCTTGAAGATTGTCAGGGGGGTTCGCAGTTCGTGAGAGACGGTCATCACGAATTCGCTTTTCAGGCGGTCGTGCTCTTGGAGATATGCATTGCTTTCTATCAGTTTCTGATTCTGCAAATGAAGCAGATAATCGGACTGCCACTTGGCGGTCAGAGCCAGTGCGAATTGCCGGATTTCCTGGGAATGAATGGGTTTTTGCATATAAAGCAGCTTGTCTTCCGGTGGGATGCGGTGAGCGATTTCGCTGATATCAAAATCCGAGTAGCCCGTCATCATGACGATTTGGATATTAGGGTCCAGTTTTCGGATTTCCTCCGCGGCGAAAACACCGTCCGGGCCGGGAGGCATGCGAATGTCGATAAAGGCGACCGCAAAAGGTTCTTCTTTGGCAATGGCTTCACGGACTTTGTCTATTGCTTCATCACCCTGATGACAGCAACAGACATCATAGACGGCAACGGGTTTTCGTTTTGTTTCGGGCTTGCTAAAAAGGCGGTTTTGCAGTTCGCTGAGTTCGGCGTTTCCACTTTGGGAAGGTGCCGCCAGGACCTTTTCCAGTTCTTCAAGAATCCGGGGCTCGTCATCCACCATCAGTATACGCCGGTTCAATTCTTTACTCAGATTCATTCGCTGGACCTTTCGCTGTTTCAACCAGCCCCTCTTCTGCGGTGACCGGTATGAGAATATGAAAAGCGGCACCTTGGTGAAGCCCGTTGCTTTCTGCCCAGATGCGGCCTTTCATTGCTGTTACGGTGTTTGCGCACCAATGCAGCCCGATGCCTGTCAGCCCTTTTCGTTTGGAGGATGCGCCCCGTTCAAAAATTTGCTGGATTTTTTCCGCCGGAACCCCGGCACCGTTATCCTGAATTGTCCAGTGCAGCATCGGTTTATCGTCAATGGTTTCAATTTTCGTATGAATGTGAATTTTACGGTAGATGGGGTTTTCTCTTTCCAGGGACTCTGCGGCGTTGATCAACAGATTTTGCAGAATCTGGATAAATGTCGTCGGCTCGACCGGAATGACCGGAAGTTTCTTGATGCCGGAATCGATGGAGATGCGGCATCCATTCCTGAAGGACTCGGGTATGATATCCAGTGCATTGTTGAGCAGTTTCGACGGCTCAATGAACTGGACGGGTTTATCTTCTTTGCCGAAGGTACGCTGCAGATTCAGCATATCTTCGATTTGAAAAACCTGATCAGCCAGGTCGTCCAAGCCCGACACCATTTCGTTCAGATTTGTCAGAACGTCCTGGAACGTTAAATCAACGAAGCGCATCAGGTCTTTGCGCCGCTCGTGATCCAGGGCATTTTGCTGTAATTCTGTTTGTGCCTGTTCGAGGTTTTTCAAGGGAATGGATTTAAACTGGTCCTTAATCCGTTCAATCCGCGTTGTGATCGGGCTGAGTGCGTTGCGAACATTATGCAGAATGCCGGAAGACATTTCAGTAACACCCGAAAGATAGGATTTTTCCATCAGCTTGACTTGGGCATTTTGGAGACGCAGGCACATTTCATTGAACTCGTTGGCCAGGGTTCCGATCTCATCCTTACGGGATAGCGCCAGAATGTCTTTGCTTCTGCTGGGATGCTCTACGTTAACAACATACTTAATCAGTTTGATGATCGGATTGACAACAATACACTGCAATAACCAGGTCAGCAGCAGCAGCACGACGACGCCGGCCACAATTTTGCCGCAGAGTGTCATCATCATGACCTGAAGACTTTGCCGTGTGATGCTGCGATCCTGAAAGTATTTTATTAATAATACGGGCTGTTTTTGGTAATCATACAACACGGCGGACGCCTGAAGGAGTTCTTTGCCGAGCGGGATCAGGTCAAACGGATCGGTATCGCTGATACGACTGACAATTTCCTTGTTCTGGCCGATAAGCTGTTGGGGCTTTAAGAGGTCCCATTCGAAACTTAACTGGAGCTGATTTCGAAGGGCCTCAAGGCGTTTTGTGTTTAAGATGCGTCCGGCGACGACGGTTCCCTCAACGGTCCGGCTCAGAGGTGATTTTGTGACGGGAGCGGAAATAACGAGCCACAACCGACCCTGGTGACAGGCCAGTGCTTTGCGGGAGGAACCGGGGATATTTTTATTAATGAGGGGATTCTCAGCGGCAAAAAGAAAGGTGTCGATGTCGAGATCTGTACCGTCCGTTTTTTCACCGACCCGCTTCCAGGTATTGTTGTAAACAGCCAGAAAATCCATATTGAGACTGGATACGAACGCATCGTTCAGGTCGGGCGAGGGGTGTGTTAGCTTCGCGTATAACTGTCCTGATTTGCTCCACGAGGAAAGGTTGCGGTGCAGTTCAGAAAGCGACGTCTGGATCGCATTCTTGCAGCGATACAGATTTTCTATGGCCTGCTGCTGTTCCTGTCGTGACAATTCCGGAACGACAACCTTTTTTAATACAAAAAACTCCAGGCCTGCATAACAGCAGAGCATGGCGAGTAATACAATCAGGATTCTTTCGCGTAATGACATAGCGAATCTTCTTATTTTTAAGTCTATTGCATGCCACAATCTTTATTGAATATCGGTGAAAGAGGATAAAGGATTTCCGTTCGAATCGGTGGGCCGATAAAAAAGATACGGAGACAAAAGAATTCAAGACGATATTTTATGAAAATTTTTTATCTCAAGAGATTGTCCGATAATGTTCAAGGCAGGGGGACATCCGCCCGCGTCTTTTCCGGTAATAGTGTAAGTGTTAGAATGTTGTTTTTGAGGGTGAAATGGGTAATTCGTACTAGGTGATCCGAAATCCAAAACACAGGATCAAACGGTTCGTTCAGAATGATTGCTTGAACGATGTGTTCAACTTCCGGGTCATCTTTGAAACCGTCCCGGTTATCATCGAGCGCTTTTTGGCTCAGTTTGGAAACAAGCGTCGTCACCGGTACCATACCGAGGTGAACCGATTGTATATTCATGCATATTTGTTGATTGGCGTCCATGGTCGGAATCGCCAGAATCGAAAGAACCGAGGACACCCCCTTGTATTTGAGGGTTCCCATGAGCAGTATGGAGCGGTCCGCAAAAATGATGTTGGGCTGTTGCAGGGAGAGCGGTCCCAATTGCTGTATCCAGTCGAGGCGGCTGATAATGTCATTGAGTCCCTGCTGCTCGATGATTAAATCAAACGGTTTATCCAGTTGCACCTGGTTGAAAAATTCCGGTCCAAGTTTATGGGTCAGATAAAGACTGACCTGTTGGGAGTTTTCCGGACGGAGCGGTTGGTAAGCTTTGGGTTTGTGCAAAATCAGAATGATTATTCCAATCAGTACACCCAACCCGACCGCACCGAGCCCCCAAAACCGGAAAGCCCTGTCTGATTTTCGATGATTGACTTTGGCGTTCTCTTTTTTCACAGCATACTCTCAAATTGATACTTGCTCTGTTAAGGTATTCAGATTATAGTAAACTCTCTTTATGATTAAAGCATAATATTGTCGGAATAAATATCTTGAAAGGAATTACAGTGGCGAGCCATTTTGCAGATCGTTTATCGGAAGCCGTGAAAAAGAAGAGCACCCCTCTGGTGGTCGGACTGGATCCCGTTTACAATCGTTTGCCGGAACAGATTCGCAACAACCCCCATATGAATGACGAAACGGATGTTGCAGCCTCCGTCGATGCGTTTTTTGAGTTTTGCTCCCGAACCCTCAAAGTGGTGGCTCCCCTGGTACCGGCGGTCAAAATCAACATTGCTTATTTTGAGCGCTATTTATGGGACGGTTTGGAAACATATTACAACTTAGTCTCCGAGGCCGAGTCGTTGGGGGTGGAAGTGATTGGCGACGTGAAACGCGGCGACATCGGCCATACCGCGCAGGCATACGCCGAAGCCCATCTTCAGAATCCCGAGTTTACGGAGACGGAAGGCATTATTACCCCGGATGCGATTACCATCAATGGTTTTGCCGGAGCCGACGGCATTGTTCCTTTCGCGGATATAGCTTCCGAGCAAGGCAAAGGCGTGTTTGTCTGGGTACGCGCCAGCAATCCAAGTGCCGGCGCAATCCAGGACTTTGCGGATGCTTCCGGCGTTAAAATGTATGAAAAACTGGCAGAAGCGGTCGGGGAGATCGCCAATCAGAGTAAACGGTTGGGTGCCAGCGGTTACAGTAATGTCGGCATGGTTGTCGGCGGAACCAGTCCGGAGGTTACGACCGCGCTACGGCAGCGTTATCCGAAATGCTGGTTCTTAGTGCCGGGATTCGGTTCGCAGGGGGCGTCAGCGGCGGATTGTATTCGCTTTTGCAATCGGGACGGGCTTGGGGCATTGATCAATGCGTCCCGCTCGATCATTTATGCCTTTGATGACCCCAAATACAAAGATCAGTTTGGTGATAATTGGGAAAAATGTATCGAACAGGCTGCGATTGACGCCAAAATGGAGTTGGCTAAAGTGCGGGTTTGATACTAACAGGATACTGAAGCCGATGGATCGGATGTTTTTTCAGGATAAGCGGGTTGTGATTATGGGCCTGGGCCGTTTTGGTGGCGGCCTTGATTCGGCCTTGTTTGCGGCTAAGGCGGGGGCGAGGGTTCTCGTGACCGACCTTGCTGGCCGGAACGATCTTGAAGATGCGATCTGTGAACTGAAGGATTACGATATTGAATATCGCTTAGGCGAACACTGTGAAGATAATTTTCATAACGCCGATGTTCTGATTGTCAATCCCGCCGTTCCCCCGGACAACAAGTTCGTCAAAATAACCCGCAAAGCCGGTGGATTGGTGACGTCTCAGATGGAACTGTTCTTCCAGATGTGCCCGGCCCGTATTGTCGGCATCACCGGCGCCAATGGAAAAAGTACAACCACGTCGCTTACCGCGCATTTGTTGAAGTCGGCATGCGCCCAGCAGGGCATCGGGTACAAAAATGTCTGGCTGGGCGGCAATATCGGCTATCTGCCGCTGCTGGACATTGTGGACCAAATTCGGGACGATGATTTGGTTGTTTTGGAAATCAGCAATTTTCAGTTGGAACAGCTTGCTCAAATTCAGGCCGCTCCCGACATCGCGCTGATTACTAACTTGACGGCGAATCACCTTGACCGGCATGGCACGTTCGAGTGCTACTGTTGCGTCAAGGAAGGCATTTTCAAATATCAAAAGACCGGGGAGACCGCTCCGGTGATATCAATTTTCAATGCCGAAGACGACATCACGCGAGCGTGGTATCAGAAATATCTCAACGACCCCGGACGAAAATGCCTGGCGTTCAGCGCGGATGATGTGCCGGACGAGTACAGGCAGGCGTTCCGGTTGCCGGGGCGAGCCAATCTATCAAATCTTGCGGCGGCTTTAACGATTGTGTCCTGTTTTGACATTGAGTCGGGTTGTATCGCCGGGGCGATTGAAGCGTTTGAGGGATTGCCGCACCGATGTCAGTTTGTCGCCGAGACGAACGGGGTTTGCTGGTATGATGACTCCAAGGCCACGACTCCGGTCAGTACGATGGCGGCCCTGAACGGGATCGACGAACCGAAGATTCTTATTGCCGGCGGTTACGACAAGCAAATCAGTTTTGCGGAATTAGGCGTTTGTATCGCCAAGCGGGCAAAGGCAGTTGTGCTGATCGGCCAGACGGCTCCGAAGATCGCCGAGGCCGTCAAATCCGTCGGTCCGTCGGACTGTGCCGTTCGGTATGCAGATTCGATGGAGCAGGCGGTTGCTGTTTCTGCCGAACTTGCCGAACTCGGTGATGTTGTACTAATGAGTCCGGCGTGTGCCAGTTACGATATGTTCAAAAACTACACCCAGCGTGCCGAGGCATTTGTCGATGCTGTCAAATCGCTGCCGCGGCATTAATTCGATGAGGATATAAAAATGCAGGAAATTGTCATGAAAACACCGCAAAGTCAGGTCAAAGCATGGATTCAGGCATCCCGTCCGTTTTCGTTTACCGCGTCGATGGCGCCGGTCTTTCTCGGCGCCGCGCTTGTTCCGTTTCTGGAGCAATCCGCCCGATGGGAACTGATGCCGCTGATTGTCATCGCATCGCTGTTGATCCATGCGGCGACGAATATGGTTAGTGAATATTTCGATTATGTCAAGGGCGTTGACCGCCCGGACACCCACGGCGGCAGCCGGGTGATCGTTGATAAGCTATTGAGACCCAAACAGGTGTTTTGGGGCAGTATTGTTCTGTTTGGTATTACGGCGTGTATCGGTCTGGTCTTTGTTGCCATTTGCGGCTGGCCGATTTTGCTGCTGGGGCTTATCGGCATCCTTGGCGGTTTTTTCTACACCGCCACACCGGTCGGTTACAAATATCTCGGTCTTGGCGACCTGCTCGTCTTTATCCTGATGGGGCCGTTGATGGTCATCGGCAGTTTCTACGTCCTGACGGATACCTATCAAAACGAAGTGCTTTTGATTTCGTTGCCGGTGGGATGTCTGGTCGCGGCGATTCTTTCGGGCAATAATCTTCGTGACATTCTGCATGACACACAGGCAGGCATTAACAGTACGGCTTCGGTTTTGGGCCACCGCTTGGCTCGTGTGGAATACAGCGGCCTTGTGGTTGGCGCTTATGTTGTGACCGTGGGGATGATTGCGTTCGGCGTTCTTCCGTTGTGGTCGGTGCTGACGCTGCTGACCGTTCCGGCCGCGGTGAAAAACATTAAGGCCGCAATGCAAAGCAATCTTCAAAGCCCGGAGCAGATTGCGTCACTGGACGTACAGACGGCGCAACTGCATTTGCCGTTCGGGGTACTGCTGATGATTTCCGTGTTGTTGGGGGCGTTTTTGTGAAAGCGATCTGGGTTACAGTATCGATTGCTGCTGCGGCTTTTTTTGTCCTTTTTGGTCCATGGACAAAAGCAGCGGTTTCTTTCTTCCCGATGATGACGTTAACGGCGTTTCTGCTGGCGTCTGTGTCGTTCATTTTGGACAGAAAGAGTACAGGCGGAATCTATGCTTTTAAGCCGGTTTATATTCCTGTCGGACTTATCGCGGCGGCTGTTTTGTACAGCATGTTTTGGGTGGGGCATTTTGTGTCAATTCATATCCTGCCGTTTGCCGCTTCTCAGGTGGAATCAATCTATACCATTCGTGCTAATCAAAAGCCGTGGCTGATTGCGGCACTGCTGTTTTTTATCATCGGTCCGGCCGAGGAAATCTTCTGGCGTGGGTTTGTGCAGCGGCGATTGTCGAAAAGATGGGGGCTGTTTGTCGCCCTCATTGCCGCGGCGGCGATTTACACGCTGGTGCATGTCTGGTCGTTGAATTTGATGCTGATCGCCGCGGCGGGTTTGTGCGGTGTCTTCTGGGGACTGTTATTTGCCGTCACCGGCAATGTATGGCCCTGTATTATTTCTCACGCGGCCTGGGATGTTGTGATTTTTATTCTGCTGCCGATTAAATGAATAAGCCCAAAATAAAATATGACTTTGACGAGATTTCTGCTCAATATGACCGGTGCAATCACCTGTTCAGTTTCGGGATTGATCATCTTTGGCGCAGGCATCTGGTTACGAGTGTCAATGCCCATCCGCGGCAGCATGTGCTGGACCTGTGCTGCGGTACGGGCGATGTTGTGTTCAGTTTTCTAAAGCATGGTTCGGTCGGGCATGTGACGGGGTTGGATATCAGCGAACGGATGATCGACCTGGCCCAGGAAAAACAGATTCGCTTCAGCGGTAATCCACGGATGCGGAACAAAATCCTTTCATGGAAGGTTGCCGACGCGGTCCAGACCGGGCTTGAGTCGAACACGTTTGATTTTGTGACCTGTGCGTTCGGGATTCGTAATATCCCGGATCGGGCGGCGGCCCTGAAGGAGATGTGTCGAGTCCTGAAACCAAAGGGAAAACTCTGCATCCTTGAGTTCTCGCTTCCGTCCAATCCGCTCCTGCGTGGGCCGTATCAATTCTACCTTGGCCGGATAATGCCGCTGCTTGGCAAATGGATTGTCGGGGGGAAAGAACCGCTGCAATACCTGTCACAATCCATCCGGCACTGGCACAACGAGGTCCATTTTTCAACGGAACTGAGCCAGGCCGGTTTTAAGCTGATTCGCAAGACCCCATTGACCTGCGGCCTTGCCGCATTGTGGGTCGCCGCAAAAAACGGATGAATTGATCAGGCAAGAGGTTGATTCGGCCGGATTCGGCTCTTGAATAACATTTCGATGGCCGATAGAATATTTATAGTGGTCACGATTGAAAATTTCCGTTGGGTCGCGGCTATGTAGGGTTGTCCCGATGCATCGGGATAAGTTACCACTTCGCCCGCGGGAATTTACTACCCTGAAGGGTATAGTTTGGTACTCAAAACAGGTTTCACCGAGGATTTTTCATGACATACACGCAGTTATTGGCGCTGGTACAATCCAACGGGCTTGGCGTCTGTGCCGATTCCCGGCAGGTACGGCAGGGCGATGTCTTTGTTGCGGTGTGCGGTACGCAGGTTGACGGTCACGATTATATCGACACGGCCCTGTCCCAAGGGGCCGCCTATGTCGTGACCCAGCGTCCGGTTGACGGCATTAACTCTGTCATTGTAGAGGACAGCGCTAAGGCACTTGGGCAACTGGCGCAGGCCTCCTGCGGCAATCCCAGTTCCAAACTGACCAATCTGGCTGTCACCGGGACCAACGGCAAAACCACCGTGACCTATCTTGTCCGCTCGGTGATTGAACATATCGGGGCCAAGTGCGGTCTGATCGGCACCATCGAGTACAATACCGGCACAAGTTCGGTTCCCGCGCCGCTGACGACTCCGGATGCTGTTACGATTGCACGGGCGGCGTCGGAAATGGTGCTGAATGGGGCGGATTATATGGTGGTCGAGGCCAGCAGTCATGCATTGAGCCAAAAGCGGCTTGCGGGCGTTTCTTTTACCGCCGCGGTGTTCACGAATTTAACCGGTGACCATCTGGACTATCACCATAACGAGGATGATTATCTGGATGCCAAGACGTTGCTGTTTACGGGTCTGCCGCCGCATGGGTTGGCAATCTTGAATTATGAATCGGACGAGGCCCACACCATCGCCGAAATCATCGAGCCGGCAACACGGATTCTCTGGTATGGTATTGGCTGCGATGTTGACATCAGTGCGAAGGTGCATCGCATGGACGCGGCGGGAAGCGAATTCAGCATCATCTTTAATAATTACAGTGAAAAAGTGAACACGCGGCTCCCCGGCAGGCACAACATCCAGAACTGCCTGGCGGCGGCGGGGCTTTGTCTTTCGACCGGGATCGGACTGCTTGAGGTTGCAAAAGGGCTGTCCGAATTGGAATGTGTCCCGGGGCGGCTGCAGCCGATACGATCTGAGAACACCGCCCGCGCAGGGCTTCAGGTGTTTGTGGATTACGCCCATACGGATGACGCATTAAAGAACGTCCTGAATACACTAAAGCCGTTATGCAAGGGCCGGCTGATTGTATTATTCGGTTGCGGCGGAGACCGGGACAAGACCAAGCGGCCCCGCATGGCCAGGGTGGCGGAAGAACTGGCCGATGTTGTTGTTGTTACCAGCGACAATCCACGCACCGAAGATGCCAACGCGATCATTGCGGATATTCTGGCGGGGTTTGGGAAAATAAAAAGGGGGCAGACACTTTTTATCGAGCCGGACCGGGCCGCGGCGATTCAGCTTGCCATCGAGAAGGCGGAATCGGGCGATATTGTGCTTCTGACGGGCAAGGGACACGAAGATTATCAGATTGTCGGAACCGAAAAAAGGCATTTCAGCGATTTCGAGCAAGCCCAAAAAGCTCTTCAAATGTAATATAAGGACTGTTGATACATAAATGAACCCCATCCGTGCGAATCAGGTTGCCCCAATCATCCAGGGCAGAATCTTTTCGGGAGAAGGCGAATCATCTTTGAACGGTGTCAGTATCGATTCGCGTACGGTTCAGGCCGGTCAGGCCTTCTTCGCGATTGCCGGCGAAAACTTTGACGGTCACGACTACGCCGCCGCTGCGATTGAAAAGGGGGCGTCCTGTATCGTTGTCGAGCGAGAAATTGACTTGCCTGCGGATTGTCCGGTTCCGGTGATCCAAGTGGACAACTGCATTACGGCCTTGGCCCGGTTTGCGGCTTGGTACCGTCAGCAGTTGGCAGCGAAAGTGATTGCCATTACCGGCTCGGTCGGCAAAACCACCACTCGGAACATCCTCTATCAGATACTAAGTCGGTTTTTCAAATGCCGTCAAGCCCCCAAAAGTTTCAATAACCATATTGGTGTACCGTTGACACTATTGTCGGCTGAGAAGGAAGATGAGATCCTGTTTCTGGAACTGGGGAGCAACCATCCCGGCGAGATTCCGTATTTGGCACAGATCGCGAGTCCGGACATTGCCGTGATTACACATATAACCCATGCGCATTTGGAAGGATTTGGTACCATCGAGAACATTATCAAGGAGAAATCCTCGATTGCTCAGGGATTGTCCGCTGAGGGGATACTTATGATCAATGGGGATACCCCTGAATTGGTGGATCATGTCCGAACCACCTATGGTGTAGACATGATTACGGTTGGAACCAGCCGCCAGTGTGATATTGTCGGCACAGATTTAAAAACATTTGGGCCTCATGGCTCTTTGGTCATAGAAGGCCGAACTGTCAGTGTTCCGCTGGCCGGAAAGGCCAATCTGCTGAATGTGCTGTTTGCATGGGGAGTGTGTCGTGAGTTCATTCCTCTGTCTGATTTTATTGAGGCGGTTGAGTTCCTTCAGCCCTATGAAAGAAGGTTGGTTCCGGTCAGTATAGGCCCTCTGGTGGTGTTAGATGACTGCTATAATGCTAATCCTGCCTCTATGGATAATGCCCTCTGTTGTCTCCGGTCAATAGCGAAAGAATCCGGAAGGCGTTCTGTTTTCGTCGCCGGGTGCATGGCTGAACTCGGGCATGAATCTGTGCCGCTACATGAGAAACTCGGACGAAATGCCACTTGCCAGGAAGTTCAGGTATTGCTTTGTGCGGGTCCGTTTTCTAAACAGATTGTACAGGGGGCTCAAAAAACAGCTAAATACCCTTTAGAATCTCAGGCATTCGAAAATACGGATCAATTATGTGATAATTTGCACAAATGGGTCCATCCTGACGATATAATATTGGTCAAGGGATCCCGATCTGCGAGTCTGGAAAAGGCGGTTCAGCGGCTTCGGGTGCTGTTTGGGAATCAGTAGTATTTTTTTCGGATAATCGGAGTAAACGTTGATTTATCATTTGTTATGGTGGCTGCGGGATGTCTTTACGCATAAAATCGGCTTATATGCGTATCAGGATGTTCTGTTTCGCGCCATATTGGCGGCATTGACGAGTTTGCTGATCGCCCTGTTTATGGCGCCGCGGATCATTCGCTGGCTGATGCGGATGAAGATCGGCGACCGTCCCGAATTTCATCACGCCGCACTCAATGAACTGATGCGTGACCGGGCCAACACCCCGACGATGGGCGGCATTATCATCTTGTCGGCGGTTTTGGCCGGTACATTTCTATGGGCGCGTCTGGATAATCCGTTTATTCATAAAGCAATCTTTATCGTAATTTGGTTTGGCGGCATCGGTGCGGTGGATGATTGGCTCAAACTCACCAGTCAGAGCCGCCAGCGGAGTCGTGACGGCCTCAAGGCATGGGAAAAGCTGGTTTTTCAGTTCGGCGGGGCGGTTCTGGTGGGGATTTTTCTGTATTCGGATTTTCGCAATCTTGAAGATGCCCGGCGTTTATGGCTGCCGTTTTATAAAACCGGAATTCCGCTGGCGGGTTGGATGTTCGCGATTCTCTCGGTGCTTTACATCTCAGCTACCAGCAATGCGGTCAATCTGACGGACGGCATGGATGGGCTGGCTTCGGGTTGTCTCGGCATTGTTTCGACGGTTCTGGTGATCCTGTGTTATATTGCTTCAGAGTATATGTCCCGGTCGGTTCAGGTGACTTGGGCCAGCTATTTACTGCTGCCGCACGTTCCGCTGTCCGGTGAATTGTCGATTTTCTTTGCCTCGATCACGGGGGCGATTCTCGGCTTTTTGTGGTACAATTGTCATCCCGCTCAGGTGTTTATGGGGGATATCGGCTCGCTGCCGCTGGGTGCCGCGATGGGCTATGGCGCGATCGTGACCCGGAATGAAATACTCCTTTTTGTCATCGGGGGCGTTTTCATGATAGAATTGTTCAGTGTGGTTCTGCAGGTGGGGTATTTCAAATATAGCGGCGGAAAACGTATTTTTCGCTGTGCACCGATCCATCATCACTTTCACCTGTCGGGTTGGTCAGAACCACAGGTTGTGGTACGATTCTGGCTGCTTTCGATTGCCTTTGCGGTGATCGCTCTGGCAACGCTCAAACTGCGTTAATCACGATCCCGCACAGGTCTCTGTTATGAGGCCATCCGTCAAGTGGTAATTTGTTTTTTTGTTCTTTTACATTTTAGTTAGCTTTCGCACTTTTGAAAAGTACAAAATCGGCTTTTACGGCACCAAAAAGGG
>JAOUFG010000086.1 GCA_029858345.1 Phycisphaerae bacterium
GAATTTCTTGTTTTCGTATTTCAAATCGTCGCTCCATGACTTTTCCTTTCCATGGGGACTATTCCCCTGGAAAGTTATTCGTATAAATGACTTACAAAACTTTAATTATGTTGGACAGTAAAACTAAACTGTCCGGAATTTATGCCGGAACAGGAACCCAAAGGTCGTGAAATTGCAAATTGTCAGATATACAAATTGACACCGGCGGGGGCTTTCTTTACACTGAAAAATCTTTCTAAAGAAACGAACTCGCTTTTATAATAAGAAAGGTATTATCGGATGTCGAAGTCGAAAGTGAAACTGCGAACCCGGCCGTGCGTGATGATTATCCGTGATGGCTGGGGATATAATCCCCGCCCCGAAGAGGATGGGTATAACGCGATTAAATGCGCCAAACCGCCGGTGGATGCCGAACTGATGGCGGCGTATCCGAATTGTCTGGTTCGCACCTATGGCGAGGCCGTCGGCCTGCCGGAAGGGACTATGGGCAACAGCGAGGTTGGCCACCAGAATATCGGGGCCGGGCGTGTGGTCTATCAGGACTCGGTCCGGATAACTGTGGCGATTCGTGACGGGGAGTTTTTTGAGAATACCGAACTCAACGCGGCTATGGATGATTGTCTGCAAAAGAAAAGCAAACTGCACCTGATGGGGTTGTGCAGCGATATCGGTGTGCATTCGCTGTTGGAGCATTTGTATGGGCTGCTACAGCTGGCCAAGCAAAAAGGCGTCGAGGAAGTTTACCTGCATGCATTTATGGATGGCCGGGACTCGCCGCCGACCAGCGGACGCGGATATTTGAAAGATATCGAAGCAAAAATGACCGAAATCGGTATCGGGAAGATCGCTTCAATTTCGGGGCGGTTTTATGCGATGGACCGGGATAAGCGATGGGAGCGCGTGCAGCAGGCCTACGATTGCCTGACACAAGGCATCGGCGGAAGGGCCGCCAGCGCCGATGAAGCGATTGCCGCCAGTTACGAGAAAGACGAGACTGACGAGTTTGTTGTGCCGCTGAATATCACCGGTGCCGACGGCAAACCACTGGCGCTGGTCCAAGATGACGACAGCGTGATTTTCTTCAACTTCCGGGGTGATCGGCCGCGGGAAATTACCCGGGCGTTTGTGGATGAGCCCTTTGACGGCTTCGAGCGAGCAGCGCATCCGAAGGTGCATTATGTCTGCATGACCGAATATGACGCCTCGATCAAAACAGCCGTGGCATTCCCGCCGAATCGGGATATGCCGAATATTGCCGGTGAATTGTTCAGCCAGTTGGGGCTGACCCAGTTCCGTTGTGCGGAGACGGAAAAGTACGCTCACGTGACGTTCTTTTTCAACGGCGGCCGGGAAGCGCCGTTTGAAGGTGAGGACCGCCAGATCATTCCGTCGCCGAAGGTCAAGACATACGACATGAAGCCGGAAATGAGCGCCGACTTGGTGTGCGGGGAAATCCTCAAGCAATTGGATACCGGCAAATACGATGTGGTCATCTGCAACTTTGCCAATCCCGACATGGTCGGCCATACCGGCGTACTGGATGCGGCTATAATTGCCTGTAAAACAGTCGATGCTTGTGTTGGCAAAGTTGTTGACAAAGTTAAAGAACTTGGCGGCAGCACCATCATCCTGGCCGACCACGGCAACTTTGAGCGGATGTGGGATTTTGAGAATAACATGCCGCATACCGCGCATACCGTGGGCGACGTGCCGTTTATTATCGTCGATGAGGAATTCAAAAATCGCAAGATGGCCGAAGGCGGCAAGTTGGCCGATGTCGTACCGACGATGCTGGAAGTCATGGGCCTTGAAAAACCCAAAGAAATGGCCGGAAAAAGCTTATTGCTGTAAACAAAGTACTTTAGCGCAGTGTCACCCCGGACTCGATCCGCCCGTCCAGGGCGTTGGCGTCTGGATGCCGGATCCTGCCGTCGCTAAAGCTATGGCAAGACAAGCAAGTCCGGCATGACAAAAACGCATGCCTTAAAATGTGGAGTTATGTAAGTGCCAAAAATAGCGGTTCTGGACGACAACATGATCAATATGATCGCCGCCGGCGAGGTGATCGAACGGCCTGCCAGCGTTGTCAAGGAACTGCTGGAAAACAGCATCGACGCGGGGGCTTCCCGGATTGTCGTCGAAGTCGAGCAGGGCGGGCGTGACCTGATCCGCATCATCGATGACGGGGGCGGCATGGATGCGGACGATCTGGCCTTGGCCTTTGAGCCGCACGCGACCAGCAAGATTCGTGTCAGCAATGATCTTGAAGGCATACGGACACTGGGATTTCGGGGCGAGGCCCTGGCCAGCATTGGTTCGGTGGCAAAAGTTACCGTCACCAGCCGCACCTCCGAAGCCATTGAGGCCCATTCGATCCAGGTTGATTGCGGTCGGAAGGGCGATGTAACCCCGTGCAGCGGCAGTTGCGGCACGACCATTGAGGTCCGAAATCTCTTTTACAAGCTGCCCGCCCGCCGTAAGTTCCTGCGGACACCCAACACCGAAATGAGCCATATCACCGAGCATTTCACTCGAATCGCACTGGCGCAGGTGTCGCTGGATATGGAACTGCGGCACAACGGCCGTTCGGTCTATCGTTTGCTGAGCGGCCAAGGCGTCAAAGAACGCATTCGAGTCCTGTTCGGCGAGGCGCTGGCCGAGGACTTGCTCGAAACCAGCCGCAGCGAACGCGGCATGCAGATACGGGCACTGCTGGCCAAGCCCGTCGCCGCCCGCGCCAGCGGAAAATATCAATACCTGTTTTTGAACGGTCGGTTCATTCGCGACCGGTTCATCCTCCACGCGGTCAAAGAGGCCTATCGCGGCCTGATGGAGCCGAACAAGTACCCGGTGGTGTTTTTGTTTATCCAGATGCCGCCGGAAAACTATGATGTCAATGTCCATCCGACCAAGGTCGAGGTGCGATTTGATAATGCCAACCTCGTGCACTCGGAGGTGCTGGCGGTCCTGCGGGACAAACTCCTCAGCACGAATCTGGATGTGGCCGGGCAGGCACCCTCGCCGGATACGGACTTTGATTCGTCTTCCGGGTTCAAGGCCGACCAGCGAAAAGAGCGTATCCAGCGGGCAATGAGTGACTTTTTCAGCAAGCCCGCCTCCGCACAGCATCAGCGACAGTTTTCATTTTCGTCTGGTAAAAAGGGGGGCGGGTTTTCGCCGGCCAAAAGCGGGTCTGGTTCTTATACGCCGCTGCCGGATATGCCGGTGTTTGACACGCCGGTGACGGCTGAAAGCTTTCAGCCCAAGCAGTATCTTCAAGTGCATAACAGTTATATCCTCCTGCAGAGCGAAGAGGGATTTGTGGTGGTGGACCAGCACGCCCTGCATGAGCGGATTTTGTACGAGCAAATGGTCAAGCGACTCAATGAGGGCAATTTGCCATCGCAGCGATTGCTGATGCCGCACAGCTTTGAGGTGACGAATGCTCAGTTGGAAGCGTATGAGTCGCAAAAGGAACTGTTCTTCAAGCTGGGAATCGAGGTGGAGCCCTTTGGCCCGAATACACTGGCGGTGCAGACGTTTCCCGCGCTGCTGGAAAAAGCCGATCCGGTCGAATTCGTCAAAGAGACGCTGGACAAACTCGTTGAAGAAGGTGCCGAGACCGATCAGGAACGACTGGTGCACGAGGTCCTGGACATGGCGGCCTGCAAAGCGGCGATCAAGGCGGGCCAGCCGCTCAGCGATGAGGAAATGAACCAGTTGCTGAAGGATAAAGATATCGTCCAGCGAACCAGCCGCTGCCCCCACGGCCGACCGACGACGATCTCGTTTTCGTTGAAGGAATTGGAGAAGCAGTTTAAACGGACCGGTTTCTAAATGTATGCTAATAGGATGATTTAATTGAAAAAACGATTCAGCATAATTGAATTTTTTGTTGTGATTGCAATTGGCGTGTTGCTGTGGTTGATTATCTTCCCTCCTCTTCGGAAAATGCAACGTCCTCAGAATCCGAATACAGATAAGGGCACACAAATGCGGATTATTTCGATGGCGCCGAGTTTGACGGAGATTTTGTTTGCGTTAGGGCTGGATGAGGAAATCGTCGGGGTGACGAAGTTCAGTACCTATCCGCCGCAGGCGAAGGAGAAAACGTGTATCGGGACGTTCTGGCAGCCGGATATTGAGGCGATGATGACACTGTCGCCGACGTTGATGGTCAATCTCCGGATCGAGCAGCAGGCCGCACTGAAGTCGCGGATGGAGCGGATCGGTTGTGACGTGATGTCGCTGCAGATCAAAACGATTGACGAATTGTACCGTGCGATTCCTGAACTGGGGCAGGCCGTAGGAAAAGAGGCCGCTGCCGAAGCGATGGTGCAGCGGCTCAAAGCCAGGCAGGCCGAGATCGCCGCGCGGCATAACGGTCGCTCCAGGCCAAGGGTATTATGGGTGATCCAGCGCTATCCGCTTCGTGTGGCCGGACGGGATACGTTTATTAACGAGTTGATCGAGGTCGCCGGCGGGGTCAATGCCATCGGCCTGACGCTGCCGGAGTATCCGCCGGTCAATACCGAAGCGGTCATCGGCAGTATGCCGGATGTGATCATTGAGCCGGTGATGGATCCGGAGCAGTTTGACAGCCAGCAAAGCAGTGCGGCGGAATTTTACCACCGCTTTGAGATTGTGCCGGCGGTGCAACATGGTAGAATTCATATTATCGACGGCGATGTGGTCTCGCGACTGGGGCCGCGTTTGGATAAAGCCGCCGAACTAATCGCCGATTGCTTATGGAAGGAAGAATTGAATCTGTGATGTTAACGTCAACAAAACTGTTGGTCCGTGTTGTGCTTGCGGGATTGCTTTTGATCGTCGTGATGGCCGGGTGTTTATTGGTCGGTTCTCAGGAGATTTCATTACATAAGGTGCTGCAGGGACCGAGCATTGAAGGCATTCCTAACAGTGATTATCAGATTCTTGTGGCGGTTCGTCTGCCGCGGATCATTCTTGCGGCCATCGTCGGGGCGGCACTGGCCTGCTCGGGGGTCGTTTTTCAGGCGATTCTTCGCAATCCGCTGGCCGATCCGTATATTTTGGGTGTTTCCAGCGGTGCGGGCTTAGGCAGCATTATCGCGGTCATGCTCGGCTGGACGTGGACGTTCTGGGGATTGTCGGCACTGATGGTGGCGTCGTTCCTCGGGGCGATGGGGACGGTCTGGCTTGTCTGGAGCATTGGGAAAGTCACAGGCAAAGTTCATGTTACGGGGCTATTACTGGCAGGAGTGGTGGTCAATGCCCTGTTTTCGGCGGTAATTATGTTTTTGTCTTCTATCGCGGAGGCCAATAAGTTCCAGACGACAATGCTGTGGCTGATGGGAAGCTTTGTCGAATTGGATAAAATGTCGCCGCTGATCGCTTCGGGGGCGATTGTCCTGCTGGGAATTTTGTTTTTGATGACGCTTGGCAATCAGTTGAATATCCTCAGTTTTGGCCGTCAGGATGCCCGCTCGCTGGGTGTTCCGATTGAACGAACCTGCTTTCTGGTGTTTGCGTGTGCGGCGCTGATTACCTCGGTGGCGGTGTCGTTCAGCGGATTGGTCGGCTTTGTTGGCTTGGTCGTGCCTCATGCGGTTCGATTGGTCGCCGGACCGGATCATCGGCAGTTGATCCCATTGAGCGCGATAATCGGTGCGGCGTTTCTGGTGATTGCGGATGCCGTGGCGCGGGTCATAGTGGCTCCGGCGATGCTGCCGGTGGGCGTGATCACGGCGATGACGGGCGGGCCGTTCTTCCTGATCTTACTGATTCGCTATACCAAAACGGTGCATTGGGGGAACGCATGAGCTTTATTGAAATGAACAATGTGACGTTTGGATACGAAGGTCTGCCGGTATTGAAATCGCTTTCGCTGTCGGTCGAGAAAAATTCTTTTTGGGCCGTCGTAGGGCCGAATGGATCGGGGAAAAGTACGTTTTTGAACTTATTATGCGGCCAGTTAAAGCCGGATGAGGGAAAAGTGCATGTGGATGGCAGGGCGGCTTCGTCCTATTCCAGTCAGCAGTTGGCGCGGATTCTTTCGATGGTGCGGCAGGAGTTTGTGCCGGTGTTCGGGTTTTCGGTCCGGCAGACGGTGATGATGGCCCGCTTTTATCGGACTTCATCGCTTTTCGAGAACGCTGAAGACATCGAAGCGGTGGATGCGGCATTGGCGGCGACGGATACAATGAATTTTGCCGATCGGCCGCTGGGGCATTTGAGCGGCGGCGAACGCCAGCGGGTTTTTATTGCCCGTTCGCTGGCACAGGAAACGCCCGTTTTATTGCTGGACGAACCGACCAGTCATCTGGACCTGAAACATCAGATACGCATTTTTGACCTGCTCAAGCAGATGCAGCACGAGCAGGGCAAGACGATTTTGCTGGTGACCCACGATCTTAACATGGCGGTTCAGTACTGCGACCGGGTGCTCCTGCTGGGGGCCGAGGGGGCGTTTTTCCAGGGCTTGCCGGAACAGGTTCTGGAATCTGGTCAAATTCAGTCGATATTCGGGGTTCAGGGTCACCAGGGACAGCTCCAAGAGCGAAAATTCTTTATTCCGTTGGGGCGTTTTTCGATGGATCGTCCCGAAAAATCTACGTAACCCATTATTAAAAATAAAGTTATCGAAAAAACGCAAGGGTGATCTTTTTTTGGTCAATCACAATAATTTCATTGTTAAAATGCCGATAGTTTGTGTATCATACCCGATTCGTTTTTACGTTTACAGGGGTCAAATATGATCGCCGGAAAAGAAAGGTAAGTTTCGTGGCAAAAAAGGTTAAAAAAACGGCAAAGAAAACAGTTGTCAAAAAAAAGAGCGGTAAAAAAGTAGCCAAAAAGGCCCCCCAAAAACGTGCGGTTACAAAGAAGGCAGCATCAAAGAACCCCAACCGCAAAAGTACCCAAAAAACAGTGACGAAGAAGAAAGCAACAAAAAAGAAAGTCGCTTCTAAAAAGAAAGCTTCTCCTAAAAGAACTCTCAGGAAAAAGATATCAAAGAGACGTAAGAGTGTATTGTCGGCCAAGGAGTTGGAACGATATCGCGAATTACTGATTGAGAAATTGAAGGAGATTCTTGGGAATGTTGATCATATCGAGTCTGAAGCGCTCAAGAAATCCCGGCAGGATTCGTCCGGCGACCTGTCCAGTATGCCGATTCATATGGCCGATATCGGCAGCGACAATTATGAACAGGAATTTGCGCTGGGATTAATGGACAGCGAGCGGAAAATCGTTCAGGAGATCTACGAAGCCCTCAAACGCATCCAAAACAAGACATACGGGATTTGCGAAGGAACCGGAGAACCGATTCCCAAACCGCGTTTGGACGGGATTCCGTGGACACGGTATTGTGTGCAATACGCCGAAATGGTGGAAAAGGGCCTGGCATTTGAGGCCGAACCGTCTCATGAAGACGAGTTTGAGTATGTCGAGGATAATGAGGACGATGATTCAATCGAAGATATCGAGGACGAAGAGGATGACGGCATGGAGGCATATCTCTTTGGTTACGGCGATGACGATGATCTGGACGAAGAGGAAGATTTACATTAAACTATGAAATGCGTTGCGAAGCCGTGAAAACGGCGGATTATTGAGATTGAGGTGTTCAGTGGAGTTTAGATGTCCAGTATGTGACAGGGCCATCCCGTCTTCGTCCTTGACGCTCGAAGGGAAACGCCGGATCAACGCAGAATATTTTCCTTTTTGCAGTGAGCGCTGCCGGTTGGTTGATCTTGGCGCCTGGCTGGATGGGGACTATCGGATCGCGTCCGAGGCCCGTCCATCGGAACCACAGTTCCCTGACGAATAGGGAACAACAGCGTCGCGAAGAAATGAGTATTTTCAATCATGATTCAGTATAACAAGGGGGAGCAGGAGAGTTATTTTGGCAGAACATTATCCGCTCAGAGCGATATGGAACGACTTGGCACTGCCTGATTTGGCTTGCGGTTTCAAGTTGGCGATCGGGCCGACGAAGATGGTTCTTGCGTTTTTTGGGGTTCTGACCGTTTGTACACTCGGCTTCGTGATGGACGTCTGCAGTAAGGGGGTGGCGAGCGGCCCCGTGAAAGCGAAGGCCCCGGCTTTCCAAACAGAGTTGGATTTTTATATCGGGCATTCCGCGAAGGACACGAAGGGTTTTATCAAAGACAATATCGATCAGCATTCCCAAAAAGGTGTTTTTTCCACGTTGTGGTCCTATTTTTCCGGGCGATTTCATGAGGCCACGACGCAGTTGCTGAATCTTGGCGATGCGAATATCTATTCGAACATCAAATATGCACTCGGCAGAGTCTGGTTGTGTGTACGCGCGGTTGGCTGGGCATTTCGATTTCATCCGATTTACAGTTTGACCTATTTTACGGCAGCGTTTCTGGTGTTTGTTTTCGTGGGCGGCGCTATTAGTCGATGCGCGGCGCTGGAATTTGCAAAAGCGGAAAGGCCGGGGCTTTTTGAATCCCTGAATTATTCCCGTCAGAACTATCGCTCGTTTGTGTCTGCTCCGCTGCTGCCGTTAGGACTGGTGGGCCTGTTTGCGTTTGTGGTGATCGGGCTGGGTATGATTGCGGCGATCCCCCGGATCGGAGAGTTGCTGATGGTACTGTTGTTTGGTTTTGTGCTGTTGTTGGGATTTTTGGTGACACTGATGGTTCTGGGAGCATTGGCGGGGGGATTGTTGCTGTTTCCTTCCATTGCCTACGAGAAAACCACGGGTGCCGATTCGATTGGCCGGGCCTTCAATTATGTTCTGAAATACCCGGTATGGATGTTTTATTATGTTCTGGTTTCCGGAGGATTGGGGGCGTTTTTCTATCTGGTACTGCGGCTGCTGGTCTTTTGGGCGCTGTCTTTGACCTACAGCATGTTATTGGCAGGGATGACGATGGCCGGCGAAGGGGCGAAGATCGAGCGGATCTGGCCGAGGCCCAATCTGCTGAGTTTTCTGAATTCCGCATCCCATCCGGCCGGGTGGAGCGAGTCCGTGACATCCTTTGTGATTCATCTTTTCATGCTGGGAATCGTGGGGATCTTACTTTCGTATATTGTTAGTTATTTCTTCAGCTCAGCGGCGGTGATTTACGCCCTGATGCGCAAGAAAGTTGACAAAATAGACATAAACCGAATCTATCTCCATCTTGAGCAGGTCAAAGAATAGTTATAAGGATTGATACAAGCGATGCCTGAAGACATACAAGTACAACACGCAAAAACGTCTGATATGACAGAGGAGAAACGAAGTGTTCCTTCCGGGATGCTGCGTTATCGTAAGCTCTTAATTGTTCTGGCTCACATCGGCTGTTTCATGGCCGCCCTCACGCTGGCGTTTATCTTTACGTTTTCTTACAGCGATCTCCAGTCGAAAAGAAGAATCGTCTATCAATTGCCCATTCTGCTGATGGCCGTGGTTCCGATTAAGCTGCTTGTTTTCGGCTGGTTCAGGCAATATCACGGATGGTGGCGATATGTCGGCTTGTCGGACTTGATGCAAATCGCAAAATCCGCACTGGTCAGCACAATCGTTCTGATTGTTGTTTGGGAGTATGGTTACAGTTTGCTGGGGCAGATCATCGTCCCGGAGACGCTGCTGCAGAAGGTCAAAAACAACATCGACCAGATTCAGCAGCAATCGGAATCGGCGATTACTCTAACAGAGAAAAGCAGTTACGGCCGCAAGCATGCTAACTTGAAAGGATTGGAAAGCTTTCTCGAAGTGAGCCGAATCGGTAAAATCAGAGGGGAACTGACCAAACTGCCTGTCAACAGCGCCAAACGAATCGAGATGGAACAATATTATGCGAAAGTTAAAGATACCCAGCGTTCCATCGAGGGGCTTCTCGTTTTGGATTTATTTACGACGATCATTGTGGTGGCGGGCCTCCGGATGTTCGTTCGATTGTACCACGAGGAGTTTTTCTCTGAAACCCGCGGCACGGCGCGTCGTTTCTTAATTATCGGGGCCGGCAATGCGGGCGAGGCGCTGCTGCGTGAAATGCTCCGCCGCAAAGACGCCAACTACGAAGTGGTTGGATTTGTCGATGATGACCCCTTGAAGCAGGGCATGAGCATTCATGGGATCGAGGTGTTGGGAACCGTCGAACAACTGCCGGAAATCTGTAAAAAGCGTTCCATCGATGAGATCGCCATTGCCATCCCCAGTGCGACCCGAAAGCAACTGCGGCATGTGGTGCAGGTGTGTCAGGGAACCAAACTGCGGTTCAGCACGATTCCTTCGCTGACGGATATTGCTTCCGGCAAGCTCAAAGTGTCCCAGATGCGCGATGTGGACATCGACGACCTGCTGGGGCGCGATGTTGTTCGGTTGGACCTGGGCGAGATTGAAACGTTTTTGAAAGACAAGGTCATCCTGGTGACCGGGGCGGGCGGGTCCATTGGTTCGGAAATGTGCCGTCAGGTTTGTGGGTTCGGCCCCAAACTGCTGCTGTTGCTGGAACAGGCCGAAAACCCGCTTTTCTTTATCGAGCGGGAATTAGAAAAAAGCTTCCCGGACGTGCCGATCAAAGCGATTATTTGCGATATTACCGACAAGGTCCGTGTCGACCAGTTGTTCGAGATCTATCATCCGCAGGTGGTGATTCACGCCGCGGCGCATAAGCATGTGCCGCTGATGGAAGGCAATCCCGGCGAGGCGATCAAGAACAATGTAGTCGGTACGCGGAACATGGCCGATGCGGCGGATGCGACTGGCGCCACCGATTTCGTGATGATCAGCACGGACAAGGCCGTCAATCCGACCAGCATTATGGGCTCGTCCAAGCGGATCGCGGAGATGTATATTCAGGACCTGAACAAGACCAGCGGCACGCATTTTGTCACGGTGCGGTTCGGCAATGTGTTGGGGTCTAACGGCTCGGTGATTCCTATCTTTAATAAACAGATTGCCGATGGCGGTCCGGTGACGGTGACGCATCCGGAGATGACTCGTTACTTTATGACCATCCCCGAGGCCAGCCAGTTGGTGCTGCAGGCCGCGACCATGGGCACCGGCGGCGAAATCTTTCTGCTGGATATGGGCGAACCGGTCAAGATTGTCGATCTGGCCCGCGAATTGATCACGCTGAGCGGCTTCCGTCCCGGCGAGGATATCGAGATCGAATATTCCGGTCTGCGCCCCGGCGAAAAACTGTTTGAGGAACTATCCATCGAGGGCGAGGATATGATCCCGACCGATCACCCGAAAATCGCGATCTGGAAAACCATTACCAAGGACCGTCAGGAACTGCACGCCGGAATTGAGGAAATTGTCAACGTGGCTTCTATGCAGGACCGCTCCAAAATCGTCGCCGCCATCAAAAAACTCATCCCCGAATACATCGGCCAGAATTAACCCGGCAACGCGGGCGTTAATGTGGCCGAAGCATCCTGCTTCGGAATTGTATTGGTTTATCTTTAACGTGGCTTGCCACGTGGGATGCGGAACAACAGCGTGAGGGCGCGAGCCCTCCGATAAAACGCTAACGACTTATGGTAACGCAATCGGGGAGCTTCCCGCTTCGTTGAAACTACGCAGGACAAGTGCGCTCCCGCGCTTTTGCAGCGATCCCTACACCTTTTATTCGACCCTACGGTCTTGCTTGGCCGCCAGGTTCATTTGCGACAACCCGGAGTCGACATTACCATCCCCGCCGCTGATTTAACATTTGGTTCAGTTCGTAGTTGGTAGTTCGTAGAACTGAGGCAATGTACGGTTACTTAAATGGCGGCTGCCATCGGCGGTCCCCGTTGTGGTCTTCTTTTACTGGTTGGGTTATAATTGATCGATCAATGAACCCTTCAGGGTTGTAAATGCCGCGAGTGAATCCGATTCTTACGGTCACAGGCGATCCCGGATCCAGTCCGGGATAAACTCCGCCGCGCAGAACGGGCATTACAATCGTGACGGGCTATTGTCACTGAACAGAGGGAAGGGCGTTGCAGCCCTCGTACGATAATCGCGACACATCCACTCCGGCAAGGTTCTTTTCAGTTCATAGTTCGTGGTTCGTAGTTCATAGATTAAAAAGCAGGTGTTCAGAATAGTGTGCTGCGGATGGTGCCTTAGAGGCACGTAAGTAAAACCGGCAAAAGCGCCTTCGGCTGTTGCCGGTTTAATTGTTTGTTCTTTATTTACTTGTCAAAGACCGACCCGTCCGATACGAAGGGACGGGCAATCCCTCTTTTTCGTCTTTGTCATGGCCTTCGCCGTGACTCGACGTGGGTATTATACCATGAGTTTGATATTTATCAAATATTTTGAGACTGTAGCATCTTTACAGAGTTTCTTTCTATCCTGTTTTTCGTTTTTCACCGTTTCTGTTCCAATGTAATGTATTTATCGTTGTCTTCTGATCAGCCAGGTATAGGTCTCGCTGCATATCC
>JAOUFG010000180.1 GCA_029858345.1 Phycisphaerae bacterium
TCATTTCAGGCCAATACAGCCATATGAATGGTGTCAAAACGTTGTATGATGCACTTTCTCCTGAAAAAAAGAACATTGCCAAAGTCATGCAAAGGGGAGGGTATCAGACTTCACTTATAGGTAAATGGCACTTAAAAAAAGAACCCTCTGGATTCGATTATTACTGTGTGCTGCCGGGGCAGGGAAGATATTGGGATCCAATTATGAAAACGAAGGATAATTGGAAACAAGGCGGGAGACCATACAAAGGTTTTAGTACGGACGTCATTGCAGATATGACCATAGAATGGATAAAAAATCGGGACAAAACAAAACCTTTTATGGCCATGTGTCATTTCAAAGCAACACATGAACCCTTTGATTATCCTGAACGGTTTAAGGATTTATACAAGGAAACGGATATTCCTGCCCCAAAGTCCTTTTATGATCAGGGTTCTGAAACCACCGGAAGGTCTTTCAAGGGGTGGTCCATGGACAATCTTAAAAAAAGGTATCTGTCTGCAACTCAAAAAATGGAAGATAAACCTGGTTTTATGGCCTATCCGGGTTTACCTTTTTCTGTTGATGGTTTGGATAATAATGAAGCACGCATGAAAACTTATCAGAAATTCATTAAAGATTTCATGCGATCTGGCGCTGCAATTGATGACAACATCGGCAAGATTCTCAATTATCTCGATAAAGCGGGCTTAGCTGAAAATACGATCGTTATATATACGGCTGATCAAGGATATTTTTTAGGTGAGCATGGATGGTTCGATAAACGACTGATTTACGAAGAATCGATACATATGCCATTTGTGATTCGTTACCCCAAAGAAATCCCAGCCGGGACACATAATAGCGATATTATTGAAAATGTTGACTTTTCAGCATTGTTTGCTGATTACGCAGTGATTGAATATCCAACTTCCATGCAAGGGCACAGTTTTAGGGAAAATCTAAAAGGCAATACTCCCCAAAATTGGCGAAAATATGGTTACTATCGTTACTGGCAACACTCCGAAGATCTTCCGGGACATTTTGGAATACGTGGTCAGCGTTATAAACTGGCTTTCTTCTACGGAAATGGACTTCAAAAGAACAAAAAAAACGATCCTACTACCCGTTACTGGGATTTCTTCGATTTACAAAAAGACCCTCACGAGTTGCATAACGCATATAATGATCCGCAATATCAAGATGTTATTAAAGCGATGAAAGCGGAGATTTTGCATCAGCGAAAATTGCTCGGAGATACCGATGAAGATAATCCGGAGATTCAAAAAATCATTGCCAACCATTGGAATAATTAACCTGTGTAGCTACATCTGGCTCAAACAAACTTTTAAGCATAAGGCAACCTCTAAAAATGTGGAAAACAAAAGCCCGGAACGACAGTGACGGGATAAAAACGCGGCATTGGCATTGTGGAATTTGAATTTTTAGAGGTGCCCATAATACATAATAGAGGTCTCTGAATAACTCGGTTTATTACGAAAACACCAAGCGTTATGGCGTCATAAAGCCCGTTTTTCTCCGAGGTGTGGCAGTTATTCAGAGATCCCAATAGGAAAATGAGATATGAAAACTGCAATTTTACTTCAGATGTCACTGTTGCTGTCTGTGATGACAGTTGTTCATGCCGGGGAGGGGTACCCGGAGTATAGCTGGGATCATGTACCTTTGTACGCGCACGTTGGTATTGGCGATGGGCTGGAACCGGATCAATACAATTTTCTGGCGGACCATTTCAAATTAATCACGTTTACCGGTGGTATCCTCACGCGTGGCAGCGTTGAGACAAACATTGCGGCGGGGGCGCGCGCCATTAAGCAACGCAATCCGAAAGCGAAGGTGTTATTCTATTGGTCTGGCAATGCGCCGAAGCCGCAATGGAAGCTGTCTAAAGCCACCTTTCCCAAAGGCGGGTATTTGCCACTTCGGAGTAAGGGGAAAACGGGCTACCGAAGTTTTGATGTTTCCCGCCAAGACGTGCGAGACTGGTGGTCCGATGTGGCGGCCAAAGCCGTGCGGGACTACTCGTGCGACGGCATCTTCGTTGATGGGGCAATCGCAGGCGTTCCACAGGGCCCCTGGGATCGTCTGTTCGGAAAGGAAAAAGCCGCCGTTCTGGATGCGGCGATGGTCACCATGATGGCAGAAGCGCACAAAAAGATGGGGCCTGACAAGCTCATTATCTTCAATACGCTTCATGTAAATGTAGGTGAGAACCTTTTGCCAGTGACCGATGGCGCAATGATAGATGACTTTGACCGTGCTGCAAATCTTCCCCAACAAAGAAAAAAACAAGGAAGCAAGGATACGAAATATTTTTTTACAGGACAAAATAGATATGATAGATTTATTCAAAGCCAAAATACAGGATTCTAAAAGTAAGTGGATGCGGGATGCGAAATGGGGATTTTTCAATCATTTTTTGCCTCATATGGCCAGTCGCCCAACTCCGATTATGACGAGGGATCAATGGAATAAGAAAGTTAATTCATTCCAGGTTAAGCAGTTTGCTGACCAATTGTCCTCACTCAAAGTTCCCTATTTTTTTATAACAGTTGGTCAGGCTGGCAATTATTTCTGTTCACCCAATAAAGCATTCGATAGGCTATTTGGTGAAGATAATGGAGCACGAACGGAGCGTGACCTGATCGCAGATATAGCAGCTGAACTTTTACCTCGTGGTATCAGGATGTGTGTATACAGTCCTTCTTATGGCGCCAAGCGAACGCCAGAAGAACAAGAGATGTGGCTGGAGGTTATTACAGAATGGTCAGAGCGATGGGGCGAATCCATATCGGCATGGTGGATTGATGGCGGTGCCAAGGTAAGTTATGCGGTCTACCAGGCCTACATAAATGCCTTTAAGGCCGGGAACAAGGATGCTCTTGTCTGCACCAAGTTATGGAGCACTCTCAGCGATGAGCAGGTTCTCGAGGATTATATGAGCGGA
>JAOUFG010000181.1 GCA_029858345.1 Phycisphaerae bacterium
TTTCTTGTTTTCGTATTTCAAATCGTCGCTCCATGACTTTTCCTTTCCATGGGGACTATTCCCCTGGAAAGTTATTCGTATAAATGACTTACAAAACTTTAATTATGTTGGACAGTAAAACTAAAAATGTGGAAAACAAAAGCCCGGAACGACAGTGACGGGATAAAAACGCGGCATTGGCATTGTGGAATTTGAATTTTTAGAGGTGCCCTTGAATGAGTTGACAAAGCCGTAGTATTTGTCTGCTGACCAGAAGCCGTTGAGCTGGTTCAGCTCATATGTGGCCGATTCCTCTTTTTCGTTGAAGATGTTCAGCGAGTGCACATCCATCAGCAGCACGCCGCCGGGCTTTAGGAAAGTGCGGTATTTATTCAGCAGGAGGGTTCGTTGCTGCGGGCTCAATGCGCAGAAATCACAAAAGATCATGATGATCAGGTCAAAGCGTTTGTCCGTTTCGAACTCGAGGTAGTTCTGGTTGATATAGGTAATGTGAAGGTTTTGCTCGGCGGCAGTCGTTTTGGCGTACTCAATCGATCGCGGGGAAAAGTCGATGCCGGTCACATCAGCGCCGGTCTTTGCCAGTCGTGTCGTGTAGAGGCCCGGGCCGCAGCCAAAGTCGGCAACAGATTTGTCGGGCCCGATGTTAAACCGCGAGATGATCCACTCCACCGAGCGGTTGATAAAGGCATGGTTGCGGGAGGACAGATCAAGTGATTCGTTTAGATGAAACTGCAGCATCTGCGCCGACGTGTGTTCATCCGTCCACAGCTCCGCGGCGGTATAAAACTCAAACGGTTTTGGTTTGGCGTTTATCTTTTCCAGTTCATCAAACATGTTGACTCTTTATTGGTATTAGTATTTCAGCAAGTTGTGTATGAATTTTTCCATTGGTGGCGAGGATTTCGCCGGGGAGGTTGTCCGTGCGGCGTCCGGAAAAATCGGTAACGCTTCCGCCGGCTTCGGTGCAGATGAGCATACCCGCGGCGATGTCGTAGATGTTCAGGTTCAACTCCCAGGAGCCGTCGGTGCGGCCGCAGGCGACGTAGCACAAATCCAGCGCCGCCGAGCCGAGGATACGCAGGCCGCGCAGTTTGGGGGCGATGCGGTTGACCAGCGGTAAATTATTGCGTTCGAGATTGGCACGCAGGCAGGCAAAGCCGGTGGTGCAGACGCAATCGGACAGGGCGGTGCTTTCGGAGACGCCGATGGGTTGGCCGTTGAGCGTGGCGCCGTTGCCGCGTTCGGCCATGAACAGTTCGCCCAGCACGGGGGCATACACCGCGGCGAGGATCGTCTGGCCGTTTTTCTGCAGGGCGATCGAGATGCTGTAGAACGGCAGGCCGTGGATGAACGAGGTCGTGCCGTCGATGGGGTCGATGACCCAGCGATATTCGTTGCCTTCATCCGTCTTCGCTCGGCTACGACGCGACAGGTGTGTGCCGGATTCTTCGCCGCAGATGGCGTGGTCGGGGCAGGCCCGTTTGATCTGGGCGACGAGGTAATTCTCCACGGCGACATCGGCTTCGGTGACGAGATCCTTGGCGGTGTCCTTGCGGGTGATCTGCACCTCGGACAGCCGGGCACGGTGGGCCAGCGAAATCGTGCCGGCTTCGGTGATGATGTCTCTCAAAAAAGTCTTCATAATCAGTTTTTACTTTTTAGTTCGTAGTTTTTTGCCACAGATTAACACGGATATACACGGATTGTATTTGGACGAGATTCATCCGCCTTCGCTAAAGCTACTGCGGACAGGCAGGATTTACAAGGGAATTTTTTGAGCCGTGGGTGGGGATGCATTTTTAACGCAAACGACGCAAAAGAGGCAAGGGGCGCAAGCGCTTTTTATAAGCATCAGAGCCGCGGTAGTGATAGATCGGGTGTTTTTTTCAGCCACAGATTAACACGGATTCGCACAGGTTTTTTTCGTGATTTTCGTGTTCTTCGTGGTTTGACGGCGGGGGGGATTGGGCGTTGATGTCCATGACGGTCCGACCGATTTGAATATTTGCAGGGTGAGTATTACCCACCCTGCAAATGACCGCCTTTATCGGCTACAAGGGCACCGGATGACAAACCTGGTCACGTTTGTGCGCGGTGCGTCCGCAGTTCTGGCATCGAAACTGCGCATCCTGCACGATTGCTTTATACTCGGCGGGATGATCAAAATGAAACCCTTCGTACATCAGGTAACACAGATGCTTCTTATGATCGACATCCTTGCATCCGGCATTGTGTTCCAATTTTGTTTCAGTCATGATCGTTGCCTTTCTGATGGGCCGTTAACATTAAGGCGCCTTGGGCAGCAGGACTCGGTTAATGGCATGAATTACCCCGTTGGCCGCTTTTACGTCGAAGACGATAAGGTCCACCTCGCGGCCGAGGTTGTCAATCAACACCCAGCCCTCGGAATAAACAAAACCGCCTTTAAGCACGCGAATTCGTTTTTGCCGCTGAATCACTTTGGCCTTGCGATTGCCGTGGCTAACATGATACAGCAGCACATCGGTCAAAAACGCTTGATCCAGTTCGGCCACGGAGTTCGGGTCCAGCCCAATCTCGGCAAACGCATCATCCGTCGGCGCGAACACGGTAAACTTTCCATTGCCGTCAAGGGTTTCCAGCACAATTGGGTTGGCGGCCAGCACTGCGGCGATGAGTGTATCAAACTGGCCGGCAAAGGGCCCGTCGCTGTTGAGTTGAATTGCCACATCCACAATGCTGTCACCCTTAGGCCCGGCAAACCCCGGCACCGTCAAGATGCCTAACAGGATGATTAAGCCATTCGTCAAAATTGTCTTTGAATACGTTTTCATGTTTCACCTCTCAATTATTTTTACTGTCCAACATAATTAAAGTTTTGTAAGTCATTTATACGAATAACTTTCCAGGGGAATAGTCCCCATGGAAAGGAAACGTCATGGAGCGACGATT
>JAOUFG010000087.1 GCA_029858345.1 Phycisphaerae bacterium
TTTCTTGTTTTCGTATTTCAAATCGTCGCTCCATGACTTTTCCTTTCCATGGGGACTATTCCCCTGGAAAGTTATTCGTATAAATGACTTACAAAACTTTAATTATGTTGGACAGTAAAAATAGTATATTTTTGTGTTTTTCACGGGTATCCGTCCGATAAGTGTCAATCCTTGTCTTTTCCAAACGCTTAGAAAGGCGAAAAACGCTGTTTTTTAAGCAGGACACTATCGGCATAATTTGAAGGGCACTTAAGAAGAACCAGTTGGCAACGTTCCGGAAAAACCATCCTGTCCGGCTCTGATTGGGTGCCTTGGATTAAACGATTGCTGATGTCTGCGAGACTTTTTTTGACTTTTGTCAAATCACAGCACAAGAACCGGTTCAGCAAAAATCGCGCTGGCGTTTTTGCCTGAGCAGTTCAACAGCAATTCTGTTATTCATTAAGTTTTCAGAGAGCTTATGGATCTGCATTTGCAGATATTGTTTTGTATCGGTATCCAACAAAGCGGCCGCTTCCGTATCGACCACGGCTACGGCGTCAAACGAACCTTGTTCTCCAAAGGTCACATTGTCCCTGTCGCACCAGAGCAGACGCTGCGAGCGAAGATGCTCCGTAACCGCTTCGGTCATGCATTCAGCAAATTCACAGACCGGCAGGTCCTTGGGCTGGAAGTCAGAGGTTTTGTAGTCAAATAGGTTCCGGGTCAGGATTTCGCGACGTCGTTCGGTGAACTCAATGATCCGTGTCAGCACCTCGGTGATGTTATCAATTGTCGTTGTGGTTACTTTCATACTGTTTGCTTCCGTGCCAACCGCGGGTGGAGTCCTTTCTCGTTTACGACATCGATATCTGGGGTTTTTCTTCTGTCTTGAAGAGCCGTTGGATTTCCGTGAGGGTTTTGTCTTTTCGAAGTTCCTGGATGCGCCATAACCGCTCAAATACCGATTCATCATACAGACGATGGCCGCCTTCGGTCCAATCCGATTCCTGAATCAGTCCCATCGTGGTGTAGTTATGAATCGTCTGGCGGGTAAAGGGGGTGTGGCGAACGACCTCGCCGATTCGGTAAAGCTTTGCAGGAACACAAAACCGTTCTTTTGTTTCAGCGTGCACTTTCAATTTCCCTCGCAACAAACAGATACCCAACAGAATAACTTTTACATTTTATAAAATGTAAAAGTTATTGAAAAAATGTCAAATCTTTTTTTAAAAAATTCATGAAAAAAATCAAAAAATGTCAAAAAATATTTATCGGACGGAGAAAAGCACGCCGGAGGACCGGAATTTGAGGTTCTGTTCGAGGACAGGGAGGCATATCGTAAACCGTTTACGCAGCAAGCAAGGGGGAACCGGTCGAACCTTTTCGGATTCAAGGCGAGAAAATCCCGTGTTATGGCTGATATCCTTGGCCTTGTGAGGTTTGTTATTTTTTCTAATTGCCACGAACACAAAAAAACGAACCCAATATCAGTTGACAGGGTATATGTCTGCGGTATAGTGATAATATCAGATTAAACGAAGGGAGAACGCGATGATTTCAAAAATCACGGAAATTCTTGGTCAAACCGCTGAGGACCTCCTCGATCACCAGTGCAAAACCATTCCCAAAGACATGCTGCATCTTCCGGGGCCTGATTTTGTGGACCGCGTGGTGGCCGTTTCGGATCGCTCGCCGCGGGTGATGCGAAACATGCAATCCGTCTTTAATCATGGCCGTCTCGCCGGAACGGGCTATTTGTCCATCCTGCCGGTGGATCAGGGTATCGAACACTCCGCCGGGGCGTCGTTTGCGCCGAATCCAATCTATTTCGACCCGGAAAACATCGTCAAACTGGCTCTCGAGGGCGGTTGCAACGCGGTCGCCTCCACACTCGGTGTGCTGGGAGCCGTTTCGCGAAAGTATGCCCACAGGATTCCTTTCATTGTCAAAATCAATCATAACGAATTGTTGACCTATCCAAATACTTTCGACCAGCGAATGTTTGCCAGTGTTGAGCAGGCCTATGATTTGGGAGCTGTCGCAGTCGGGGCTACCATTTATTACGGATCATCAGAATCTGATCGCCAGATTGAAGAAGTCTCCGCCGCGTTTGAACAGGCCCACCAGTTGGGGATGTTTACCGTCTTGTGGTGCTATCTGAGAAATTCGGAATTCAAGAAAGACGGGGTCGATTACCATACCGCCGCGGATCTGACCGGCCAGGCCAATCATTTGGGCGTCACCATTGAGGCGGACCTGATTAAACAGAAACAGCCCACCTGCAACGGCGGCTACAACGCGATTAAGTTCGGAAAGACCCATAAAAAGGTCTATGAAGCACTGACCACCGACCATCCGATTGATTTGACGAGATACCAGGTCGTTAACTGTTATATGGGCCGGTCTGGGTTGATTAATTCCGGCGGGCCGTCGGGCGACAATGATCTGCAACAGGTGACCGCAAGCGCCGTCATCAATAAGCGTGCCGGCGGAACCGGTCTGATCAGTGGTCGAAAGACCTTTCAGAAACCCATGAAAGACGGCATCAAACTGTTCCACACGATTCAGGACGTCTATTTGGCAAAAGAAATTACCATTGCTTAGAGCATTTCAAGTAATTATGTGGCTGCTTAGGTCGTCGTGAGGACGAGCCTGGCAAGGCGAAAAACGCGGCCAATGCTGTTCTACTAAAAAACCACGCTCCCGGCGCGGCTATGTCTCTATTTCAAACGCCTTTAGAGCTGTCCTCGCGGAAATTTATTAAGCGGATTCAAATAAAAAAATACTATCGTATGCGTTTGAGGAATTTATCTTCGGTGATGACTTCGATGTCGAGTTGGTTGGCTTTGTCGAGTTTGCTGCCGGCGTTTTCGCCAGCGACAAGAAAGGCTGTTTTTTTGCTGACGGAGGATGAGGTTTTTCCGCCGTGGTCCTTGATCATCTGTTCGATCTGCGTTCGTGTATAGTTTTTCAGCGTACCGGTGACGACAATTGTCATGCCATCCAGTACATTTGAGGCCTTTTCTTTTGGTGCTGTTGGTTTAACGCCTGCGGCCAGCATTTCATTGATAATCTTGATGTTGGTTTCCTTATTCAGATAGTCGTGGATGCTTTCGGCCATGACCGGGCCGATCTGGTCGATAGCGGTCAACTCCTCGACCGTCGCGGCCATCAGTTTATCCAGCGCGCCGAATTCATCGGCGAGGATCTGTGCGGACTGGCCGCCGACGTTGCGGATGCCGAGTGCTGCGATCAATCGCCACAGGGGTTGGGTCTTGCTTTTTTCGATGCTGTCCATGACGTTGGCAGCGCTTTTGTCGGCCATGCGGTCGAGTTGAACGACCTGATCGAATCGCAGGGTGTAGATATCGGCGAAGGTCTTGACGAGTTTGGTCTCGACAAGCTGTTCGATCAGGGCGGGGCCGAGTTTGTCGATGTCCATCTGGCCCTTACCGACGAAGTATTCCAACCGCTCTTTGAGTTGGGCGATGCAATTCGGATTCACGCATCGCAGATACACGCCGTTTTCGTCTTTTTCGACGCCGCCGCCGCAAGCGGGGCAGGCGGTCGGGATTTCGAAGGGCTGGCTCTCGAACAGATCGCGCTGTTTGACGATGACATCAACGACTTGGGGGATAATTTCACCGGCCTTTTCGATGATGACGGTGTCTCCGCAACGGACGTCTAATCTTTTTACCTGCTCGAAATTGTGCAGTGTGGCCCGCTTGACGGTGGTGCCGGCCAGCTTAACCGGCTTGAGATTGGCGACGGGTGTGAGCGTGCCGTTCTTGCCGACTTGCACATCGATGGACTCGACGGTGGTTTCGGCCTGTTCGGCGGCGAATTTGTAGGCGATGCACCACTTGGGCGCCCGGCCGGTGGTGCCGAGGATGTCCTGCTGGTCATAGCGGTTGATCTTGATGACGAGCCCATCGATCTGGTAATCGAGGTTGGTTTTCTTTTTGTCCCACTGGTGGCAGATTTTCAAAACAGCGGCGGCATTTTCGGCCTTGACCACATCATTGACGGGCAGCCCGAAATTCCGCAGCTTTTGCATCGCGTCAAAATGCGTTTCGGCCAGCGGTTCACTGGTCTGGCCCAGTGAGTAGGCGAAGAACGCCAGCTTGCGGCTTGCAGTGATCCGGGCGTCGAGCAGTTTCAGCGAGCCCGCCGCGGCGTTGCGGGGGTTGGCGAATTCCGGTTCGCCGGCCTCGACCTTGGCGGCATTCAGTTCAGCGAATGCTTTTTTCGGCATGTATACCTCGCCGCGGACTTCGAGAATGTCGGGAATGTGACTGCCTTCCAGCGACAGGGGGATCGCCCGGATGGTGCGGATGTTGCTGGTGACATCGTCGCCGCGGCTGCCGTCACCGCGTGTGGCGGCCCGGACAAGATGGCCCTGTTCATACCGCAAGCTGATGGCCAGCCCGTCGATCTTCGGCTCGACCGAAAAATCGTAATCGTCCGTCTCCAGTCCTTTGCGAATTCGCTTATCAAATTCCCGCAGTTCCTCTTCGTTGTACGTATTGTCGATGCTCAGCATCGGTACGGCGTGGGCGACGGTTTCGAACCCTTCGATGGGCCGCTCGGAGACCCGCTGGGTGGGCGAGTCCGGCGTAAGCAGCTCCGGATGCTCGTTTTCAAGCTGTTTCAACTCGCCAAAGAGCTTGTCATACTCAGGGTCCGAAATTTCCGGCGCATTATGCACATAATACAGCACATCATGCCGCCGAATCTCAGCCCGCAACCGCTCGATTTTTTTCCGAATATCCGTCATTTAGCAGCCCATGATGCCGAAAACACTGATTTTACAAGAATTTTACGTTTTTTCTGTAACAATTGCCATTATTATACATCTAATAAAGATAGATGTAAATTGTCTGTCGGACAATGTTGCCAAATTCAGAAAGGAGTCAGTTATGCCAGAGGTATTGAAATATGTTGCCGTATTGATGGGGTTGGTTATCTCGTCAACTGTTAATGCCATTCCTATCGGGGATTATCCGGGATTGGCTAAGCTGATTGATATGGCGGATGCGATTGTGATTCTCAGGATCGAACGCCGTTTATCTGATTATAATGCTCCGCCTTATTATTCGATTCATGAATGTATGGTTTATCAATCACTTAAAGGCGATATTCCTGCCTATGAGACATCCAATTCGCGAATTCATCTTCAACTGATCGATCCGGAGTTTGCTTTCACGACTCCTTTTGCTCACGGTTCAAGCCACCTTATGTTTCTTAGTAAAAAGACCGCTGAGACAGGACATGAGGAAGGGTATTATACGCTGAATATGAAAGGGGCTTATGTTCCGTTGTCGCCCTTGGGCAATGAGAAAATGCCGGAAGGGGACACACTCGAAGAAAAGGTTCGCAATGTAATCAAAGGGTCAATTGAGTACGAAAACCAGCAGCACGAAAAGAAACAAACATTTCTGAAAAAGATGCTGGGCGAATCTGGCAATGAAGGAGCAAAGGTTGAGCGCGTCGATCACGAGCAATTCAGGAGTTGCCATGTGACGATTGAGCCGGTTGAGGAGGGCATTTCTCCATTCGGCAATAGGTACTTGCTGACATTTCTTTTTGGGCCGTATGATAAGGTTAATGCTATGGAACCGGCATTTTATATGCACGGAGGAATTGCAGGGGGGATTGGATTAAAGGTGCGAAAGGTTATACCTGACGGTGAAGCGGAAATAACCGTTGGTAGACTGGACTCGGGAGATGATAGAGGTAAAATCATCAAGATATCAAGTTTACCTTTCCCTGATTTGGGTGGATATGGACATTATGATTTTTTCAATGGGCGTGACGGCAGGAAAGTTGTGTTTCAGCAGTATGTTTTCCTGCAAGGCAGGTTTCCTTCGGAAGAAGGGCTTTACGCTGTGACCTATGAACACCCCTGGCAGGATGTTGAAGGAACCAATGTCAAGTTTTACTCCGATACGTTGTTGGTTTCAGTGATGTCTTCAGAACGGTGGGGTGAGTTGAATTCATTGTTCAAGGACAATCCCAAACTCGAACTGGCCAGCTACCAGATGAAGCATCCAATGAACTGTGAATTTGCAAAGTATCGTCGCCCGCTGGAATATTTTGATGAGTATATCCAAGTCGGGATGCCTTATGATGAAGTGCTGTTTCTGATGGGGTCGCCTGACTGGCCGGGCCGAGATTATAAGAGTTGGGGCTGGGACACAAGTCCTGTGGGTGGGTTTTGGATTCGTTTTGAAGATGGCAAAGTAACCTCAAAAGGTTTTTCATTTGATCGTGAAAGACCTTGATGTATTTTCCACGAGTGAGGAGAAGAAATGTGAAAAAGCCCTATGAATCACATGAAATTGCTTATCAGAAGATGCGGAAGCAGGGGATTAAGCAATGGGGCGGTAAGGGGTCCGGGACGAAGGGGTCGTTCAGTTATGAAACCAAGCGGTTTCTAAAGGATGTGCTGAGTCAGCCGTGGGCACCCAAGGAAGGCCGCGTGATTGAATTCGGATGCGGCACGGGGCCGATTATCCGCTGGATCTGCGAGCGAGGGTTTCGCGGCTTAGGGCTTGATGTCAGCAAGACCGCGATCGACATGGCCAAAGAGCAGTCCGATGGACACGGTGTGCGTTTCCAGCGAGGTGATATCTGCAACCTGAATACGAAGCGGTTGGGCAAGTTTGATTTGGTCGTGGATGGCCACTGTTATCACTGCATCACAGATATCGAAGACCGGAAAGCGTATTTGGACACAGCATATAATGTCCTCAAGCCCGGCGGGGTGTTTGTTCTGATGACGATGTGCGCACCGGTTAACCGCAAACAATTCAAGCAGGATTGGAAAGGCCAGAGACTCCACAAGAAAGTCGTTTATTTTCCCTGGCGGGGTGAAACGTGCCAGGGAATGCGAACTTTCACAGGACAACATTACATGCCGACGCGATATATGGCTCATTGGAAAGACATTCTGAATGAGCTTCGCCAAGCGGACTTTAATTTAAACTTGATCCGGTACAATGCGCACAATTATAATGATGCGGTCGGAACGCTGACGGTGGGGGCATTGAAACCGAAATAATAAAAAAAGCCCCTTGGGTCAGGGGCTTTGGAATATGTTTGGTTCTCGATTTTGTGTTAATCGTTGCTGCCGTAGAGCCAGCTATCGGCGGCAAGTTTGTAATCGACAATTTCCTCGGGTTTGAAATACAAAGCCATTTCGTACTCCGCACTTTCCGGGCTGTCCGAGCCGTGAACAAGATTGTAACCCCGGCAGGCGCCGAAGTCGCCTCGGATCGTGCCCGGCGTGGCCTCGTTGCCGAAGGTTTCGCCCATCAGCTTGCGGCTCATCGCAATCACGCCATCGGCCTCCAACACCAGCACCAGTACCGGCGCCGAAGCCAGGTAATTGACCACGCCATCAAAGAAGGGCTTGCCTTCGTGGATGGCGTAATGCCTGCGGGCCAGTTCCTGTGAGATCTGCATGAACTTGGCGGCGACGACTTTGAGACCCTTTTCCTCAAACCGAGTCAGGATTTTCCCCATCAGTTGTCGCTGCACCGCATCCGGTTTAATAATAATGAGTGTTCGTTCAGCCATCTTTGTTGTTTATCCTATTGTAAATTTATGACTTACGAACTTCCGGGGATAATGAAAATTTCAACCCGGCGGTTGGCGGGATTGCCTTTCTTGCCGGGTTGGTTGGGCTCGACGGGACGATATTCGCCGTAACCCTTGACCGCCATCCGTTCAGGGTCGATTCCATCTTTGTTCAGCAACTGTTCGACACTGATTGCGCGGTGGACGGACAAGTGCCAGTTGGTGGGGTGGTTGCGAAGGGTTTCGGCCTTTTTGATCGGCACGTCGTCGGTATGGCCGACAACCACCAAATCGAACTGTTTCGCCTCGTCGGAATTCATGATGCCCGCCAGTGCTTTGATTGATTCGGCGGCGGCGGCCTGAACCTCGTCGCTGCCGGAAGCAAACAGGAGGTCGCTTTTGAACTTGAGCATTCCTGTGTTTGCGTCAAAATCGATCATATCGCTGGATTTGGCGAAGTCCTGCAGCAGGATATTCATTTCCGGCGGCAGGGGCTGTCCACCCTCCAAGAGTTGGCTCTGCATCTGTTTGATGAGAGCTTTTTTCTTGGCGATATCAGCTTCCAATGCGGCGATCATCGCGTCTTTGGCATCGGCACCGGCGCCAATTTTCCCGGAAAGATCGGCAAGTTCCTGCGTTTTCTGCTGCAAATTGCCGTCACATACAGCTAAATTAGCTTCCAACTCCGCGATCCGTCCCTGCTGGATACGGTTTTGTGCTTTTAGGTCATTAATCTGTTGATTTTGACAGCCGGTGGTTAACACGATAACAGCGAAACACAGAATTCCAAGTAACGTTTTACTCATGCTCATGGCAAACCCCTTTCTAACAGGTCAATCCGTTTGTTTTTCCGCATGCTGCGGTTTTTTCCATAATATACCCTTCAGGGTAGTAAATTCCCGCGAGTAAATTCGTAACTTGCGGTCACAACTCTACATCACCGCGATCCAACGGGAATTAACAATCGCGATCACTATATATGTTCTGCCGGAATATCAGTGTGCTTTATTTACGTTTCTTTTTGGCCTTTTTTTCTTTTTTCGGGGCCTTTTCCTTTTTGGCTCTTGTTCCGCCGCCACCGCCTGACAGGGCAGAGAACATCAGAATCAACAGCAGCAAAACCACCAGTCCGCCAACAATCACCCAGATCAAGCTGACTGTCTCGGCAATCTGCATTTCGATGAGCGGCTGAATCAATGACGGCATGACATCTTGAATTGCCGCGGTTAATACGATGGCTGCCAGGATCAGCGCCAGCATTGGCATGAACATCAGCACGCCGAAAACCGTCGTTTTGGAATCGACTGGAACGACCGCGACCATTTGTGGTGAGCCGGGCATTATTGCTGCCGCACCCATCGGAGCTGTTACATCCTCGCCTACAGGACCGGCGGGTTCACGGCCTGGCAACAAATCTTCGGATTCCTCCATGATTCCGATTCCCTCATCCACAGGCAGATTGGCGCCCCCGCCTTCAGCGCCGGTCGGAAGGATGTCGTCAAGGACGGCCCCTAAAGAGGTGTCGTCGGCCTGCAGGGACAAATCCAGAAGCCCCGAGCCGCTCCCGAAACTTTCCAGATTGGAATCCGCATCCAAACTGTCTATATCGTCTATGTCGGCGGCCTGTGTTTCGGCCTTGGTGTCTTCGGTGAGTTTGTAGGCGTCGCCTGTTCCGCTCAGGATATTGATGCCAACGGTTCCGACATTCGTGTCGCCCATTGTCAGATCCCCCATTTGGCTGAGGCCGAATCCACCCTCGCTTTTCTCCTGCCCCGGCATGTCCGGTTCAAGGTCCAGTTCCATGTCGTCCGGTCCGCTGGCTTTCGGGCCTTCCTGCTCTTCCGGTTCAAGCGGCATCCCGGTGGATGCTTCCATTTCGATGTCCAGATCCGAACCCCCGATTTCCAGACCCACGGAACTGATATCCAGTCCCACGATCTCTTCGGCAAGTGCATCGACATCCTCAACTTTGAATACCGCTTTTCCGGAATCCAGATATTGATGCAACCGCCCCTGTTTGACAAGTTCCTGAATTTCCTCTTCAGTCTTACGGAGTTTGCCCGTTACTTCCTGCATGTCATAATACTCTGCCATGAACACATTCCCAAATAAGTACAGATAATAATTGCATTTTCCGCCCCGCGACCTTCATTCGGGGCTGGTTTTCGCCTTGGTTCTGGCTCAATCCTTTGACACCGTTGACCGGAGAACGTTCTGACGTCCTTTCATACAGCCGAATCCACCTAAAAAAGCAAATTCAGGCCCACCAAGTAATTATAACCACAACGGATGGTATTGAAAAGCTTTTTTTTCCTCTTCTTTTGTCGGCTGAACAGGGGCTTTTCATTATCTAAATTCGCTTGTCAGAGGCGTATCGAATTGCTTGTATGCAGATAAAAGGGTTGCAAACGGCATTTTTCTACGATAAACTTCTGACCTTATAGTATTTAGCGAGGAACCTTATGGCTCATGAAGTCGTCCTGCCGAAGCTGGGGCAGACAATGAAAGAAGGCACACTTGTCAGGATATTGGCTGCCGCCGGCGACCATGTCCGGACAGGCGATGTCCTGTTTGAAATCGAAACCGACAAGGCAACATTGGAAATCGAAGCCGATGTCGAAGGATTTGTTAAGGCGGTCTTGGTTGAGCAGGGCCAGACGGTACCGGTCCAGACGCCGCTGCTGATCCTCGGTGACCGGGATGAAGAGCTTGATTCCGGTTATCTGGCCCGGATTGCCGACCACGTCAGAGCGGCCGTCACATTGGATTCGCCGACGGGGCCGTCGGCCGGAATGTCGCTGAAATCGACCGGCCTGGCCTATGCCCAGATGCTTCGGGACGCAGAGGCCCATGTCCGCTGCGACGCGATGGAGTCTATCAAACCCGAATTGGGGGCCTGCATTCCCCTGAGCCGGACGCAAAAGATTGTGGCTGAAAAAATGCTTTGGTCCAAGCAGAACATTCCCTGCTTTTATCTGTCCATCCGGGTTGATGCGACCAAATTGATTCACCTGCGGTCGCAGACAAACGCCGAGTCGGAAATCAAACTTTCGATCAACGATTTTATCATCCGGGCGCTGGCGCTGGGCATTCAGCATTACCCTGTCATGACCGGTCAATTAGCCGAAAACCATATTCAACTGTCCGACAGCATCAATATTGGATTCGCCATCTCAACCGACGACGGCGTTGTTGCGCCGATTATCAAAGACTGCGGCTCAAAGTCCCTGCTTGACATCAGCCAATCCTGCGGGACACTGATTGAGCGGGCGCGAACACACACGCTGTCGTTGGAGGATTTATCGGGCGGCTGTATGAGTGTCAGCAATCTCGGCGCGTTTGGGGTGGATTCGTTTATCCCGATTGTCATCCCCGGCCAGTCGAGCATCCTCGGCGTAGGAACCATTCAGGACGCGGTGCTGCCGGTGGACAAAGAACCGGCGGTCCGAAAAATCATGAACCTGACACTGTCGGTCGATCACAAAGTCATCAACGGCGCCGAGGCCGCCCAGTTCCTCGATTTTGTGAAAAAACTGCTCGAACACCCCGACGAACTGACGTGAGTCCTGCTGTTATAATCGTGGGCAGGGCCACGTTCTGGGTTTTGATCTCATAAAAAACGACGGCGTTCGATTTTGTAAGTCCATTAAATAAAGCAATATACGAAATATTTAGTGGTGTTTTCAAGGAATTCAGTTGAGTTTTTATAGCAAATATGCGATATTATACATAGATATGAGATAAGGGAAGAAGGATGCCCCAAACTGACGTTGTTGTTTTCAAGGATGATGACGGCTCTGTTCCGCTGCTTGATTGGCTTGACGAGCAATCTTCTAAAGTTCAGGATGACATGTTGGCACGCATTGAACGACTTGCTGAAAAGGGATATGAACTTCGACGGCCGGAATGTGATTTTCTCAGGGATGGCATTTATGAGCTTCGTAAGCGGCGGTTCAATGTGAATTATCGTATTCTTTATGCTTTTTGCGGCGAAAATGCTGTGATGTTGTCGCACGGTTGTACAAAAGAAGATAAAGTGCCGTCCAAAGAGATTGACAAAGCGATCAGTAATCTTAACAAGTATAAACAAAATCCGGATGCTCATACATATTATGAGGAACATGGACAATGAGTAAGAAACAAAAAAAGACAACCGATGCAGTGACGCTGCTGCATCGGCGTTATATTAAAGGCGATCCCGCCCGGCTTGCTTCTATCGAAGCTGAACGTGAGAAGATCAAAATAGCCGAACAGGTGTATGCGATGCGTAAAGAGCGGGGGCTCACACAGCAGCAGCTTGCCGATCTCATGGGGACAACACAGTCCGTCATCAGCCGGCTCGAAAGCACGGACTATGAAAGTGAACGCATCGATACCTTGCAGAAACTCGCCGCGGCTCTGCATTGCCATCTGGAACTGCGATTTGTGCCGGAAGAGAAGATGACGTCCGTTCAATGAGTGTTAAGTACTGAATAATCGTAGGGAGATATTATGAAAATATCATTGTGTGTCGTTTCATTGTTATTAACACTTGTCTTATGTAGTTTTACTGTCCAACATAATTAAAGTTTTGTAAGTCATTTATACGAATAACTTTCCAGGGGAATAGTCCCCATGGAAAGGAAAAGTCATGGAGCGACGATTTGAAATACGAAAACAAGAAATTC
>JAOUFG010000088.1 GCA_029858345.1 Phycisphaerae bacterium
TGTATATTGATTATTGTATATTGATTATTGAATATTGATGATTCTTTTTGAATCTGTGTCAAAGGTGTGTTTGAAGTATTGGAAATTCTGGATTTTGAATTTGTTTCGAGTTTCGTGCTTAGGGTTTCGGGTTTTATCAAATCTGTGTAAATCCGTGTAATCCGTGGTTAAGTAAACTCTGAGTTCTCTGTGGACTCTGTAAAAAATAGGGACAGTTACCTATTAAAGTAATGTTTGGTGTTTGGATTTGTTGTTTGCTCTTTTGGAAAATGAATCAATCGTAAAAACAGAAGCCCGGAGTGGAAACGACGGGATGGGAGGCCGTGTGGTAAGCGTATGGCACACGGCAAACGCTTATCATGTCACTGCCGTTCCGCGTTTTTGTTTAATACAGATTGCCGTCGAAGATTGCTTTGGTAATTTCGTTGATGCATCCGCGGGTATAGCCGTTTCCTTTTTCGGTTAGAATGCTGAAAATAATGTTGCCGTTGGGTGTTTTACAAATGCCGGAAAATGTGCGAACGCCGGAGATATAGCCGGTTTTGCCGATGATATTTCCTTTATAGGGAGCTTGCTTGAAATATTTATGGAGGGTTCCGTCTTCTCCGCCCACAGCCAGTGAGGCCGTAAACATTTCCGCATCTTTGCTGTCGTACATATCTTTTAGGACCGCCACCAGGCATTCGGCACTCAGGCGGTTATTTCGGCTCAATCCGCTGCCATCGTCCAGAACATACTGTTCATTGGATATGTTCAGTGAGTTCAAATACCCCGAAACCAGTTTGAGGCCGTGGGGCCATTGTCCATTGATGCGGCCGGGGGTGTTTTCCGCGGAAATCGTCTTCACCAGGCACTCCGCCGCCAAGCCGAGACTGTCGGTATTGCTCCGCTTGAGAACATTCGCTATCGGCGTCTTGATAATCATCAGATAACGAATGTTCGTATCGTTTGTGACAACCTTCTGAAGGATTTGTCCCTGCACCGAAATCCCGGACGCTTTCAGTTTGTCGATCAATACCGAAGCAAAAAGGCCGCCCGGGTTTTCAATGGCGACATCAAAGCCCGCCTCTTTATTCAATTTTCCCTTAATCAACAGCTTGTTCGGCGTCGAATTTCGATAGGCCCCTACTGCACTGGACCCTTTTGAAATGAGCTGAAGCTGATTGATCAGATGAACATAATCATTTTTCGGCGTCATGGAAAGAACCGCCGAGTTGCCGCTGCGCGTTACCTGAAGGTGGACGCAGTTGTCATAGAAATTCAGCCCGGCCACTTCACAGACATACCATTGGTTGAGCTGATCGGCCGGCCAGGCAGGGTGCACCCGCGTATCGTCAAAAAAACTGGTGTCCACAATGATATTCTCCACGGCATCAATCCCGGATTTTCCGAGGCCATCGACGATCTGGGCCATTAACGTGTTTGCCGCCTGAGCCGGTTGGGAATCGTTTTTGGGATCGGCCAGCAACGGGTCCCCGCCGCCGACAATCACCAAATCCTTTTCGAGCATGCCGATCTTGGTATCAAACGTGTAAGCACTGCCCAAATAGTGCATCGCCGCGGCGGTCGTAACCAGTTTCATATTGGACGCCGGAATCATGGAGGTGTTACTGTTCAGCCGATAAATGACGCGGCCGGAATCGGCCTGGACAGCATAGATTCCGAATTGCGTCCTGGTTTGCTTGTTACGGTCAAGAAGCGTCCGGAGGGTCCCGGCCAAGCCGGTCCCCGCCAGAAAAACGGTTGAAATAACCCAGAGAATAATAAATTGATTCCCGATTTTGAGCATAAGTGAGGTTTTCTAACATGAATCGGAATCAAAATCAAGAATAACTTCCCGAGCGTCAAAAAACATGGCAAAAATAAAAATTTTCCCTGCTTTAGAATAAATATTTTCCGCTCTAAAAGTCAATAACTCAATGGCATAAATACACTTAACATTAAGCGACCACGGGCATCCTGTTTTCTGAAAGAGAATCTTTTACCGCCCCGTTGACAGTGCCGGACCGCCCTGCTATACTTCATGTCAGGTGATAGATTATGAGTGAATTTGACGGCTTTCTTTGCCGTGGCGGGCTTCCGGAATGTCGGTGGATGAATGTTCCGGAAGCTTTATTTTTATCCCGGAAACGAGCATTTAATCCAGAATGGAAGACAAAAAAGCGGTCAATAAGGGGATTTTTGAAGCCGAAGTCCTGAGTAATCAGCAAATTCGCCAGTGCTATTACCGGCTCAACCTTCAATTTGATGCAAAGGGAAGCCGTTTATTCCAAAACGTCACGCCGGGGCAATTCTTAGAACTGGACTTGAGCCGTGTTTCTCTGCCCGATGCGTCAATGATTCCGGCCCACCTCCGTGATACGGCCGTGAAGCAAATTCTGCTGCGAAGGCCGTTCAGTTTCTCCGATGTTATCGTTACTCCTTTGTCCGAAGGACCTTGCGTCAAAGTGGAAATTATGTACTGTGTTCTCGGTCCCGCGACGGTACGAATGATGAGCTTAAAAAGCGGCGACCGGATCAGTGTTTTAGGTCCGCTGGGGAATGGATTTTCCATCCCGCAGGGGCTTAAGCAGGCGGTTCTGTTGGCCGGAGGAATGGGTTCGCCGCCTGTTCTGCATCTGGCAAGCCACTTAAAACGCCATCACCCCGGCTGCGAAATCACTGCGTTTGTTGGCGCTAAGTCCTGTGAATCCCTGCCGTTTTCGGTCCGCATCGGAGATCACAAGGGGCTTGTGCTGGAAGAATTTGAGATGCTTCAGGTCCCCTCCCATATCGCGACCGACGATGGTTCGGCGGGCTATCATGGTTTTGTGACCGACAAAGTTCGTCACTGGCTGGAAGATCAATCCGTTGCCCCGGACTCCGGCGCTGTCTTTGCGTGCGGCCCGGAACCCATGCTGGCCGGTACCGCGCGTTTGGCGAACGATTTTAACCTGCCCTGCCAGATAAGTATGGAGCGAATGATGGCCTGCGGCATCGGTTTGTGCCAAAGCTGTGCCGTTGAAATCAAATCAGACGCAGGTGACACAAAATACCGCTTATGCTGTAAGGACGGCCCGGTATTTGACGCAAACGATGTACTATTTCATAAGGCATGATGGAACAAGACGTAAACCTAACAGTGGATTTTGCAGGGTTGCAACTGGCAACGCCGGTGATGACGGCTTCGGGAACCTGCGGCTATGCGGACGAACTCTCTGAATTTATGGATATGTCCGCGCTGGGCGGGATTACCACCAAAAGCATTACTTTAAAGCCGCGAAAAGGTAATCCCACACCGCGGATCGTCGAAACCAGTGCGGGGATGCTCAACGCCATTGGTCTTGCAAATATGGGCATGGACCAGTTTATCGAAGAAAAAGTTCCGATTCTTGACCAACTGGACACCAGAATATTTGTCAATCTGGCTGGGCAGACCATCGACGAATATGTCACCGTGGCTGAACGATTAGCAAAAGAGCCGGCGATTGACGGGTTCGAGCTGAACATCAGTTGTCCCAATGTTAAAAAAGGCGGCATTACCTTCGGCACGGATCCGAAACTGATTAAGGAAATCACCGCCGCAGTCAAAAATGTCTGCCTCGGCAAGCCGCTGATGGTCAAGTTAACCCCCACCGTCATGGATATCAGTGTTACCGCCGCGGCGGCGGTTGAAGCCGGAGCGGACGCTCTGGGCTTGGTCAACACCTTCACCGCAATGGTCATTGACATTCAAAAACGCACACCCGTATTGGCCAATCGAACCGGCGGCCTCAGCGGTCCTGCCATCAAGCCCATCGCGGTTTATCTGGTCAACAAAGTCTATAATGAAGTGGCCCGTGATGCTGGTATCCCGATTCTCGGCATGGGCGGTATTCGCACGGCATCGGATGCGCTGGAATTCATTATTGCGGGGGCAACGGCTGTCGGGATTGGAACTGCGACATTTGTTTACCCGGATACCGCAAAGAACATTATTCACGGGCTGGCGGATTATTGCAGGCAGGAGGGACTGTCAAATATTTCGGAATTGGTTGGCAGTTTGAGGTAATCGGCGGTATAATGTGCTTTACTGCACGTATGGATTTTTAAAACAGAGCGTGAGGATTCGATGGCAACTTCAGATCGATTGAAAGTATTAACGGATTATTTTCCAACCGCTGTCAATACGGGTCAGTGTCTTGTCTTTATCAGCGAGGACTGGCGGGTGGAATTGAGGGAACAGAAAAATCCAACTTTTGGACAACGCAGTAACATGGTTCCCATCATTCGAGTGAAGGTCTTCAAGAAGGCCCTGAACGGGGAGTTTGTTCCGGGCCATTATGAAGATTTTCAGATTGAATCCATCAGTGAATTAGCCGGGCAAATTGAACGTTACATCCAATATGCGATTGGTCGAAACATCCGGGAAAATGTGTAGCTCCGCCAATCATTCCAAAGCAGTGGGACTGACCGTCAAAGTGGTTCCCGGCAGCAGCCGGACGCATATTGCCGGTCGATACGGAGACATGCTCAAGGTTAAAATCGCCGCGCCGCCCGAAAAAGGCAAAGCCAATAAAGAATTGTTGCGGTTTTTGGCGTCACAGTTGAAAATCAGGCAAAAAGACGTTGAAATTCAATCGGGGCATACCAGCAGTATCAAAACGCTTTTATTACAAGGAGTTACAGAGAAGGATGTCCAGGCCCTTTTTTCAGAATAGCTTTAACAGGAACAGAAAATCAGATTGGATCCTGATCGTGCTTTTGGGGGTCGTTTCCCTGGCGGGGATGCTGCACGCCGGAATTCTCGCCAATCAGAACAAACGAGGCCTTCGCGCTTATACCATCGAGGGGGTCTTGCGGCTTAAGGAGGATGAAATTGATCTGGCGACAGCGGCGCTGATTCTCAGCCGTGAATGGGGGACCCCGCGGACGGCGCATGTGTACCGGCGGAAAATCGACGACATGGCCGAAGCCATCCTGAAAAAACTTCGCGAAAAACATACCCCCGTTGATTATCGAGCCATTCCGGTAATCAATGAGCACCTGTTTGAAGAGATGGGGTTTACGTCGGTCGAAACCGCTGATGATCCGGAAGATTTGTTCCTTCATGTGGTTCTGGACAAAAAACGCGGCTATTGTCTGAGTTTGTCAATACTCTACCTCTCCATTGCCGAGCGACTGGGGCTGCCAATCTATGGCGTGGTTGTTCCGGGACACTTTTTTGTTCGGTATGACGACGGCACCCGAGAGTTTAACATCGAAACGACATCCAAAGGCGGAACCGCGCCCGATGAGCATTATATCAAAGAATTCAACCCTCCCGGCAACCCCAAGACATTGTATATGAAGAAACTGACAAAAAAAGAAACCCTGGGATGTTTCTTTAATAATTTAGGGAACAGCTACACCACTGTCGGGGATATGGACATGGCATTTAAAATTCTGCTGCGTGCCGTCCAGATCAACCCGCTGCTTTCCGAGGCCAACATGAACCTTGGCAACATCTATCTCAAAAAAAAGATGCCGTTGCAGGCGATTGAGCAATATGAAAAAGCACTTCAAATCCTCGGCAGCGATGCCAAAGCCATGAATAATCTGGCAACCGCTTATATGGATTTAGGGAGCTATCAAAAAGCGGAGTCCTATTATAAAACAGCATTGAACCTGGACCCCAGCTTTGTCGACGGGTATCGAAATCTGGCCAATGCAATGCAGATGCAGGGCCGGTATGAGGATGCCGTCAGCCAACTCAAAGCCGCGGTGGTCCTGAATCCGGGTGATACAGATTCCTTCTTATTGCTGGGCCAGATCTGCCGGCAAATCCAACGATTTCCGGATGCTGAAAAATATCTGCTCAAAGCCCTTAGGCTCGATCCTTTATTGTCATCTGCGCGGGTTTCGCTGGGGCATGTTTATCTTGACCAGAACCGGCTGCAATTAGCGAAAAACACCTTTCAAGCGGCTCTGATGTACGAAGAGGCGTTGCCGCAAGCCTATTTCGGACTTGCACAGATCGCCCATCTCAATGAAAAGCTTGACGACGAAATCCGGAACTATGAGCAGGCGTTGTCCTATGACCCCTATCTGGCTGCGGCACTCCAAAATCTTGGCAATGCTTACTTCAAAAATAACAATCAAGCCGCCGCGGTCGAGGCATATCAGAAAGCCATTCAGTTGCAGCCCAAAAATGCGGATTTACATTATAACCTTGGGGTGACTTTCGCAAAAATGAAGCAGGATGAGCGTGCTGTTCTTATGTTTGCGAAAGCGATTGAACTGGACCCGGAGAACGCATCGGCCTATAATGGCATGGCGATATCCTATTATCAGCTCGGTAACAGGGAATTGGCGGGCACCTATGCCCGAAAAGCAAAGGCGTTGGGATTCGATGTGCAGCGGGAATTGCTGGAACTGGAATAACCACACTTAAAAACGGGAGAACGTATTATGGCAAAAGGAAAAACAAAAAAAATCGTTACTGTCATTGTGGTTGCACTGCTGGTATTGATTGTCGCATGTGCGCTGGTCTTTAAGCTTTATGGCGATCAGCTTATCCGAACCGGCGTCATTGCCGGTGCCCAAAAGGCGCTTCAGGTTGATGTGCGGCTGGAGGGGGTCGGCCTGAAACTGTTGGCCGGTGAAGCAAGCTTAGAAAACCTGGAGATTGACAATCCCGAAGGTTATAATAATCCGACATTTCTGAAGTTGGGGCATGCTTATGTCGATCTGGATGTACCCACACTGATGTCCGACACGGTTGAAATCGAAACGATACAGCTTGAAGGCATCAACTTGGTGATCGAGCAGAAAGATCTCACGACCAATAACCTGAATGAAATCCTTAACAACCTGCCAAAATCAGAACCAACCGAACCCGAATCAAAACCGGCCGAAGAAAAGCCCGGCAAAAATCTCCGAATCAAAGTCCTTGAAATTAACAATGTTCAGGTCGAAGCCAAATTACTGCCCATTCCCGGCCGGGCTGACCAGGTTAAACTGCCGCCGATCAATATCCGTCTGGAAAATGTTGGATCGGGTGAAAAAATTGACATGGCCGGCCTGATCAGGAAGATTATCACTGAGATTTCCAAGGGGATCGCCGACAAAGGCAAGGACCTGCTGCCGACCGACATGATCGGATCGATAACGGATGAACTTAGCAAGCAGGGACAGGAATTACTCAAATCCGGCCAGGATGCAGGCAAGGAACTGCTCGAGAGTACCAAGGACATCGGCAAAGAAGCCACCGATGCTGTCAAGGGCATTGGAGACTTGTTCAAAAAGAAAGAAGAATAAATTCAAAGCTGATTCAGGAGTAATTTCTCCGCAGGGCTTGATAAGCTCTGCGGAGTTTTTTTATGATGCGTTGCCAACACAATCAAAAAAGTGGGGTCATTCTTCACACGGGCGCTATCGGCGATTGTGTGCTGACACTTCCTTTCGCAGCATCCATCAAAAAAACATACGGCCTGGACCGGTTAGATTTTATCGGCAATACCGAGCACATCGGTTTCTACCCGGACAGAACCTGCATTGACGGTATTATTTCTGCTGAAAGTATCCCGCTGCATCGATTATTCGGCGACTCATCCGATTTTTTCCTCGACGACAAAGATCGACTCTCCGATGCGTTTTCTGAGTATGAGCAGGTCGTCAGCTTCCTGGGATTTGGACATCCGCATTTTGAGGCCAATCTTCTCTTTGCCGTTCACTGCACCCATTCTGCCGATGTTGCGGTACTGCCTGCAAAAGTGCCGGGTAATTATTCGAAACGCATCACAGACTTCTATTTGCACTGTTTCCAGCAGGAAAACCAGTTTCAGGAACTGGCCGTTCCAGATACCCCAGCAATCACTCCATTGCCGTCTGATTATTCTGCCGGTATGGAGATCGTGGAAAAGGCCGGTCTGAATCCGGATGCTCCAATCGTGGTGATTCACCCCGGCAGCGGTTCACCCGCGAAATGTTGGCATACAGAGAATTTTCTTCAGGTCGCTACGGTACTCAAGAAAGAAGGAATTCAGATTCTTTTTCTTCTGGGACCAGCGGAAATCGAACGATTTTCAAAAGAATCGATTGCTCGCATCAGGTCACAGGAAACCACTCTCGAAAATGTGCCCCTGACACAGGTCTTACAGGTCCTGACCCAGGCCGATGTCTTTCTCGGCAACGACAGCGGCATCGGCCATTTATCGGCGGCAATGGGAAAAAGAACGGTCGTTTTATTTGGCCCCAGTAACGATATTCATTACCGCCCTCTCGGCCCGAATGTCAGCGTCCTTAGACCCTCAGCCGGAAGTTTTTCCGCTTCAGATCAAACAGAACAACAAAACATTTTCAAAGCAGTCCTTGAGATGCTCTAAAATCTTATCAAATCAGCATTTGACGCTGCCGTCAGAAACGATATAATAGTCACCAAAAGTTCAGAACAGGATCCCATATGCCCCAAAAGACAATACAGGAAATTGCCGACCACGTTGGTGGTGAAGTAATAGGCGATAAATCAATAACGATTGAATCCGCCTCAACGCTGGACAGTGCCGGCACCGGTCAGATTACGTTTTTGAGCAATCCCAAGTATGCACCGAAGGTCAAGGATACCAAGGCCGCGGCGGTCATGGTCTCACAGCAGGTCGAAACGGATGCTGTCCAGATCATCACTAACGATCCGTATTATGCCTTTATGCAGGCGGTTGTGCTCCTTCACGGTCACCGTGAACACCCCGCAACCGGAACCAGCCCGCTGGCCGTCGTTTCGGGATCCGCAACGATCGGCCAAGACTGCAATGTCCATCCGTATGCGATTATCCATGACAACGCCGCAATCGGCAACAATTGCCAGATCTATTCCGGTGTATTCATCGGCCCCAATGTCACCATTGGAAACGACTGCATCCTCTATCCCAACGCTGTGGTCTATGACGGCTGCCGGATCGGCGACCGTGTGATCGTCCAGTCCAACGCTTCGGTCGGACAGGACGGCTTCGGCTTCGCCACACACAAAGGCGAGCATCACAAAATCCCGCAGATCGGCATTGTCATTCTGGAAGATGATGTCGAAATCGGCTCCAACTGTGTCATCGAGCGAGGCACGCTGGACAATACCGTCATCGGCAAAGGCAGCAAGATCGGCGATATGGTTGCCATCGGGCATGGAACCAAGATCGGGCCGCATTGCCTGCTCGTGCCGCAGGCGGGCATCTCCGGATCGGTTGAACTGGGACACCACTGCGTGCTCGGCGGGCAGGTCGGTGTTGTTGGGCATATCAAGATCGGCAATATGGTCACTGTCGGCGCTCAGGCCGCCGTAATTAATAACGTCCCCGACGGTGCAACGATTTTAGGGGCTCCCGCCATTGAGGCCAACAAGGCCAAACGGGCCTACGCGCTCATCGAAACCCTGCCCGACATTCGGAAGAAACTAAAAGTACTCGATAAAGAAATCGAAAAACTCAAAGAAATTTGACATCCCAACCCAAAACATTAGGACTGATCGCCGGACAGGGCCGCTTGCCCTTTCTGGCCGCCGACGGCGCCAGGCAAGCAGGGTTCAAGGTCGTGTGCGTCGGTCTGGCGGATAATGCTGAGCCGTCGCTGGCCGAACACGTGGACCAATTTTTCTATGGCGCCATCGCCCGTCCCGGCGGCTGGATGCGCAAACTTCGCAAATACGGCGTGAGCGAGACCATCATGGTCGGCCGCGTCTCAAAAAGACAGATTTACACCCCGTGGCGACTCGTCAAATACCTGCCCGACTGGCGGGCCGTCCGCATCTGGTACTGGCGGCTTCGAAAAATGGACAAACGCAACGATACCGTACTCTGTGCCATCGCCGACGAACTCGCGTCCGGCGGCATTATTCTGGAGGACTCCACCATGCACTGCAAAGAACACATGGCTACCGAAGGCGTCATGACCCAATGCCAGCCCCCTGCTTCCGTCTGGGAAGACATCAAGTTCGGCTGGGAAATCGTCAAACAATGCGGCCAACTCGATATCGGCCAGGCCATCGCCGTCCGCGAACGTGAGATCATCGCCGTCGAGGCGATCGAGGGCACCGCCCGCATGATCGAACGCGCCGGCACACTCTGCAAAAAAGGTGGGTGGACCCTGCTCAAGGTCTCCAAGCCCGATCAGGACATGCGCTTCGACGTCCCCTGCATCGGCACCGACACCATCGAAAGCTTAAAGAAAAACGGCGCCAAATGCGTCGTCGTCGAAAAAGATAAAACCATCATCATCGACAAACCGGACACGTTGGCCCTCGCCGACAAACTCGGCATCGCCGTCGTAGGGTATTAATAAGTCGTCATTAATCTTATGAAATATAAACGTTGGATAATTGTTATATTAATTGCAGGGATATTGAGTATTTGTGGATACTTTCTTTGGAGAACTGAAGAAATCCCACCTCTCGAAGGAGGAATTGATTCCGTTGTTTTCAGGGAGATCGCCCATAGATATGACATAAAGCTTTCTGATCCGTGTGTAATAAAAGAATCGCCCTTTATTATTGAATTGACGGAAGTAGATATAGATAACAGGATGTGCAAATTAGATTTAAATAATTCATCTACAGATCAACGTATGGTGTTTTGGGCATCTCAAAATCAACCGATAAAAGAAATTGAAAATATATTTGGTCCCCATGGTTTTGAAGTTATTTGTATATTAGAAAGTTCTGCGACGATAGTGGTTCGACATGGCGACTTTCAAGTTCTAACGAAAGAGTGAGGTATTCTACTTAGAGCTTAAATCCTATGAATTGGAAATACCCTATTTTTCACTTCTTCGATCACATTCTCTACGATTGGATCGACTTCACGGCGTTGAAAATCTGACGGGATCAGTACACGGTCACGCAGTCCGGCTGCGCCGTTGGCCCATTCGGTCGTTTCCAGCATCACCCCACCCATGCCTGCGGTGGCCTCGTGGGCCATTTGTTCGCCGCACAGCGCCGTCCACACCAGCGACCACGCCCGCACCGTATTTTCGACATTGTACCCGCCTCCGCCGGTCGCCAGGATCGGCTTGCCAAACGCCAGCAGTGCATTAATCACCTCCACATGCACATTATTCGTCAGCGACAACCCGGCCAGCGGGTCGCCCTGCAGCGTATCCGCCCCCGCCTCCAGCACAATCGCATCAGGCCCATATGCATGAATTAGCGGCAGCACCGCTTCACGAAACGCCTTCAGGTAAATCTCGTCATACGTCCCCGGCGGCAGCGGCAGATTCACAGAATACCCCTCGCCCTCCCCGTCGCCGATCTCATCGACAAACCCGCACCCGGGAAACAGCGTCCGCCCATCCTGATGCATCGAGATCGTCATTACATCGGCCCGTTCATAAAACGCCGACTGCACCCCGTCACAGTGATGCACATCAATATCCAAAAACAGCACCTTTTTGCCCGCATCCGCCAGTTCCATGCATCCCAGCACTACGTCATTGATATAACAGAAGCCCCCTGCCATGCTGTCGAACGCATGATGATACCCGCCGGAGGGGTTGAACGCCACAGTCGCATTGCCTTCGATGATCTGCCGGGCCGCGGTAATCGTCGCCCCCGCCGCCCACAGGGCATACTGGTACACTCCCTCAAACGCCGGACAGTCACCCGTACCAAGTTGCATAAGAAGCATCCCCATCTCATATTCACCGGCATCAATCTTTTTGAGCGCGTTAAGATAAGGCTGGGAATGGAATTTGAGAAGGTCCTCATCCGTTGCCTTCTCTGGAGGCAAAACAACCTTATCCGCACCCGTAAGTAATCCCATGGACTCTAAGGTCTTATACACCTCCCCCGCCCGTGATGTTTTGAACGGGCATGTATCCGGATACGGAAATTCCTCCAACTCCGGACAGTGAATAAACATCTTCTTTGTCGATTCGGTCATATTCGCCTCGCAAAAAGGCGGATTATAACAATTTTCAAAAATTCCGCAAAGATTTTAACCGCCGAGGACACTGAGGACACCGATTTTTTAGACATGATTAACAGGATTCACAGGAGAATTTGCGTATTCTTCGTTTTTTCGGAATATTTTAGCTATCAGCACAAAAAACTTGTGTTTTCTGCTAATATGGAGTATCATTGACTTTATCTAATTTTACTGTCCAACATAATTAAAGTTTTGTAAGTCATTTATACGAGTAACTTTCCAGGGGAATAGTCCCCATGGAAAGGAAAAGTCATGGAGCGACGATTTGAAATACGAAAACAAGAAATTCTCGA
>JAOUFG010000175.1 GCA_029858345.1 Phycisphaerae bacterium
AAGTCAGTGTCAGAACCTCGTTAAAGCGTGTGGAAAAAAGAATCGCCAGGGCCACTAAGCAGAACATGGCCAGCAAAAGCAGCAACGAGGCGATGATGTCGAAGCGGTCAAAGTGGTTATCAGCGGGGTTAAACTTCCAATCCCTATCCACAAATAACAAAAACAATATCCCAAAGGCCATAAAAACAACACTTAAAACGACGCCTGTCGACAGGGAGTTCCAGTCGTAAGCATAGTTCATGAAAGAAGTTATGATAACAGAGGCGAGGATGGCCGTGGCGGCGGCGGTGATGACCGTCCAATCGATCTCGTCACTAGCTGTCTCGAGAACACCATGGCGAATCATCATCAAAAGGACCATCGTGATGAGTAAATGGGCCAAAGCGACAGCGCCGCAGACTCCCAGAAACTTGCCAATGACAAAGGCAGGGCGGCTGATGGGCTTGGAAAGAACGGTTGTAATGGTACCGGATTCGATTTCTTCGGTGATAGCCCCTGTCGAAGCGAAAACCGCAATGAACAAACCCGCCAGAAACAACGTAGAAAGGCCTAATTCACGCAGTAGTTTTATATCTTCGTCCAGGGTATACATGCTGATGGCCGGAGCCAAAAACATTAAAAGCAATGAAAAGAGGATAATCACTGTGTAGATGGGCTGACGCAGTGTCTCGACGAATGTGTTTTTTGAGATCGCTAACAGTCGCAACAAGGGCTATTCCTTTATTCTAAGGGATCTGTTTGTTTCATGAACCACTATTATTTTACGGATTATGCATATTTTGTAAAGACGAAGATTGATTTTCAGAGCAATATTATTATAGTCTGTACAGTTTCGAAATGATATTGTTCGGTCATCATATTATCAGAAATGCTAAATAAGCTAGGAAAAGGATATGAATTTATCGTCACGTAAGGCCAGAACCGTCTCGGTCGCCGCATTTGTTTTGAGTCTGTTCTTTTTTGTTTTCATGCTCATCTTTGGCGCCATAACTCAGGTTTTGCCAATCTTCCTTTTGAGCTGGCATGTCTTTGCGGGGTTATTGGTATGGCTTGTGCTGCTTATCCAGTTTTATCAGCGAACCCTTGCCGAGCAGGAAAAGCTGGATATGAGCCAGTTGTCGAAGTCTTCCGATCAAGGGACGTTTTTTTCCGGCGACGGTAATCGCATGGCCATGCTGGCGGTGGCCCAGAAGCGCCTGGCGTTTCTGGAAAAATGGGTGATACCGATTTCTGCGGTTTTGATCGCTGTTTTTCAGGTAGCGATGGGGCTTTGGTTATTAAAGGGGTTTGTCCTCGACGAAAACCGTCTGATGCAGGATTGGACGGCGCCAAAACATCTCCTGCTGGGTGCGGTGCTGCTGGCGGCCGTTTCGTTTATCAGTTTTTTATTCAGTCGATTCGCGACCGGGATGAGCGTTGAAACAGTATGGAAGCCGCTGCGGGCGGGGGGCAGCTATTTACTCGCTACGGCGATTTTTGGGTTTACCCTGGCTGTGGCAATGGTCTTTGCTCAGTATAAATACACCCTGGGAATGACCCTGCTCAATTATGTCATTCCTGTGTTAGTCATCATTCTTGGTGTTGAGACGCTGCTGAACAGCATTCTTGACATTTATCGCCCGCGTGTGTCGGGCCAGTACAGCCGGGCGGCCTTTGACAGCCGGATTTTGGGGCTGATTAATGAACCGGGCGGATTTTTGCATACAGTCGCCCACACCATTGATTATCAGTTTGGGTTTAAGGTTTCTCAGACGTGGTTTTACAAATTGCTCGAAAAGGCAATCCTGCCGCTGGTTCTGTTTGCCTTGCTGGTGCTTTACCTGATGAGTTCGTTTGTGGTGATCGGGCCGGGACAGGCCGGGGTGATTGAATACTACGGCAGCCCGGTTCGTGACCTGGAACCAGGTCTGCATTTTAAATGGCCCTGGCCCATTGAAAAATCTTATATTTATCCGACCGACCGGATCCAGCAGCTTTCTATCGGTTATGAAGCCGGCGAAGGCGATCTTGACAAAAAGGCATTTTTGTGGGGCGAAAAGCACTATGAGAAAGAGTATAACTTATTGGTCGCTGTGCAGGCAGATTCCTCCGAAGGTGAAGATTTTGCCGGCGTTGTGCCGGTCAGTATTGTCCAGGCCAATGTGCCAATCCTGTATCGTATCTCAGACATTCGCAAGTTTATTTATAACCAATATATTGATGAACAAGAAGATTCGAAAAAACTTTTGGAGGCGATTTGCTACCGTGAACTGACACGTTACGCGGCCAGTGCAAAGATCGAAATGGATGAATCTGCTGCTGTGAACAATCCGGAATCAATGAAAAGTCTTCTGGGCGCCGGGCGAATGGAAGCCGCCGAAGAATTGCAGCGACGCATTCAGGATGCTGCTGACAAAGCGGAGCTGGGTGTTGAAATTGTTCTTCTCGGTCTGCAGGGAGTGCATCCCCCGCCGGAGGTGGCCAAAGCGTATGAAGATGTTGTTGCCTCTGTTCAGGAGAAACAAGCAACGGTCCTTCTCGCTCAGGCTGAAAAGAACCGCATTTTGACGGAACTGGGCGGGTCCATAGCGGATGTGGATGCGCTGTACAACCTCGCCCTGGAATTTGAACGTTCGAAAGAGCAGGGGGATGAGCAGAGGACCGAACAACTGAAAAACCAACTCCAGACAGCTTTTGGTAATGTTAAAGGAACTGTTTTCAAGACCTTGCGCGAAGCCGAAAGTTATGCGTTCGAGCAGGTAAACCTTATTAAGGGGCAAGGCGTTCGTTTTGCCGGACAAGTTCAGGCATATCAGGCCTCTCCCGAAATCTACAAAAAACTTCAGCGGTTGATGACACTGGAAGAAGGGCTTCAAGATGTGCGTAAGTATGTTGTTGTCGCGGACAAAGAAGATGCTCAGGTCTATATCGTTGACTTACAGGAAAAGCTGACCCAGTCGCTTTACGATATGGATTTGGGTCTGGAAGAAAATCAATAACAATCGTTAAAATAATAAAGATAACAGGACGTAAAGATGAAAAATTTCTGGGTAATTTTAAGTGTCTTAATCGTGATCGTGATCCTGCTGCTGTCCTCGGTTCTCTATCAGGTGCGTGAAACCGAGACGGTGATTGTCACACGATTTGGTGAGCCGGTTCGCCCGGAAACCGAACCGGGGTTGAAAATAAAGCTTCCCATCCCCATCGAGGTCGTGCATCGTTTTGATTCGCGCAGTCGGCTGTTCGACGATACCCCGGAGGAAGAAATAACGACCGCGGGCGGAGAACCCATCATTGTGAAAAGCTATGCCGTCTGGGCAATTGCCGATCCTGGCAAGTTTCTGATTTCGGTTAAAGATGTCGAGAGCGCTAAAGCCAGCTTGGGGACTCT
>JAOUFG010000110.1 GCA_029858345.1 Phycisphaerae bacterium
CTGCCGGAGCCGATTGATGAAGTGATTCGCATCCCTGTTAAACGTGAATTATCGATTCCGATAGATTCATTCTGGTATTATGAAACCCCACAGGAAAAACTGAACCCGACCAAGGGGCCGGTTTCTGGCCCCCTGGATCCCTTGAAAGACGGGTATTGTCTGACACGAAATGACAGTCTGGAAGGGCTGACCGGAACGGATTACAATATTGTTCATTCTCAATGGACCGTGACCTATAAAATCGATTCGCCCAGACTTTTCTTCGAAAACGTGTATATTCGCGACCGCCAGCCTGGCGAGGACCTGCTTGAGGCGGCATCTGATACGCTCAAGCCCTTGCTTGAAAGTCTGGCCTCGAACGCCATTGTCCGGACGATGGTTAAATACAGCATTGATGACGCCATTAAAAGTGAGGCCAAGATCGCCCTTGATGTTAAAACAGTCTTGCAGGACAAACTGGATCAGATCCAATGCGGCATTGAGGTTGGTGATGTTCGCGCCGGCCGGATTATCTGGCCCCGGCAGGTAGATGAGGCGTTTCAGGCATCCAGCAAGGCCCGTCAGGAAAGGGATCAGGCCCGCATCGATGCTTCGTCTTACAAAGATAAACTGCTGACGGACACCGGCGGGGCGGACGCCGAGATGGTTCTTGAGCAGCTTAAACAGCCCGGACTTTCACAGGAACAGCAGGAGCAGTTGGTGGCGAAATTATCCGGTCAGGTGCAATCCAGTATTTCCGAAGCCCGCCTGTACCGAACCAAGGTGATCGAAGACGCCAAAGGAAATGCCGAGTACCTGAAAAAGATTCTGCCGTCATACGAGAAAAATCCGAAACTTGTGCTGCAGGATATCTACCAGAAGGCCATCGAGCAGGTGATGGCGGGTGTGGATGAAAAGATCTTCATGCAAACCCGCGAGGGACTGCCGGATGAACTTCGTTTCTTGATCAACCGCGACCCTAATATCAAAAAACAAAAAACACAAACTAAATAGGTTATTTGAGCAATTATTATGGCACATACGCACATTGGTATTAAATCGCACGAGCTGGAACACGATCATGGTCATTTGCATGATCATGGAGCCACTGAAGGTCAACAATTTCGTGTCAGCCTGGCATTTTTGGGAACACTGGCAGGCGGCATTCTGATCGTGAACAGCAAGCTGGCTCAGATTCCCTTATTCAACTGGCTTTACGGAAGCAATACGGATGCCAGCGAAATGATCGCGATGGTCGGGGCGATTCTGCTGGGCCTGCCGCTGATTATTCATGCAATCAAGGGTATCCTGCACGGGCACATGCACATGGACGAACTGGTTGCGCTGGCGGTGATTGCCGCGTTTGCAAACGGGGAGTATGTTGAAGCCGGGACCGTTGCGTTTATCATGATGATCTCGGAACTGCTGGAAACGCGTACCGCGTTGGGGGCGCGGGCTTCGATTGAGTCCTTGATCAAATTAACGCCGACGACTGCTTTTTTACTTTCATCGGATGGCGAAGAGAAAGAGGTCAAGGTCAGCGATCTGAAGCCCGGCGATGTTGTCCGGGTTCGTCCGGGAGACAATATTCCCGCTGACGGCGAGGTGGAAAGCGGCATCAGCACGGTCAATGAGGCGACCATCACCGGTGAATCGCTGCCGGTTGACAAAGTCAATGGAATGAGCGTGTTCGCCGGTACCAGCAATTTGACCGGAATGATGGAAATCGTTGTGACCAAGGCCGGTGATGACACGACACTGGGCAAGGTTCAGCAATTGATCATCGGGGCTGAACAAACCCAGCTTCCCATCATGCGAATGATCGATCAATATGTTAAATGGTATATCCCGACGATTCTGATGATTGCCGGAATCGTCTATTTCTTTACGAAAGATATCAATAAGCCCATTGGCATTTTGGTGATATCTTGTCCTTGTGCTTTGATTATGGCAACACCGACCGCCATGGTGGCGGCACTGTCCGCCGCGGCACGGCTGGGCATCCTGATTAAAAATGTATCCTTATTAGAGATTGCGGGCAAAATTACCGCAGTGGTGTTTGATAAGACAGGAACGCTGACGACAGGGCAGTTGTATGTAACGAAACTGGAACCGGCAGGGGATGTGGAACCGGCACAGATGCTGGCGCTGGCGGCTTCGGCCGAGCAAATGAGTAAACATCCGGCCGCAAGAGCGGTGATGAATCTGGCTCGTGAGGCCAATGTCGCGTTTACTCAGGCGGAAACGTTTGAAGAAGCACCGGGCAAAGGCGTTTTTGCCACCGTTGACGGGGGAAAAGTTATGGTGGGCCGCAAGTCGTTTTTGGAAGAGAACGGTATTGACGTCAGCACGGTATCTGACCCCTCTTTACATGAAGAGCAGGGTTTCAGCACGTTGTACATGTCGGCAAACGGCGTCTGCCTGGGGTGGATCGGGTTGCAGGACAAATCGCGTCCCGAAGCACAACATGCCGTCAGAGAATTGTTTGACGATTGCAATGTACGCCGGATTACAATGCTGACCGGTGACCGCAGCGAAGTAGCAAACCGGATTTCAGCCGAATTGGGCTGTACCGACTTTAAGGCGCACTGTTTGCCGCAGGATAAGCTGGCGGTCGTGGAAACGATACGCAAAGACGGCCATCTGGTGGCCGTTGTCGGTGACGGCATCAATGACGCACCGGCACTGGCGGCAGGGGACCTGGGAATCGCCATGGGGGCGGCAGGCAGCGACGTGGCGATCAACTCCGCCTCTATTGCGCTGATGAGCAATGACCTGAGACGGCTGCCTTTCCTGGTACAGCTTTCCCGAAAAACCCGAACGGTTATCAACCAGAATCTGCTGTTCGGCATTTTGTTCATCGTGCTGGGGATCATGGCGGTAACCTTGGGATGGGTCTCTCTGATTATGGCGGCGGTCCTTCACTTGTTTGGTGCGCTGGCTGTGATTTTCAACAGTGCTCGACTGGTGCGTTTCGGCGAGCATCTGGAACCGCATACCGAGCAATCATAACCTTTGACGGAGTGCATTGTGGTCACGACTGAAAACCAATATGCCATCGAAACGATTTCGTTGACAAAAATATTCCCTGACTGGTGGGGTCGGGCGAAAGTCATTGCTGTAGAAGACCTGAACCTGCAGGTTCTTCAAAATGAGATCTACGGTTTCTTGGGGCCCAATGGCTCCGGCAAAACCACGACCATAAAAATGCTTCTGAATCTGCTCCATCCAACCAAGGGGGCGTCTTTTGTTTTTGGAGGTTCCGTTGATAGTCCGGCCATTTCGGGGCGAATCGGTTACCTTCCTGAAGAATCCTATCTGTATCGCTATCTGACAGCCCGTGAGACCCTTGATTTTTACGGACGTATTTTTGGTTTGCCCGCAGACATCCGAAAAGCACGCATTGAAACGCTGCTGGAAATGGTGGGGCTGTCCGGCATGGGCAATCGCCAGATCGCCACTTTTTCAAAAGGAATGGCGCGGCGTATCGGCTTGGCGCAGGCCCTGATTAATGACCCGGACCTGTTGATTTTAGACGAGCCCACGTCCGGCATGGACCCGATGGGGACGCGACAGATAAAGGATTTGTTTGTGGAACTGGCCCGCCGGGGCAAAACGATCCTGCTGTGCAGTCATCTGCTGGCGGATGTAGAAGATGTTTGCGACCGAATTGGTATTCTTTACGGCGGCCGGATGCAGGTGGAAGGCACTGTCCGCCAACTGCTCCAGCAAAAGGATGAAATGCAGATGCGCACCGGGCAGCTGAGCGGACGGGCCCTTGAGCAAATCAAACGGATCGTTTCAAGTGAAGGCAGTCCGATTGATATCGAAAAACCGATGGATAAACTGGAAAGTTTTTTCATCAAAGTGGTGGCCAAGGCACGCCAGGAAAAACAGCGCACCAGCGGCGTCGAAGCCGGCACGGGGATATCCGGTTTTCTGGCTGAAAAACCTGTTGTTCAGCACGAAAATATCCTGGATAAACTTGTTGGCGCTCATCCTCAAAAGGGCCCCGAGGAACCTGAAAAAAGCGACCGTGTCGAAGCAACAAAATCACCCCCCGTTTCTCAGACACAGCCGCCGGAGGCCGATTATGGCCTCCTGCAGCAATTAACCCGCCAGAAAACAGAAGCCCCCTTGCCTTCGACCGAAACGGTTCAGAAGGAGCCGGAAAAACCTTCGGTCAAGAAGGATATTCTCGATGATCTGATCAGGAAGAAGTCTTCCGGCTCGACCGAAATAACGCAACCCGAGAAAAAAGAGGATACCGAAAATGCATAGTATCTGGGCGGTTGCACGAAACACACTTGCCCAGGCCCTGCGAATGAAAATAGCGGCCGTGGTCATCCTGCTGCTGCTGATCCTGCTTCCGCTGATGAGCATGGTGATGGACGGCGACGGCACGTTGTTGGGTAAATTGCAAACCTTTACAAGCTACGGACTTGGATTGATCAGTCTTTTATTGTGTATTTTGACCATCGCCATTTCAACCTATACGCTCAGCAATGATTTAAAATGTAAGTATATTTTTCTTGTCGTTACAAAACCAATCCGGCGTTTTGAGTTAATTCTGGGAAAACTGCTGGGGATTATTTTATTGGATATTCTCCTGCTGGGTATTTTCAGCGCTATCCTGTATGGCTGCACACGGCTGATCCCCAAAATCACAGATGCTCCCGAATCACAAAAATTCCAGGCTAATGCGGAGTTTTTTACTTCACGTATCGGTATCAAAACCGAGTTGGCTAAAGACCTGATAAACAATCGGGCTCGACAGCGTTATAACGAATTGAAATCATCGAACCAGATTCCCGAAGATATGTCCTATGCTCGTATTATGAGCGAATTATACGTCCAGGAAGCAATGAAGGTCAAGAGAGTTGATCCCGGCCAGACCAAGGAATGGGACTTTGAGGATGTTCGCGTGAAAAATGCGGACGACCCGAACACGTTCATATTTGTTCGTTATAAATATCAGACGGCTGCACCCCCGCCCGATGAGAAAGTGTATGGCTTGTGGCAGGTCGGAGACCTTCGTCAATTCAAAGCAGGAGCGGCTAAGATCAAAACGCCTGTTTATAATGTTGAACGGGATGAGGTTATTCGGGTGACCCATGAGTTTGCGGTACCCGCGAATGCGATTGCCGAAGACGGTTACATCGGAATCAGTTTTTTTAACAGTACGGCATTGAACCAAACCGCCATCATTCCGGAAGAACTGGAACTGCTTTACCAGACGGGAAACTTTACGGCAAATTATTTTCGTGCTGTTTTGATGATTCTTGTGCGATTGGTCTTTCTGGCTGTAATCGGCATTTCACTGACGACATGGCTGTCTTTCCCGGTTGCCGTTCTTGTCTGCATCACAATTTTCTTTGTAGGGCTGACAAACACTTTCATTCTGGATGCAATTGGAGGGGTGGGAGCCACAGCGGGAATGATATATTCCATTCTGCTCAAGCCCTTATTGTGGCTGTTACCCCAGTTTGACGGGGTTTATAATCCCAATGGCTATATTGTTGCCGGACGGACAATACAGTGGACGTTTCTTGCAACAACGGCGCTGTTCACTTTACTCGTAAAAGGATTATTGATGCTTCTTGCCGGAATGCTGATTTTCCGCCGCCGTGAAGTTGCACGAGTTGCTGCATAAAGGGGATTCATGAAACTAAAAGACTGGACAATTATCTTTTTATGTATCGTTTTGGGCGGATCTCTGCTAACCGTTGCCTCCACGCGAATGGATTCCATTCACACCGCCCGTGAAGATATGGGGCTGGTGGCCAACACCTCGCTGGAAAATGCCCCGCCGTCATTGGCCTTTGCAACGGTGGCAATGGGGGCGTTTCGCGGTCTGATTGTCGATATTCTTTGGATGCGAGCGGATAACCTCAAGCAGGAAGGAAAGTTTTTTGACGCCAAGCAGCTTGCCGAATGGATTACGACCCTTCAACCGCGGTTTGCAGCGGTCTGGGATTTCCAGGCGTGGAACATGGCGTATAATATTTCCGTGGCAATTCCGAATACCCAACCCGAAGAACGATGGCGATGGGTTCGCAATGGCTATGAATTGCTTCGGGATCGTGCGATTGAATTAAACCCCAAAAGTATCTCGTTGTATCGATCGCTGGCGTGGATCTTTCAGCACAAAATCGGCGGCGTTACAGACGATGTTCACTGGTATTATAAACGGGAACTGGCTCTGTCGATGCGGTCCGTATTGGGGGATGATCCCTCCAATGATTATTTTCAGTCTTTGAGCCGACAGCCCGATTCACTTGAGGCGATGTTTTCTGATGACGGTATCGCAGTGCCGTTCCTGAAAGAACTGCAGCAAACGGATGAGCTTTTTCTCGACCGGAAAAAGATCGTCGACAATTATCTGGCTCTTCGGCAAACCCCGGGTCGCTTCAAAAAAGAATCTTTTGACGTGGTGGATCGGTATCGCGGCACACCCGCGATTGAAGCATTTGACCTTTTTGCAAAAGCATGGCAGCTTCGGCACGTCTGGAAATTCGATATCGATTTTATGAATGAACTGAACCATACCTACGGTCCCGTTAACATCGATGACCCGAACGAGCGACTGCCGTTGAATTGGGAACATCCCGCCGCCCATGCCATCTACTGGGGCGCACTGGGGCTTGAAAAAGCCGGTCGGTCCGAACAATACCGGATTGACGAAAAAAATACGGACCGAATCATTTTTCACGGTCTGCAAATGCTGTATCGAACCGGAAAGGTTGTTTTGTATGATGTTCCGGGACAAGAACCGACAATTTATTCTCTTCCGGATTTGCGGATGTTTAGAAGTTGTGATGAGATTTGGGAGAAAGTGATTGAAAAATATGAGTCTTTTGAAGGCGGCAATCCCAAAGCGGTCAGGGGGGGGCACAAAAACTTTTTGGAAAATGCCGTAATGCTGTTTTATCAAGCCGGACATGAACGATACGCCCGGCGGATTTATCGACAGCTGCAAAAAGAACATTTATATGATCCGCAGGGATTCAAACGGACCGAGTATGAGGCCCCGATGATAACGTTTTTACGCGGCCGGCTGAAAAGTGAACTGGAGGGCGTCGGCATCAATGACGCGACCGAGTTTATCATGTCAGTATTGATAAAAAGTTATTTTTATTATGCCATTCACGAGGATGACAACGCGGCAGGGCAGGAAAATCTGGCACAGCAAGTCTATGACATCTATCAGCAAAGCATGGGCCTTGCGGAAGCGCAGCGAATAGGATTGCCGCCAATGGACTGGTTCCGTTACCAGGCGTTTGTGGCTTATCTGAACGATCCAATGTATCCTGAACAGATGCGCAGGAGTCTGATGGGGCGAATACAGGTGGAGCGACCGGACCTGTTTGAGAAGTTGTTGAAGCAGGAAAATTGGCTCAGAGAACAAATACAAAAGCAGCAGCAAAAACAAAAATAAAACGTGGACATTTCTCTTAGCGAGTCATAATGTTATTTACCTTCGCAAAAAAGCCCAGACTGTACACAATGTAAATAACGTAAGACAGAACCAAAAGCATCCCGGCTGGTTTTGTTATTTTCTTGAAAACGAAAGCAAGGCCGGAGAACAGAAACAGGACTGATAGCATCCACATATAATAAGACCCTGTCAGTTCGGGAAAAACCGCAATGGAATACGGCTTGACCACACCGGATGCACCAATCACCAGCAACGTATTGAAAATGTTCGACCCGACGAGATTTCCGATGGACAGGTCATCGTGGCCCTTAAGGGAGGCGATCAGGCAGGTCAGCAACTCCGGCAGGGACGTCCCAATCGCCACGATGGTGACGCCGACCACCGCATCTGACAGTCCGGCATGGATGCCGATGGTTTTCGCGGATGCGACGGTCAGACCGGCCCCTTCAGCAAGGCATACCAGGCCGATTCCAATCAGACACAGACTTATAAACAGCGATTGCGGCTGAAACGCAGCAGCGTGCTCAACGGCAGATCGTTGTTGTTCTGCGACCTGAACATTGGATCGGGCCCGTCTTTTTTCCGTCTGAATCATAAACACGATAATACAGCCAAATACAACCAGCATCACAATACTTTCAAAACGCGTCAGAGTGTGGTTATAAAAAATCGGATATAAGCCAAGGACGACGGCCAGCATCAGGGGGATGTCACGAATCAGAACAGCCCGGGAAACCGCTATCGGCCGGATCAGGGCACACAGGCCGCCTACAAGGGCCAAATTGGCAATATTGGAGCCGTAAACATTTCCGACTGCAATACCGGGTGAATTATCCAACGCGGCTTGGATACTGGCGGCCGCTTCGGGGGCCGATGTTCCCATGGCGACAATCGTCAGCCCGATAATGAGCGGGCTGAGCCCAAACTGTTTCGCGACAGCCACGGCTCCATCGACAAGCCAATCGGCCCCTTTGATCAAAATGAGCAATCCCACAGGCAATAGAATCAAAGCCCACAGAAGTGTCAGGTGGTCTAAAAAATCAGCGTATTGGGTCCAAATCAGATTCATCTATTGAATAGTATACCCTTCAGGGTAGTAAATTCCCGCGGGTAAATTCATAACTTACGGCCACAACCCTACATATCAGCCGCGCAGGAACGGGATTTTCAACTGTGGGCAATATATACCGCTCCGGATTGAAAATTTCCGCTTTTTCAATTAAAGGGCACGTTGTGTCCGATAAATAGGATATATGCGAGATTATACGTTGTCCAGTGCAAAAATAGCTGAATTGGAAAAACTTCATCGG
>JAOUFG010000089.1 GCA_029858345.1 Phycisphaerae bacterium
CAGGTCGTACGCCGGATGCGGTCCCCTGACGCACGATACGGGTCAACCGCACAATTCATCGCGCTCAGCTCCGCCGGGTGTCCGTACCGGCGTGGTGAAACTCCACGGAATGGCGTTGGGTGAGGTAGCGGCTGCCAACACCCCAGCGTGACGACGACAACGCCGATAAACTTGTAGAAACCCAGGCTATTGCCCGATAGGACGCGGGTTCGATTCCCGCCGCCTCCATTTTTTCCCTTTTATATCAATAGCTTAGCCCCTTTACCGGGGCTTGATTTCACTTTTGTGCATTAAAAACAACCCTGTTTTTTTGCATAAAAGTGGGTTATGAAAAAATCTCCGAAGTACCTCTACCCTCGTAAGTCCGGTTTTTATTTTATCCTAAATGTCCCCCTGGATATTCGCAGTATTGTAAAGAAACCCCAGATTCGTTTTTCCCTGAAGACCTCTGCCATTAGAGAGGCCAGGAAAAAAGCACTGAGCAGCTATGCCAAGTGCAGGACACTTTTTTTCGAGATTAGGAGATTGAAAATGACCGAGCTATCGAATGAGAAAATCATCCAGATCACTAAGAAATGGATGGCGGATGTCAAAGACCTGAATCAGGAGGCCCTCATTGGTTTAGGCCCCTATGATGAAGACACCCATGACTTACTCTTGAGAGGATCCAAACGAATTGAAGCCTCGCTTCGTGCGGGCATTGGGAAGCGCGACTTCTCTCAGGTTGAAGGACAGGCGGAGCGGCTCCTCAGTGCGGAAGGAATCCACCTCGACAGCACGAACCTTCAGTACCGGAGGCTTTGCCTGGAACTGATGAAAATCACCCTGGCCATGGTGATTGAGGAACAAAAGCACCTTAAGGGTGCCATAGACGATGTTTTACCCAGGGTTGAATTTACAAGGCCGCTTCTACCAACCGACAAACCTGAACGAATGACCGCTGAATCGCCAGAGCAATCCTCAGCGGTCATTTCAAAGGTGTTTGATGCCTATGCGCTAGAGATGGAACAGGGAAAACGCTGGAGACCCAAAACGAATCTTGAAAACCGGGCCATGTTCAACTGCCTCGTTGAGATTTGCGGTGACCGCCCCATTTCCGAGTTCAACAAGGCCCTTGCCCGCGATTTTAAGACGCAGTTGGTGAAGTACCCAAAGAACAGACACAAGGATGAACGCTACCGGGAGAAATCCTTGGAGGACATCTGGAGGATGCCCGAGGTGGAGACCATCTCCGTCTCGACAACGAACAACCGGTTGATCAAGATCAGCGGATTTTTTCACTGGGCTGTTGATCAGGGTTACCTGGCCAGCAATCCTTTCTCGAATTTGACGATTAGCACAGGAACCAGAGCGAAGGATGATGTGCTTCCATTTGAAAAAGAGGAGCTAATCAAAATTTTCAACACACCCATGTACCGAGAGCACAGTTACATCCACCCGCATCAGTTTTGGCTACCTATCCTGGGGCTCTATACGGGTGCCCGCATTGAGGAGCTGTGCCAACTCAAAGGCGATGACATCCGGGAAGTGGACGGAATTCCGTGCCTCGATATTCATGAGGATGGCGAGCAACGGCTGAAAACGAAATCCAGCACAAGGCTGGTCCCGGTTCATCCATTTTTAATTGAACTGGGGTTTGTTGCGTACTGCAAAAAAAGAGGCCGTTGGAGGATCTTCCCTGAGCTTCATAAGGCGAGTGGCAAGTACAGCCACAATGCCAGCAAATGGTTCGGTCGCTATAAAGACAACCTCGGGTTTGAGAAGCGGAAAAAGTCCTTTCACTCGTTCCGTCATACCGTTGCATCCATGCTTCGGCGTAAGCGAATTCCTGCCTACGAGACGCAGATGTTACTGGGCCATGAAACTGGCAGCATCACTCACGACCGCTATGGGAGGGATGAACCCACCGCGTTATTGGAAGTCGTCAAAGCATTGGATTATGGGGTGGATTTGACTCATCTGAATTTCGAGGAGAAAAAACACCGCGAAAAATAATGCCAAAATTTTAATATTGTAAAAGAACCCATGACAGGGACCCAAAGTTTATTTTCTGGGTTGGCAAAAAATATTTCGCCTCTGTCGAAACTCCTACTACCAGTTTGGACGACCAAACTGAAAACCAGAAAACGCTCGCATTGAGCAAACGTGGAGGGTGATATGGGAGATATTGCTGCTGTTTTTAAAATGGAGCCGAGTTTGATTGGCAAGCCGGAAAAGGAAATGCTTTTCGAGGAGGCAAACAGGCTGGTTTTATCGATCGGAAAAAACTGGCTGAAGTTGGGGCGCATCATTGCAGTTTTGGTTAAGGCCACGAGTGGCGCAACCAAAAAAGAGCGAGAGGCCGAGTTCGAGGAAAATCTTCGCTTGTCCTATCAACAGGCGATGAAGATGCGCAGATTGTACAACACATACAAAAAGCATCCTCACGAAGTGGAGTTGTACGGATTGGATGTTGCAGATCGCCTTGCTAAATTCACTCAAAAATCACGTCGTAGAATTTGGAAACAAACTGGAAGTGTTGCAAAAGTGAAACAATACCTGGCTGAGAAAAAACATAACAAGGAGCGAAAAAGATCAACCCTTAAAATTAAAAAATTTCACCGGAGCCAAAACATCGCAGAAGGAATTTCCTGTTTGAATTATTTGAAGGGTGGTGTCTTGCGAATTGATTTTCGCAAAGTCGATAAGAAAAAGTTTTTCCGAGCTATTTCAGGGTTGGTTGGGAAGGAGTTAATTGCTGTATAGCCACCTGCAGCCCATTGAAAAAATGGGCTGCGTTTTCTCCTTTACCCGATACCCCCTCCCCTAGTAATTCCCCTATTTCGTCCCATTCATTTTAACCGTGTTTTCTCGGTGGAATTTCATATTTCAGAATATTGAACGCGGGATTTACCCTGCCCCCTAAGGGATTCCCCCGGCCAGAATTCAATATTGTAAAGCACTAATAGTTTCTGAATTTATCTTTTTATGTATCGGGCACCCTGTAAGGAGACGAATAATGAACACGAAAAATATTTGGTACCTCAGGACATCGAAGCCAACGCAGGATGGTGAGGAACAAAAACGTATTTTACAGAATCAATTTTTTTCGAATACAGAGACAACCGTTTCTGACCTTGGCGTCCCAGGGGATACCCCTATGGAGGACAGAGGAAATCTGGTCAAGGCTATCGACAAAATCCGAAGGCACGATACAAAGTCACCAATCCAAATTCAGGCAACTCATCCAGATCGCATATTCAAAGCCTATGAGGTGGATTCTATTGTTCATTTCTTCAAGTGGGCACGACGCAACAATGCGGAATTTAAAACCGTGTCTGCTATTCCGAGGTTCAAGTTCTTGGATAAAAAATGCTCAGCGGTCCGGAATAAAATTTATTCGATGCTGCTAGGCCGCATGGCAGAGCTGGGCCATTTTGAAATTTTTCAACGCAAACCTTTTTCCATCAAGTTCATACCGCTGAAAAACATTCTGGGCAGAGTGGTGTCTGACCTCAAGGCGCTGAAGAAAATGCTACCCACAGATGACTCCCTGCGTATGGCATACGCCTTTCGTGTGTATGGGGCATACAACGAGCTACTGGCCCTTATAAACAAGCATGCTGACCATAGAGGTCGAGATCCCGGAGGCTGGGGCAAGGATGCGGATCACTTTAAGATCTTCTCGGATATTCAAAATGCTGAAAAAAGAAATGACGGGGTAGCCCAAATTACACAAGAGCTAAACAGGCTGGGCATTTCTCCTAAGGCCAATGGAAAAACAGGTCATAAATTTACTAGAGACACGGTCAGGTCCATCCTTGCGAGCCCTGGGTATAGAGCCTACAAGCTTCCGGTTCGGGTACCCTTTATGCCGCCCTTGCCCATGAGTACCGGTTGGAACGTCCTTCTTGAAAAGCAAATGGAAGCTCTGAAGTGGCTCAAGGCGGGAAGGAATGTATTGGTCGTCATCAGAACTGGCTATGGGAAAACGCGAATCGCCCTTGAGCATCATAAACATTTAATGGCCATTCATCGGAGCCACATTACGATTTTTTTGGTCCCGCATAAAGGCTTGGCGGAGTTGATGTGTGGAAAATATGGCGGGATAGCGATATTCGGAAAAATTAGCTCTCAGGAAAATCAGGAAAAATTTAGGTTGCTCAAGGAGAAAAAAGAGGGAGGCTTGGTATTCATCGTCCCAGATAAATTAATTCCGGGTAGGAGGGTAAACGAGGAAATCATAGAGGCCATCCAGAATCGTCAATCCAAATTTCTTGTGGTTGATGAGGCGGATTGTGTTTTGGAGGACGCCGATTACCGTGATGCATACCTCAACATCAAAGACAGCGTGGCTGCCATTCGTCCAACTCAGGTATTAGCAATGACGGCAACCGCAGCTCAGGGATTCGTGCGCGGAGATTTAAAAGCAAACATCTTGCCTGAAGGAAATTCTTGGAAGGTGGTCAAGGGCGCAATCAACCGGCGGAACCTTTTTTATCAGCATGAAGAGTTCGAAAATATCACTGGAAGGAAGGCGCACATCGTAAACATTGCAAGGCGCGCACTGGGGGAGAAAAAGAACCTCATCGTATACATTGACCGCATCAAACAAGTTGATCGTACCTGGAAATTGCTCCGTGACCTGGACATCCCTGCGGGGCGATACCATTCAGAAATATCAGATGAAAAAAACATGAGGGCAATAAAGGATTTTCAAGACGGCAAAACCAGAGTGATGGTCTGCACCTCTGGTTTTGGGCGTGGGATCGACCTTCAGGTAGATTTTGTTGTGGTTGCCCACACCCCCACCAACCTGAGCCAACTGCAACAATATTTCGGACGATGCGCAAGGGATGGTCGCACCGGATATTGCTGGTGGCTCACTACCAAAGCGGATTCCTATTTTCTGGATTATGCAAAGAAGTCCCTGCAGTGCTCTGGTCTGAGTGATGGCGCAAAAACCCACCTGGAAGGACATGTGCAAATGATTCAAACAGCTACCAGAAGGGTTTTGCGCCAATGCATTAGAGTCATTTTGCTCCAGGGGCAAAAGAGGACGTTATTTTCTTACCCGCCCAAAGAGCAATGCTGCTCGGTCTGTATGAAGGAGCAGCTATCGGAATGAGTTATGCAGCCTTTGCCATCTTGGTAGCCACTTCCAGAGCCCGCTGCTTGAGCCGTCGGCCTTCCCCATACCACGCCGCCTCAAGCCGGGTTCCGTCGCGCCCTCGTTGATGATCAACCCACTCTGTAACCGCGTTATAGGCCGCCCAGTACGTTCCTTTCACCTTGGGGTTATCCTGACCCTTGCCGGACTCAAACAACTGTACGATGTTGTTGAGGGCGCGGGGAGGCTCCTTTGCATCGATGGGCATCTTCAGTACGTCCCCAATGAACCGATCAATGTTCTTCACCTGCCGTTTTGCCAGGAACTGGAATTGCTCCAGCGTTCCGGCAAAGGTTCGGTTGGTGATGTCCACAACCTCTTGAACCTTTTGCAGGGTCTGGGTGAGGTTCCGCGCATGCCGGATGCGGAGATAGGGGGATGCGTCGTCACGCTCTGCCATGGTGAGGGTGTTCCAGCAAACAACCCTGACGGGGGTAAAGCGGACATTGATTGCGGCTTTGCCATCATGGGCATTGCTGAGCAACAGGTATTTCTCCACCACATCCCCCTTGACCACCTGCATGGGGTCTGATTTCAGCTTTGCCAGCACCCAAATCAATTGCCCGTTCTTCAGAGACCCTGCCGTGTGGTACTCGGCCAGCTTTCCCTCTACAAAGGGGTCAAAGAAAGCGAAGGCATCCCGGTTTTGAAGGGGCTGCCAGGTCTTTCCCACCACCCCAAGCACGTGGGACTTGTCCTTTCTCACAACGGAATGGAATCCCTGAACCTCGGTCAGCTCACCCTTGCCTCCACAGGGTGTATAAAGGGGCCTTTTTTCCACGCTCCAATCCAATCCCGCCGCTTTTATGGCCTCTCCTGCATTGGGAGGGGTGTCCAACTTAATACCTTGTTGATGCCACGGGGTTTGACCCACGTACATCATGCTTTCGACATGAGAAGGCATGGTGATCTCCTTTGACTGGGTGTGCTGAGGGCCGGGTTATCCTGCCGGGTGGCCAGTTCCAGCAGGAGGAGCAAAGCCCCAATCGAAAACCACGATACAAGGACGAACTCATCCCCAAAGCCCCGAGGAAGCCTTAAACAGCAAAACACCCAACAAACAGGGTGATAACCAGATGGGTATGGCGTTACGTCTGAATAGCCCGGTTCAATTGTTTGGCAAATCGTGACATGGAATCCCTTCGGATGCGTGATGATAGGATTCCCCGAAACGCCTGATCCAATATTTTTGCATGCCGTGATATCCGCGCCCTCTTGAACACCAGGCGCATAAGTGCGTGTAGTTCTTGAAAGTCGTTTTCCAGATTCCAGTTCGGGCTTTGTGATGTGCCAGAATCGAAGTCACAAAATACAGGAAGCCCGGTACCCTCTTGAACAATGATGTTTTTGCCGTATTCAAAATCCCCGGCCCCAAATCCGAGTCGATGGATATTCCCAATCTGTTCTGCCACGCGGATGATCAACTGACTGGCCATGTTGAATCGCTCCTGGGTGGAACCTTCCATGGTCGAGGCGAATTCAAAAATGGTTTCCCCCTTCACCAGCTCAAACACAAAAAAGAACGCATAACGGTTGGCTCGCTCAAAATACGTGTGTCCGAAATGGCAATACCGAATCGTCGCACCACTTGCAGCAAGTGCGTCATACCGTCTGGCCAAATGGCCAAGGTACTTCAGGCACAGGCTGTCTTGATGGAAAAGCTTCAGGGCTCTTGGAACGCCGGTACTGATCTCCCGGACTTGATAAACAATGCCCTCCTCCCCTGCCCCTAGATATTGGTCAACACGATATCCCCCTATCCGGGTGCCTGAGGTGACATATTTTCTAAGGTCATAATCCATATTTCCCCTGTGGCTTCTCGCACTGCATTCCCTCAGAATGCTTCGAGGGGTCTTTCAGGGTCTGCTCATGCTCATTTCAATCCCGAAACGTTTCGCAAGCTTTTCAACGGAGTCTCTGGCCGGGTTCCGCTGCACCGGTTGATGAAGTGCAAGTTGCTTGATCCCCGAAATGTCCGGGGGGCTGATGCCGAGGTCACGGGCAAGAGAGGCTTGCGAAATCTTCCCGTTGCCGTTCGCTAACCGCTCCTTGTTCTTGCGGGCGTAGGTCTCAACCGCCTTCCAGATGCCTTGATAAATCACCGTTTCAGAAGGGGATGATGTCTCACGAAATGTTTCGAGCGGCTCCGAAACAAACTCCGAAATGTTCTCCGAAACGTTTCCGGGATTCATTTCGGGCGTTTCGTCTGTTTCGGTCTTCTGCCGATGCACTTGCCCTCTGCCTTGGTTGCCCCTCGATAACGACCAAATGGCCAGCACCGCTGCGACTTGAAAAAGCACGGCAACCGCAACCACTCCTCCTTGAGTGACCTTGTTGATCCACGGTTGCCGCGCCGATACCTCAAGTTGAGCGGAAAGAGCGCGCATTTGTTGTTGGACGGAAAGCAGCCGTTCTGTTTCCCTTCGAATGTCCTCTTGCCACCCCCGCCTTCCCTGCCCCGCTGCCATGTCCCGATAGGCGGTCAAGTTTGCCTGAATGATCACGGCCTCTTGCTGAAGGTGGGCTTGCTCCTGAAGGACTGCTTCGGACTGGGCCACCTCCACTAGCAGGGGCCTGGTGAGTTCCCGAAGCGCCCCTGCAAGCAGCAAGCCTGTTGTCACGACTGCAAGAAGCCCCCAACCTGCCCGCTTTAGCCTGATGGATGCCGCTGCCCTATACCAGAACCACACATGCAGCAACTCAAGGCCAACGGACACCCCCCAGCCGGGGAAGCCAAGCAACCCCTGCCAAAACAGCAGCGCATAGCCTTGTAGGAAGGTAATGGAGGTCACCAGTACGGGTAATGGCAGGCGGTCAAACCACCAGCCAAGGGGCGGTAAAGGCACCATGGGGACCCTCCCTTGAATAAAGCTGTTGCTGATCATCGTTGAGGACATAGGAATGCCTTCCAGGTAGAGACCAGGGAAAAAAGGTAAATGTTTGGAAAAAATAGGGGTTTTGAGGGTGAAACAGGGCTATTTTTGAGGTTCCAGCCCGAGTTTCTGTCCCCATTCAGAAAAGGCGAAATTCAAAGTTATTTTATTAGTGATATCAGCATGTTACAATTCTGATTTTCACAGCTAATTTTATCGTATATTCGTATTTTTGTCAATTATTTCATTATGTTACTATAATTGTACTGGCTTTCCCACGAGTATCCTGAAAATTCACTCAGCGGAAAAAATACAGTGGGAGGTCATAGGCAAAAATGAGCATGGCCCGACGTGTCCGGACCAAGCCCAGGCTAGCCCTATTGGGATCCTTGACCTCGCGAATCGCCTTCGTTTGCTGGTACCCAAAACCAATGGCTATCGGGTTCGATTTTGATGCCCCCAAAAAAATAAACAGGCCGGGGGCTATCAGTTCTTTTAATCCGATTTGGGGATATGATTCTGTGGTGTTTTTTCCGTTTTGTTCGTAGGTATCTGTTGAATTTCTGTAGGAGGTTGCGATCCCCAAATCTAGCAAACTGAGGTGGATGGCCAAGGATGAACTGCCAAATCCGCGTGATGTTTCAACCCCTATTGGAATGGCCACGGAATAGTTATTTGAAGGATGTTTTTTATCATTGTTGTCCAAAAGCCATTCTTTGGAAAAAGCAATACCGGGATAGGTCGTGATGGACCAAGTGCTCGCCCCGTCCTCCCTTTTTCTCCGATAACTTGCTACCGGCGCTGCAAACTGCCGGTATACCGCTAGCACATCGGCATCCGTTTTGGCCTGGGCCACATTCGCTGACAAATAGATGAAATTTTTCAAATTATCATCGATTTTCCGGTTAACAATTTGGCTCGCACCCTGCGGTTGAGTTCCACCCGTTTCAATTTGGTCCCCCAAGGCGGGGCTTTCCATCAAATCGAGAAGCCGCTGAACCATGACGGTGTAATTTCGTTCAGCTTTTGCGCGTTGGATATCCGAAACGGCGCGAAGGGTTTCTCCTAGGCGCGTTGTTTTAGCGACGAATGCTTTGGCCTTTTCGCTGTCATCCCTTTGCACAACCTCCAGGGACAAGGTGAGTGACTTGGTGAAGGCGTTTAGAAAATCTCCGTACATAGCTGATTTTTCAGCCGGGGTAAGCCCATCGGGTGGTTTTTGCAACTTCTCGGCAAGACCCCTCAATGTTCGCATTTCATCGTTTATCCGACGCAGGTCCTCAAAAGTTTCTTCAGCGCGAAGGAATCCCTTCCGCAATTCGACCATTATTTTAGAGAGATTGTCGATCTGTTGACTATAAAGCTCAAAGTATTCTTGTAACGCGATAGTAATTTTTAATTCCTTGTTTAGTCCATCCAGATAAATGGGATCTCGTTTTCCCCCTCTTCCTTCATCAATTTCTTTTTGAATTTTCTTTGTATACTTCTCTAAATCATATCTTATGGAATTAATATTTATTTTTAAGGTAGAAATAAAGGGATGTAACTCATATATTCTTTTTATTTCTAATATCATAGGCATATTATTATGAATTTTTAATTCATCAATAACAGTATCTATATTATTTCTTATGCTTAATGTTTTGCACAATATGTTACTTATATTCGAATTTATTATATTTTTTGAATCTATTAGCATTTTGGATAAAATTATATTACCCGCGATTATTTTATTCAAATCGTCAATACCATTACAGGTGAATAAATTGCATATTTCCTTATTTTCGCCAGCATTACATTTGTAAAATTTTTTTAACGCAGGTATTTTACTTTTAATTAATAATGAGCCTTCAGCACCAGAAAATGTTATAGTGCGTAAATAATCACTAATATTATTAATTGTATTTTTAATATTATCTATTTTTTTGTTGGCCTCCAGAAAGTTTTTTATCTCTCCATCTGGCCACAGGTCAGCCAGCAGCAGATACAGATATAATTTAATCTGCTCGGGGGTTCCTATTAATAATTTCTTCTCGCCCACAGTTTTTTCCAGACGCGAATTTTCCAGCGCCAGCCGTTTGGTCAGGTATAACACCCGAAACATCTCATCAGGATTTGGATGGTGAAATTTGATACGGTCCACCAGGTCCTGGTACACCTGGAGATACGGGGTGCCGCTACGGGTCTGCCGATAGGCATGAGCGAACAAGCTAATTTGTACGGCCTTTTCCAAGGCATCGGGACGGTCATCGAATAGTGTCAACAGCTTATCCTGACTGGTCAGAACCTCCGGTAATTCGTCCAGGTCCAGCCGGTGAGCTTCTCTCCATGAGGCACGGAGTTGATTGAAGGTGGCGTAATTCATTTCCTTGATCATGCGGTTTGTGTGTGGAAACAGCACCTCAAATCTCGGATTATCCGATAACGATTCATTGAGTTTTTCCAAAAACACGAAAACGGTCTCTTGCTCCATCCGCTCCTGGATATAATCCAATGTGCCAGCCACAGCGGGCGAGAGGGAAAAACCGGGGGAGGTAGGTAAAGGAGTATCTTTTGGCTCGAGGTTGTTTTGAGTATTACCATTAGCTTCTTGTAAATTTATCGGATTGTATGATTGTTTAATAACGTTATATATATTATTTATTTCTGTTTCACTTCCAATTATATTATTCCATTTGCTCCTTAGCGTATTTCTATTATTTTTTGATGGATCATTATTAAAAATTTTAACCATTTGGCATAAACTATCTTTTTCACAGTTATTATATAATTTATATTCGTTTTCCAACACATCGGATATCAACCAATAACTTAAACCACCCGCCCAGTTATCACTGATGGCGTAATCATATAAGGGTTCTTCTGCGGTAGCGTCTTCCACAAGAGGCAGACCTGTGAAAGAAGCGAAAAGCAGGATAAACAGCAGGATGGATAATCGCAGGCGCATAGTCTCCCCCTATATTTCCCAAGGTTCCCCAGACCGAAAGACTCTTCGCAAGGTAAGTAATTTAAAAAACTAAATCAAGCAATAGACTTGGACGTCTCAAGTTTCAGAATGAAGTTCAAAAGATTGTCGGACAAAATACATCATGTCATCAAGCTGGTCTATTGAAGAGAGCCCCACTTCGATATCGCCATTTCCTAAACGCCCTATTTGACTAACGTCTTTGCAAAGGCTTTTAGGATCATGAATTTGATCGAATTTCATATTTATCGATATACGTAGTCTGCTGGCTTGGGGCACGACATCGATAAAGTTGGTATCCAGTTTATAGGCAATATATGATTTCAGTACTTCTTCGCGGACTGTGTCATCAAGATTCAGTACTCGACGTCGAAATTGCTCAAACAACTCCAGCATCTTCCCTTTTAGGTGGGGATGATCCTCAAGCGTGTAAATTTCGGTTTTGGCTGGAATTTGTTTTTCTTTAATTTCCGCAAGGAGCTCCTGAGAAACCTTTGGAAAACTCCATACCCTTTCCGCTAATCCTCCCAGTGTTTCTGCACGCTTAAGTATTTCCTCTTCATCCCATTTCTCCAGGCTTGCAAGGCTTTTGTTTAGCCTTATCGGGCTGTCACGAAAACCGTTTTCCATGTCCCTTTTTTCTTTGAATGGACGGTCACTCATTTCAGGGTTGTACCCTGTCAACGTGAGGTTCCCAATAGTGTGAAGATATTTGCCTTGAACCTCCTGCCAATTTTCTCCCAATGCCTGTTTCCAGGCAGGCGACAAATTCTCATTCTGAGGCATGATGTGTTCGATGGTGTATTCTTCTATCTCAACCGTCTCTTTTGTACGGTCGTGATTCTCAAGTTTGCGCAACCAGTAATTCCGGTTTTTGATGTGGTACATGTCCTTGTTGGTAATTTCCTGTTTAAACTCTCGATCGGTAGGAAATCTGCGGTAGGAGTCTTTCAAAACAAAAGCGGCATTCAGACTTTCTAGATAGCGATCCTTGTCCAATTCCCGACTTAATTGGGCAAAGGTCTTGTTCAAAGAGTTGGTAGGAATTCCGCACACAGAACGCCGGAATACATATCCTTCAACAAGCTTTAAACAGGAGATAAATTC
>JAOUFG010000182.1 GCA_029858345.1 Phycisphaerae bacterium
CTGCGTTGCCTATCTTAACGCCCTTTTCGTATTTTTTTTTTGACCAGACTCGATTGGACTTTTAATCCTGTCGTTGTTGTCGTGGTGTTGATATAGTTCAAAATGGTTCCCAAGCTCTCAAGCGGTTGTCCTGCCCAATTTTTTGATATTTCGCTATGAAGCCTGTGCTCAACCGGATTCCATTTTGAAGCCCCGCTCGGGTAATGGGCAACCGTAACGGTGAGCCCGTAGTGGTTGCACAGCCTTTTAGAAAGCTCATATTTCCATATTCTACATCTTGGGCCATTGCTGCCACCTGCGTCAGCCAGGATAACAAGTTCTTGAGCGCTCGGATAGCGCCGCTTGCCTTGCCTGCTCCACCATCGGGCGATGCTTTCAACAGCGAACTGTGGCGTATCATAGGATGTCCCGACACAAACGAACCCCGTGTTATATCTCAGATCGTATATGCTAAAGGGGGTGGCAACACCATCGGACTCTGAGCGAAAATCATGATCATTGACGGCAATAGGCTCGCGGTTCCAGGTTTTGCCAGCATTCTTGAAGTTACCGATGATTTCTTTCTTTTTGCTGTCAACGCTAATGACCGGCACATTCCGGGCAGCGCATAGTTCGCGCAACGCAGCGATGTGTGAGAATTGAGCGTCGCGCTCCAGTGGGGAGACATTTACAGTCCTGGCAACTTTTTTCTGATTAACACGTAGTGAAAAACCCAACTGCTTAAGCAACCGAGCTACAGTATTTTGGCTCACATTGATACCGATCATTTTGAGTTCCACAGCAATTTTGGCGGTAGTGCGGCGTGTCCATTTCAGACCTGTCATGGGGTCCCCAGCTGTTTCTGCCTCCATCAGCTTTTCAATGCGGGCGACTATTTCTGGCGTTTTTTTTCCACTAAATTACGCCCACCGCCACGTTTACGCGCCCGGCCAACTTCTACGTCTTGAGCAAGTAACTCTTCGCGCCCCTTTGCAACTGTATTACGGTCAATTCCAAGAAATTCAGCTATTCTTCGAAATGACAACCTAAAAATGACCCCCTGCGACAACCCAATTTTGACCCCCCTAAGATTAAGTAAAAAACACTTGTTACTGTAATCGTTCAAAGCAAGAAAAGATTTTCGCAATGGGAGGGGCTGCAGGGAGCGTAGCGACCGTAGGCCCCTCCCATTGCGGGCCTCGATGATTGTTCACATCTGGTCGCGCAACAGTTCCAATGCTTGTTGTTCATTGTTACCAATATCGGATCTTGAAGAATCCCCGATTAAAACCGGATAGTCGTATCCGCTTGCTTGGATCAAGAGTCCACCGAACGCATCGGCAATCCGATAAACTTGCTGACCGTCGAACCATGTGGTATTTTCGGGGGTGAACTCAAAACAAACTGTTTCATGCCTGCCTTTGAGCGTGTTGTATATGGTAATCTTGTTCACTTTAAACTCCTTTTTTTGTTTTTGAGCGTTTCCTTCAGCCGATAGCTCTCCCAGCTGCAGTTGATGACATGGGCCTTATGCGTTACACGGTCAAGCAGGGCTGCGGTCATATGGGCATCGCCGAAAATCTGCGTCCAATCGCCAAACCCCATGTTCGTTGTGATGATGACCGACTTTCGCTCATGGCGATCGGCAAGAATCTGGAAGATCAACTGACCGCCTTCTTTGGAAAAGGGCACATAGCCCAACTCGTCGATAATAAGCAGTCCATAACCGGCATAGCGTTTGGTGATGCGACTCAGGGCCTTTTCATCCCGCGCCTCGATCAGTTCATTGGCCAGGGCGCATCCGGTGACAAAACGGGTTCTGATGCCGTTCTTGCAGGCTTCTATCCCCAGGCTGATGGCCAGATGGGTTTTACCCGCACCGCTTTTGCCAAGAAAGATCACGTTGCGAGCTTGTTGCATATACTCGCATGCGGCCAGCTCTTGAATCAGCCGTGCATCCAGTTCCGGCGCCGCACCAAAATCAAATGTCTCAAGGGGCTTTATCAACGGAAATTTCGCTTCGGAAAGTCGTTTTTTAAAGCCGTTCTCCTTCCGGGTCATGACCTCCGTCTCGGTTAAATTGAGCAAAAATTCATCATAGCCCAGCTTGTCCTGGTTGGCCTGACGAAGGTGACTGTCCAAATCCCGCTTCATGGCCGAAAGCTTCAGGATCTTTAAATTCTCCACCAACACGGCTTTCATCCCGGCATTCATATGACACCCCCTATCTGCTGGTAAACAGACACATCTGGAGGCGTAAATTTGTGCCAACCGTCCAAAGATCCAAACTGTCGCGCCTGGTCATTGGCATTAAGCAGGATATGCTTGACGGCCTCGCTGGATCCGGTGCTTGCGATAAGCGCTTTTTCGATGGCCGTCTCAATCTCAGAGGGCTCATGGTCTTTGTAGAGCATCAGCACGCTGATAAAATCTTTAACTCCTTTTGTGTCCCCCTGCTTTTGGACAAAAAGCGCCAAAAGCCGCTCCAGTGACTCTGGCCAGGTGCTTCGCCATTGCCGGATAGGACGCGCCGAATGAAAAGCCTGGGGCCGCTGCTGGATCAGCTCCAGATAATGTTGCGGATGAAGACTCCACTGATTGTTGCTGAAAAGCCGCTCATGGGAGGCGATGCGCTTGCCGCCGTAAAATATCTCCACCCGGTCCACATGCAGCACCACGCTGCCCGTGCAATATGCATAGGCGGTGGGAACCGAATACCGGTTCTTATCGACAAGAATCGTTGAATACTTGTCGATTTTACCCGTCCGCGTCTCAAGATTGCCAAACGCTTCCGGCAGGGTGAGAAGGTGCTCTTTCTCTTTTTCGTACAGCTCGCTGACGGTATGCTGCCTTCCGGCAATCCGGCGATCTCCATAGGCAT
>JAOUFG010000183.1 GCA_029858345.1 Phycisphaerae bacterium
GAGATATTTCTCGCCGATAGGAATCCCCTATGGGAGCTCCAAGGAAAGCAAGCTTGAAGAGTACCCAGGATCCATACGGTCAAAAGGAATCGGCATGGCCTATCAGCGCTTTTTGTCGGAACGGTTCTATGCCGCCTTTCACGCCCTGCCGTTAAAACAGACCTTTCTCGACCAAAATGGAGTCCCTATAGGAACAGGGAAGCAGTTGTTTCTCACGTTAAGATTCGGCTGGCATTTTGGCCGGACCTTCTTTATTGAGCCTTCCATCGCCTTTACGCACTGGCCAGTCAATGAGGGCTTACCGGATTCTTTCCAGGCACAGGAAAATAAATGGCACAATTATTTCTTATTTGAACCAGGACTTCATTTTGGAATTAATTTCTAACCAGTTCGAGGGTGTGCCCCGAGTTTGAATCGCCCGCTCATAAACTGCCGTGTCATGGCGGACTACGTGTGCGCATCTTTTTGCTCACCCTCCTGGCGTCCCCGCACTTTTCGGCCCCCGGGCGCTAGCTGCAAGGGGGGCAACCCTGCCGCCCGCGCCGATCTGCTCAAGCGGCTCGAGGTTGGCTGACCGGCCGATTTCTGGTTATTTTCCCCCTGCTTGTTTTTCTCCCCCGTCCCGTATTAAGTATAGGGCACCGTCGTGGATGACGTGCACCGGATTACCGTCGCAGTATTGCCGGTTACAGGGGGGCGCCACGCATGAGAAAAAACGGGGAAACAAGGGGTTTTATCGCAGATTTCCAGCACCACCCGCCTGCCGTTTCAGGCAATTATCCCGTCTATTCCGCCTCTTACGCCAAACCAGCCATCTCCTGGGGCTGCACTCACGTTCAGGGCCGTATTGTGTCCACAACCGGGCATAAGGTGGTAATGCCGCACGGGTCAGCGATTCGGGCACAGAATGGCGACAGGGCGCGAAGAACGGCGGGAAACGATGGCCCGGAAAATTACCGGAAAAGCGGAAAACTCAGCGAATTGAACGCGGGTGGGGCAGCGCGAATTGAGGGCAAAGCATGCGCGGAATGTAAAAAAAAGGAGAGTCGTTCCAAATGTGTTGTTGAATACAGGATATGCAGGGTTTTTGGATTAATTTAAGGGGAAACCAATCGATGGAATTTTCGTACTGAGGGACGAAAAAATAACCGCAGACCCGAGGTGCCGATGTCTTCAGAGCCGAAAAAGTCAGAATTTCAAATAGCTGAAGATGTAACTAAACTACTCCGCGACCTAAACCCAAAGGATCAGGAAAGGATACTTCGTTGGGTATCTGAAAGTATTGGGATACCCGAATTGGCACAACAGCACTCAACACCCTCTCCTTTAGGTTTACCGCAAACCAAAGTTATCGAGGACGCAACCGCTCGAACGACGGATCTTCGATCATTTTACGCTGAGAAACAACCCAAAAACGATATTCACTTTGCAGCATTGGTTGCTTATTTCTATCGATTCCTTGCGCCAGAGCCGGACCGTAAAGACACGATAAACGCCAAAGACCTAGAAGAGGCTACAAGGTTGGCTCAGCGTGATCGTTTTAAAACTCCGCGAATTCCACTCGATAATGCTGAAAAACAAGGTTACCTGGATCGAGCCGGTAATGGACAGTTTCGTATCAACGCAGTTGGAGAAAACCTTGTGGCAATGACACTTCCAACAACAAGCGGAGGTGGTGGCAAAAGAAAAGGGCCTAGAAAAAAAACAACTACTGCTGGAAAAAATAAAAAGTCAACAGTTAAAGGTAAATCAGCAACATCGAAGAAGCAAACACGGAAATCTTGATCTATGGCGGATTCATACGAACACATCGAATCTGCAATCGATGAAGCGAAAAAAACAAGAGATAGGGTTCGACGCAGCAAGGTAGCTCAAGTTGCGAGCAATGAAGAACTAACCATGCTGAAGTCTGTGGCCTATGCTTGGTTTAAATCCCATAGACCTTTTATTCCCAACGTAGACTTGGCGGCTGTCGATTCAGTATATCAATCCATTCTTGGATCAACAGATAAGAAAGCTGCGCGGTCAACATATATTCGACTGTTAAAAGAAGCTCAGGAAATGCTTGTTGCAGTTCGAGAGGTCGTTACTGAATCAACATCTTCTTTTCAAGCGATCCAACAGTCCGGTAGCTTTAAACTTGATTCTCCGCCTTCTTTTGCCAGTCTGACAGCCGATACTTCGATGCAGATGATTCTTATTCGACGTTGGAGTGAGGTTCAAAACTGCATTTCCGCAGATGCCAATCTCGCAGCAACTGTCATGATGGGTGGATTGCTTGAATCTTTAATTCTTGCTCGATTGATCAAGGTCCAAAATAAGGATAAAATATATACAGCTAACAAGGTGCCCAAGGATAAGAATTCTGGGAGATCACTTCCGCTTTCAGAGTGGAAGCTTCTTCATATGGTAGAAGTGTCACACGAACTTGGCTGGATAACCAAATCGGCGAAAGATGTTGGTAATGTACTTCGAGATTTTCGCAATTATATCCATCCACATAAGGAACTCACTGATAACGTCCATATTTCAACTGAGGATGTGAATATGTTCTGGGAATTGTGCAAATCAATTAGTCGCCAAATTTTAACTTCGGCTGAAAAATCTCTTTGATTATTGTCTTACCTATTTGCGATCATCATACAACTCTGCCTGTGTAAAGTACGCTTCATGCCGTTATTCGTAAATTTAGTTAGATGGTTACGTTTTGTGGGTAGAGGGACTCGCCTTCCCTGCCTCTTTCTCTCACCCCTCTATCACCCCGCGCCCCTACTCCCCGCCTCCGCCCCCTTGGGGGGGCTGGGGGGTGACTTCGACGCCACACCTTCCCACACCATCAGAAAAGCTGAGGGGCT
>JAOUFG010000184.1 GCA_029858345.1 Phycisphaerae bacterium
CTATCCCATGGGGATAATCGAATTCAAAAAGCCAGGAAATCATACACTTACGGTATCGTTAGTGGAAGGCGATCCTGAAACATCCAGCCTTGAATCCATTTTGATAAAGCCGGCGATGTAATCGGCAGGAGCTGCCAGCCGGGAGAAATTGTTTTGGGGTATAAAGGATTCGGTATGCATGGGAACTGAAACAGGAAAATTTGAATGAAAAGAATAGGTAAACTTTCGCACTTTTTAGGCGGTTAATTTTAATGGTCCATAAACAAAAACATATCGACCATCCGATGTCTTTATTGTGTTTAAGATTAAGACAGGGAGGTCGATATGCCTACAATTATTTCGACATGGACGGAACTTCTTCAACAAGTTTTTCCAATTTTCACTGCTCCGGGAGCCGACATTTTCGTTCGGCTGATACGCGTACCGGGGAGGCCGTGACATCGGGTTACTACTATTCCCATAAAACCATCGAAGGCTTCAGTCTGAATCATATAAGCGGTGTCGGAGCATATGGAACACTGGGTAATTTTCAAGTAATGCCAAGGACAGGGGCTGTCAAGTTTCACAGCGGTACAAATGTTCGGGATATCTATCAGCCTAGCGGCACAGGCTGGGAATCTTCTTTTCGGCATGAAACAGAGATGACAAAAGCAGCCTATTACAAGGTTAAACTGGATCGATACACATTTGGACGGAACCGACCTGTACGCCGCGGATGGGTCTATTACGATTTACATTTCCAAAATCGGATTCCAGCAATATTTAGGTTAATGAGCCGGATCATCACGTGGTTTCGCAGTACAATTATGTAGGGCAACCATGGAAAACTCAGTATTGGACTCGGCAGATTCTTGAACGCGGATAAAATTACTGAAATTGAAAAGGCCGAATGATGTTTAAAAAACAGTTTTATGGAAAATGTCAGAGAAAATATGTTCTTCTGATTTCAATCCTGTTCGTATTTTGTGTTCAGGTCAATGTTCGGGCGAATCCCAAAATGCTGCCGGATGTTCCCAAAGGAGAAAACCAATTCAGGGCTTATTACACCAGACAGAATTACACCGAAGAATGGGAACAGTCATGGAGAGTTGGTAAGTTTGCTGATGTACTGGTAACCTTCGAAGGCAGAGATATCGGCTTTATGTTTTGGCGGGGTACCAGTTATATTCCCCATTGGATCAGCGAAAATGGGATTTGGTATAATAATCAATTCGTTGAGCGCAGGGCCAACGCTGATGGGCTTAAGGGCTGCATAGAACCCATGAGCGACAAGAGGTGCAGATATTCACATGTCAGGATCATAGAAAACAATGAAGTGCGTAAAATCGTTCATTGGCGCTATGCACCGGTGGATCTGGAATACAGGCGCCCTTATGTCGATCTTGAAACCGATGAGGGCGATTGGGTTGACGAGTATTACATTATCTATCCGGATGCTTCGGCGGTGCGTTCTGCCACCCTGTATTCTACGGCGATAAATGAATTTACGGATTGGCAGGAGTCTATTGTCGTGAATCAACCGGGCACGGGACCGGAGGATAATATTGACAGTAAGGCGATTTCAATTAGTAATCTAAAAGGAGAGGTTGCTTACTATAGCTGGCCGGAAACGGCGGACAATGGAATGAATAATCTCCCTGCCGGTAGTTGTATTCAGGTTGTTAATATTAAATCAGATATAAAACCCTATATTGTGGTGCCGCCAGATCCTGCATTAAAAATATTTCCCTTTCGTAAACATTCACCGATTTCTATTTTTCACTGGTGGGATCACTGGCCTGTATCCATGGGAAAATCTTCTTCGCATAAAGCTGAAGATAAATTCAAGCCATCGCACACGTCGCTGACCTGTTGGAAAGGATGGGAACCGTATTCAACGTCAGATAACTCTAAGACCTATGTCATGCTTCACGGCATGACTAACAAGCCGGTCGAGCAACTTATCGATTTGGCAAAATCATGGCTTCAACCTGCAAAGATTGAAGAAATATCGGAGGGTTACACTTATGAAGGATATGACCGACAGGAAAAAGCCTATTGTATCAAAAGCGCCGCCAATCCCCCCAAACCCCTGTTATTTATGGTGGCGTCAAGTAAAACACATCCTTTATACAACCCGGCATTTATCATACACAATTGGGGCGATAAGCAAACAAAAGTTGAAGTTAAAGGTGGTTCCCAAAAGCCGGAAGAGATTAAGCAGGCCATTGAGTGTGGTTTGGATGGTAACAATTTGGTGTTATGGATAAAAATGAATGCATTACAGAATGTTAGTTTTTCTATTTCACCGATTTAGATCGATGTAAATATGTGAAAATGTAAAAGAACAAAAATACTAATTATTCAATTGATGGATAGCCTCATAACAGAAGTCTCCATAAGTCGTAAATGACAACAGCGATAGTACAATGTAGTATGGGATACCATAAACAGTAATTGATCAGACACACGAGGAAGAGAACTGGAAATATGAATAGACGAGTGTTTCTTAAAAATCTTGCAGTGGGTGTCGCGGCATTAAGCTTAAAAGGGTGCCATCTTCCGTCACAAAAAGCTCCGATCCCAGTCAGGTCATTGAAGGGATCTCGCCCCAATATCGTTCTCATCATGACTGATGATCAAGGCTATGGACAGTTGGGATGCCAGGGACATCCCTGGCTGAAGACACCGAATATCGATGCCTTGTGCCAGCAGAGTACGGCTTTCTTGGATTTTCATGTCAGCCCGACCTGTTCGCCGACGCGTGCGGCCCTGATGACCGGGAATGTACCGTTCAAGAATGGTGTGACGCATACAGGTGGTGCGAGAGCCAGGTTAGCGTTGTCAGCAGTGACT
>JAOUFG010000185.1 GCA_029858345.1 Phycisphaerae bacterium
GAATAAACAACTCAATCCCATGGGGGGCGGTGGCCGCAGACCCGGTATGCGAATGATGATGATAAACAATTGATGGTTTCTAGCCATTGAAGTACTCAGGCACCGTGTAAACTTCGTGCCTCAGCACACGCTGGTGTAAAAAATTACTTGGCGCGTCCTTGTTTGGCGTATTCCAAAATCCTGTCAACAACACTTTTCGATGGTTCTGCAAAGGTGTCATCCAGGTTTTTGGTCACGAGTCGCAATTCTTCTAACTGCAGCGATAATTCAGCATCATGCTGTAGGGCGCGGCTAATTTCCTTTTTCTCTTCCTCCGTGGTCTCTTGGTAGAGGAACCTGATCAGGTCGTTTTGTGTAAAGGTCTTTATCATAGGCATATTGGGATTGCATCATCAATTTGCGCAGGTTGATCAGCGCATAGCGCATCCGGCCGAGGGCAGTATTAATGCTCACCCCGGTGCGGTCAGCTATCTCCTGGAAGCTCATATCCAGATAATGTCGCATAATTAACACCCGCTTTTGCTCGTCAGGCAACTCTCTAACGCACTGGCGCAGCCATTTCTTATTGTCGCGCCCAACTTCTTGCAATTCAATTGCATTTCCTGAGAATTTGAGCGAATTGAACACATTACTGCCATCTTCCAACACTACCTCCGGGTGGCGTTTTTCCTTCCGGAAGTAGTCAATGGCCATGTTATGCGCTATCCGGCAGATCCAAGGCAGAAATTTCCCCTCTTCGTTGTAGCGTCCCCCCTTAATGGTATTGATGGCCTTAATAAAAGTTTCCTGCAGTAAATCTTCAGCCACATAGCGATCCTTCACGATCAGATAAATCGCTGTGTAAACTCTTGACTTGTGGCGATGAAGGAGCGATTTAAAAGCTTCTTCGTTACCCTGCTGATAGAGCGACACCAATTGGCTGTCGCTGGTCTTTTTGTCTATCATTTTTAATCACGTTTGGTAACGTAAAAGTCTAAATCAATAGCAGGTAAGTTTAGTTTTTAAATTCTTTGGAGATGAAAAGGTAGAAATATTTATGGTACAGGCAAAAAAAATTTAAAAAAATTCTTGTCTCCTACGGATTTTATTTTCCTATTTGTCCGCGTTTTTAGAGCCAGCACACCCACATGTCAGTCAGTAAGAAAAAAGTAATCAAGAGCCTTGAAGGTTTGGATGAAATGTTGAAAGATTTGCTGAAAAAGCAATACCCTAACGGGTATGAATCCTGCGTTACGCGCATAATCAACGCCAAGAAAGAACACATTTTTGTTTTTCCGTTGGAAACGGAAGATGCCACTTACCTTATTAAGGTCCCATCTACCAAAAACAGCGATGGGGAGTATAATGTTGACTTCGGTAAGAAAGGTGAGTTCGATAAACCTGAGGACGTTGATGAATTCAGCAGTGAAAACGATGATCTGGAAACATCAGATAGTGATTTTGACAGTGACGATGGAGACGGAGGGGCTAAAGAACCTGGTTACGATCCTGACTTTGACAATTAGGCCAATGTGTCAATTAGCCAATTAGACAATTGGGGTGTTCAAAACTTCAATTACCTGTTGTTTATTAACCTTTGTTATTTTAGTTCTATCATTGGCTAATGGATCATCGGCCAATTGGCTAAATTAAATGCAAGACTCCCACCTCGATAACCTCGATCCCAAACAGTTCATCATCATCAAGCGGGCGAGGGTGAACAACCTCAAGAATTTGAGCGTGGCCATTCCACGTAATAAGCTGGTTGTTATTACCGGCCTTTCGGGTTCGGGAAAATCTTCCCTGGCTTTCGATACGCTTTTTGCCGAAGGCCAGCGCATGTATGTGGAGAGCCTTAGCTCTTATGCCCGTCAGTTTCTGGGCCGGATGGAAAAACCCGATGTTGATTACATCCGTGGTGTTTCCCCCGCCATCTCCATCGAACAGAAAGTCAACACACGAAACCCGAGGTCAACCGTTGGCACCTCAACTGAGATTTACGATTACCTGAAACTGCTGTTCGCCCGGATAGGAAAAACCATTTCGCCCGTCAGCGGAAAGGAAGTGAAACGCGACACCGTTACCGATGTAGTGAATTCCATTAATAAACTGGCTGCCGGAACGCGCATCATGATTTCCTGCCCGTTGAAAATCCAACAAGGCCGAAAACTGAACGATGAGTTTTCTCTTTTGCTGTCGAAAGGTTTTGCCCGCGTGTTGTTGAATGGGGAAATGAAATTCATAGAAGATATACGACACCCCTTGTCCCCCGAAGGGGGGAGAGTACACATGGTTACTGAAGGAGGGGCAAAGGCGAAAAAGAAGGGACGTGAAAAAAAAGAGGCGAAGATAGGCGAGGACATTTCCCCCCCCGGAGGTCAAGGGGTCGGGGCCGGGGTGGAGATACTGATTGACCGCGCTGCCGTTAACGCCAATGATGAAGATTTGACTTTCCGCCTCTCAGATTCCATTCAAACAGCTTTCTATGAAGGCCAGGGCGATTGCCTTGTTCATGTGGAGGGAAAAGAAACCTGGCATTTTTCTGATCGGTTCGAGTTGGATGGTATGTCGTTCACTGAACCTTCGGTAAATTTTTTCAGCTTCAACAATCCGTATGGGGCCTGCACCACCTGCGAGGGCTTCGGGAAAATTTTGGGCATATCGGAAGACTTAGTCATTCCGGATAAATCGCTATCGCTTTATGAAGGCGCTGTTGCCCCGTGGCGTGGAGAAACGATGAGCCAGTGGCAAAAGCCTTGGTTGAAGAGCGGCATCAAATACGATTTCCCTGTACACCGCCCATACAATGAGTTATCGCCCAAGCAAAAAGAACTGCTGTGGAAGGGCAACAA
>JAOUFG010000090.1 GCA_029858345.1 Phycisphaerae bacterium
CAATCTCTTCGAGTAACTGCGATATGACAACATCTTTATCGTCCATAAATCATGGAATAGCAGATAGTTGTGTATCGCGCAAGTCTTTTTTGTGAATTTTTCAAAAATAATTGTGAATGGTTACAAAGATTTTTTGGGCTTTTATTTTTACATAAAATGTGCTCCGGGCCCAAACTGCCCGGCTAACGATCTTACGGACCTTCGGTTCTGATACGTCTATCGTGTCGCTTCCCGCTTCGCTAAAGCTACGCAGGACAAGTCCGCTCTGCGTTTTTGTAAAATGGGTTCGTTTGGTAATTTCGGTCTTTAGTCCTCAGATATCGGATTTCAGGATTTTCTATATCATTCGAATAACAAAAGAGCAATTTGGCGCACAGGGGGTATTTTAAGAATTTTTCCAGTGTTTGAAAAATTTTTTCTTCACGTTGAATTTATCACTGAGTTTCGGAGCAATTTTGTCAGCAACTTATTGCTTATTGAGTTGTGATAAGATATAATCCGTAAAATCAAACTGTTCTTCTATAAGATATTACAGGGATTGCTCACTATCGTGAAAGAAATGGGACGACATCGTACCATCAGGGATCTGGTGATCCTGCTTGGGATTACGCTTATTTTGGGCATCTATATGATCGCCAGTACGGCCGTGATCGCCAAAGACGGAGTTCTTTACATCGAACGGGCGCAGCAGCTTCCCGCCCAGTTCACTAAAATCCTGAATGCTAACGAACCCTTTGGCTTTCCGGCACTGATTTTTGCATCTCATCGGCTGTTTGCCCTTTTCCCCGGAAGCAACTCTAATCTGCGATGGATACTCTCGGGTCAGATTCTTGTTTTCGTATGCCGTTTTGTCACTGTGGGGATTCTGTATTTTTTCGGCAAGGCCCTGCTCGACCGGCATCGGGCCTTTTGGGGGGTGCTGGTTCTTATTTTTCTGCCGTATCCAGCGGAAATCGGCGCCGATATACTGAGGGATTGGCCGCATCTGTTGTTTCTGTTCGCTGGATTATTGTGCCTGTATCAGGGAATCCGGAAAGAACGCTGGGGATACTTTTTTGCGGCGGGCCTGCTTAGTGGCATTGGGCACCTGATCCGTCCAGAGTGTGCCCAGGTTGTTATTTATGGAATTCTTTTCTTTGTTCTGACAATTGTTACATCCGCCCACCGGTACGCTTCTGCCCGAAGAAACTGGTTTTATGTGATGCTGCCAGCTGGCTTTTTGATTGTTTTTATTCCTTACGCCTGCTGTGTTGAAAGTGCAGTGCCCACTAAACTTAAGAAACTTTACTCCAATTCGTCACATTCCCAAGTGCTCAAGGAGGTGGCGGAGGAATCCGGCCCCTGTGTTTATCAAGCCGGAATGATTTCCGGAACGAAGCAAATCTTTCCGGCTGCAGGCCAGCTTCTTCAAGGGCTTAGCGAGAACCTCATGTATTTTTTCATCTTGCCAGCCGTGATTGGTTGTTGGAGGTTCTTCAAACACCCGAAAAAAGACAAAACCAATCGATGGCTGGTTGGAATGCTCATCGGGTTTTATGTGCTGGCATTGTGCCTGCTTTACATAAATTGGGGATATATCAGCAGACGTCATGTCCTTGCTCTGACAGCGATACTCTGTTTTTTTGTCCCGTCGGGTCTGGAGGTTATTTCCAAGTGGCTTTGTCGTTCCAATGATAAGAACTGTCGCTCATCAGAGACCTGGTTTATCGTGCTGGCGGCCGTTGGCATTGCTATTTGCATCCCCAAATTGCTTCGTCCGATCGGCCACGATAAAGCCCATTACCGCGAGGCATCTGCATGGATCGCTGAAAACACCCCTCTTCGGTCACGATTCTACACGTTTGACAAACGCATCCCGTTCTATGCGAATCGACCCTACAGGATCTATTCAGACGGTCGGAAATTCAAGGCGGACTTTAAGCAGCGATACTTGATCACATCATCTAAAGACGGACAGCTCGAAATCCCCCTGCCGCGAGAAATGACCCTACAGGCAGAGTTTTCCTCCGAGAAGAAAGACAAGACCGTGCTGATCTATAAAAAGCCCAGAAATACTACTGGCCCTTCCGCCCCAATACCACAAAAATAGTTTTATACAGGATATACAGATTCAGCATGAATGATTTTCGTTGGATGTAGAGGTAGTCATACTTGATCTTATGGCCTGGGTTAAGATCATAGTAACTGCGAACCTGAGCCAACCCTGTCAATCCGGGCTTAACGGCCAAGCGAAGTCCGCGAAGGGCTTTGTGCATGTTGACACGGGTCACATTCTCCGGACGAGGTCCCACCAGACTCATCTGCCCCCCCAGAACATTGATTAACTGGGGTAATTCATCCAATCGCGTCGTACGCAGAAAACACCCCACCGGCGTAATTCTATCGTCATCTGAAGCCGCGGGTTTATAACCATCAGCATGTTCGTTATTTTCATACATTGTGCGAAACTTATAGAGGGTAAACAGCTTGCGGTCCTTGCCCACCCGCTGCTGCTGATAAATAACCGGGCCCGGACTGGTGCATTTTATCACAATCGCAATCAAAACCAGAACCGGGGCCAATAGAATCAATATGCCCAGCGAAACCATCACATCTAAAACGCGAATCATAAATTCTTCCACATCGGACTTACGGCCCACGAAAGTAGAAAAAAGGGCCAGGAATTCGGACTTTTCAATCTTGCCGGAGATTAACTCGGCATAAATGGCAGGGCTAAAAGTGACTACGACATTGAGTTTGAGCAGTAAAAAGACCAACAGGTTCAGATTGGGATTATCGTGGATCCGCTGACAAATCATCACCTCGTCCATATCATGGCAGTTCATCAATTCTTCGATCGTTGCAATATATTCCTTGTGTACCAGAGATTCTTTTTTCTGAAACGGGTCGTAAAACGGCGAATTGCCAAGAACCACTACTCTTTTTTGAATTTTACCTTTTAGTCGAAGAATAACGCTGTTGACGGCAAACAGGGCTATTATTGAGAGGGCAAAGTTAAACAGGAACACACTGGACGGGAATCTGGCCCATTTGTCCCGAAGCAGGTACATAAAAATGAAACCGCACGCCGTCCCCAATACCAGGCCAAAGGCGATCTTTTGAAACAGTAGCCAATAGGACCGAAAACGACGGCGAAAAACCCCTGCATATGTCAGGGAAGCGATCATTATGCCAAGCAGAAAGAGGCGGCTGTCCTGAAACGGCGCATAGCTTTCCGGAGGGATTTCCCTGCCGTAGCGAATGAGATACGACAGCAAAAATGCCCCATATACAATAGACACATTAATAATGAAGAGTCCAAAAGCCATGGTCAGTGAAACTCGGTCAATCGATCTCTTTACTCAGCATTATTTATTCGCTGGGTCATTTCACGGTTTATTTTATCTCTTTCCCGGTCAAAAAACCACCCCCATTTGTTAAAGTATTTTATCCCGGAAGCCACATGATACAAAAGTAACCTGACGCTTGAATAGGAACCCTTGCCATAATGGTGTGTTACCGTTGCCAGAGGACAATACACGGTTTTGTATTTTTTCACTATCCTGCGGACCAGATCGACATCTTCAAAATACATAAAAAAACGCTCGTCAAACAGTCCGACCTCTCTGAATACGTCGGTCCGAATAAACATAAAACAACCGGACAGTGACGGACATTCGAAGGGTTTATCGTAATCCATCCATTCCAACTGGTACCGGGCGTTTTGTGCTTTAATGAGCCATGGAAAGAACCGTCGTGCCAAAAGATGGCCGGGGGTCGGCAGCAATTTACATAACTTCTGGAGTGACCCATCCGGATAGAGAACTTTTGGCATGACAAGGCCCACCTGCGGATGATCATCCATGTACGCAACGAGGGCTTCAAGCGTACCCGATTCAAAACAGATATCGGGATTCATTACCAGATGAAACCTGCTATCCCCGTCCAAGAGGGCCTGGCGAACAGCGATATTATGAGCCCGGCCATAGCCCACATTTGTACTGGGGCCATATTGCAATTTACCCCTATCCGGAAGCCGTTGCTGGATGTCGCTGATCTGCTGTTTTGTTGCCGGATCCTGTGAATTGTCGATCACGAAACATGCAAAAGGGATCGTTATCTTCAGAATACTGTCGAGACAAGCAGAAAGGGTCGCCGGATCGGTCTTGTAGGTCACAACGGAGATTGTTAGTTCCGGGTGTTTCATCTCGCCTATATTTTTGAAAGTTTGATCATTTGAGCAAATTTTTCATACTTTTCAGATAACGATTCAAATGTTCCAGTGTCCACTAACTTTCGTTTATCGAAGTAAAGAATGCGGTCACAGCTTTTCAGGGTTGACAACCGGTGCGCAATGGCGATGATGGTCTGCTGGCCTTTCAGTTCATTGATGGCCCGGGTAATTTCCCCCTCCGTCGGTACATCCAGCGAGGATGTTGCTTCATCCAGCACCAACACTTTTGCACCTCGGTACAAAGCACGCGCAATACCAATACGCTGTTTCTGCCCGCCGGACAGTTTTCGACCGTTCTCACCCAGCGGCGTATCAAGCCCCTTCGGCAGCGCCATCAGGTGGCCCAGAAGATTGGCTCTTTTTAAGGCGGACTCAACACGTACCATGTCAATCTGGTCATCGGCAACTCCGAACGCCACGTTTCGAACGGCCGAATCGTTGGCGATATAGACCTGCTGGGGCACATAGCCCAGACAGTGCTGCCACGAAGGCAATATCTCGGGCCCGAGAAGTATTTGGTCAATGCGAATCTGTCCTTTTTGCGGTTGCAGCAGGCCCAACAATAGATCCACAAAGGTGGTTTTGCCCGCACCGGATTCGCCAACAATGCCGACAAATTCGCCCTTTTTGATCTCAACCGAAACATTTCTCAGGGCGGGCCGTTTGGTATCCGGGTAATAAAAAGACACACCGTCAAAACGGATCCGATTCTGAAACGGCAAGGGCGATCCGGCCTCAGTCTCAGTGCTAACCTGAACAGCCTGAAGCGCCGGCTGCCACAGGGGATTTTTAACCTCCTCAATCAAGACCTGGATGGCGTGCTGGGAATGGGTGATCTGCTGGGCGGCCTTGAGGATTCGATTGACAATTGAGGAGGTTCGAAAGGCGATCGCCGCCAAAAACCCGAGCGATGCCACCATGGTCGGGTTGTCCCCCAAGGTAGAATGAATCACCCCGATACTCATAATCACCACGCAGAGGACCGCACTGATCTCGGTGATATTCGGCGGAAGCTGATTGTAAAACATCGTCCACATGTCGTTATTCATGGTGGATTGGTTGACGCCCTCGAAACTGTCCAGAAAGAACTGTTCCCGTCCCAGCACCTTGGTTTCTTTGATGGCATGCAGGCCCTGGAAGATGTTCTTGTACTGATCGGACATCAACACATTCTTTTCTTTACCCAGGGCTTTGAGTTTGCGTTTCAGGAAGTAGTGCTGACAGAGCGACGTCACCGTCAGCACGACTGCGGAAATCACCGCAAAGAGGAAGAACCGCTGAATCAGCAGTGACAGGATGATCAGACCTGCAATAACATTGGAGACCAGCAAAAAGCCCTGAAAGATGAAATTGTTCAGAGCACTCACTACGAGATTGTTGACATTACGTGTGATGCGTTCAGTGGTCTTTTCCAGGTGCAGTTTATAGGGAGCAAAGAGATAAAAACGCATTAACGCGGTGCTGATGTCAATTTTCCAGCGGCGAAGAAAGCGGTTCTGCCAGAAATGGTAAATTACCAAGTAGATGTTTTTGGCCACAAAAATAAAAACGATCAATCCACCCAACAGACAGGCCTGCTGCAGAGGGGTCTCAATGCCGAACAAATCGGCTAACCGCACCAGCCACGGATGCCGTTGGAACGACTCAGGCCGAACCAGCATGCGAATAAACGGCAACAGCAACAACAGGCCTGCAATCTCCAGAACCCCGGCAATCGCGGCCCCCAGTACAACCAAGGGAATATACCGTTTGTATCCTTTGCCAAAATAGGAAAAAAATTGTTTATAATAATTCAGCATGATCCGATGCCACTTGTCACTTTATAATATTCAGTTTGCGCGCTGCCTCTTTAGCAATGGGCTTCAAGCGTTTAGGCATTCGATTATAAATACTTTTCAACGCTGTTCTTCGTTTCGAAAGATTCTCACTGAATTCATCATTGAGCGTGATGCCTGGCGAAAGCAATCTCGCCGCCTCCAGCACTGTTTCATCTTGACACGATTGAGCGGCCTTTATCCCCTGCACGATTACACTCATCGCCTCTGGATGCTTATCCGCCAAGTACTGATTGATTAATCCAGCGTGTTCTTTTTTCAGAGTTTGATACGGTTCCCAGATTTCGTTTCGATCCGGTAAAGGATCATAAAATAAACGTCCGTCCGCTCGTCCAAGATAGTCTTTGGCAATTTGCTGATTCATTTTGTCGTATTCATGGATGATCTCAATCCTTTTTTCAGGAGACAAAAGCAGTGGGGCAGGTCTGTTTTCCTCAAAGAATTTTGCGGACAACTCCAGTAAAGGACCTAACGTGCCGAATAACTGATCAAATGGAATCGGGAGATGATTTAAGAGGCGTTTATATTCCAGTATGATTGGATGAAGACGGCTGTTTATATCCCCCTCAGGAATTTGGAATTCTTCCGTTAACTCCTGCCCAAATACATAATGTAAAAAGTCGGCAAAAATCGTTCCGCCATAAAACTGCTGTTTTTCATAGGGGCGGACGATAATGTTCTCCTTGCCGAACGTTTTTGCTAAAATATCCAGACAGTCGATATAATTCATCTTATAAGGTATTTTGTCGTAATCTGTCCATTTTCGTTCGCTGGCCTTTGTTATTTGATTTGAAATTGAGATCGTCATCGAATCCTGACGCCTTAAATAGACAATCACTTTGGTCTGAAAGCCAACGGTATGCTCCCTAATACGCTGCATATTCTCTGCATTGCAGTTGTAAAGGGTTTCTGAACTAATCAAGACCTTGTTACCTCCCGACGCAAGCAGTGAACTCCATTCTTCTTTAGAGCTTTTTAGGTCCGCAGGAAATTTATTGGAAGGCCGTCCACCTTCTTTATGCAATGACCACCCCAATCGATGGTGTCCCGCCTCACCGCTGATATCGGAAGGATATTCAATCCCTTTATTTCTTAGCAATTCTCGATTCATTGAAAAGAAATGCTGTAATGCTGTTGTTCCGGTCTTATGCGTTCCGATATGAATATAAAGTTCCTTTGTCTGCATGGTCTTGGCCTGATCATGTAAGGTTTTGACTTGAAACGGTCCGGTTCGGGGTGCTGAGGTCGCGACGATTCCTGGTGACAACCGTCTGGCAGCTTCCTGTTCACTTGGATCATCTGATTTCTCAGCCGCGTCGATCCCCCCAAAAATCGTTGTCATCGCCTCCGGATGGTGCTCCCTTAAATACGCATTGATCAATCGAGCGTCTTCTTCTAACAAGCAATCATAGGGTTGCCAATCCTCATTGGGGTCCGGAAGGGGTTCATAAAACAGCCTCCCATCGGAACGCTCCAGATAGTCTCGAGCGATTTCGGTGTAAAAATCATTGTACACAGCAATAAGAGCCAGCCGTTCTTGCGGAGGCAGTACCGGGTCGCTGCTTCGCCCCTGCTCATTCAACTGTGCGGAAACCTGCAGTAGCGGCGTCAGTGTCATAAACTTCTGCTGAGTGGAAAGCGGCAGTTGGTTTACCAGCCGTCGATATTCTAAAGCAACACGATGAAGTCGCGGATTACTGTTTTCCTGGGATAAAGCAAAATCGTCTGTCAACTCCAGTCCCCAGACGGCATGGACAAAATCGGCAAAAATGGTTCCATCATAAAATTGCTGTTTTTCATAAGGGCGAACAATCAGATTTTCCCGGCCAAAAATATCAGCCCACTGTGAAAACTTCTCTTGTACTGGGAACATCCCGACACCCAAAGGTGTTTTCATGCAGCGAAGGTCTTTAACAAGCTGGTTATACCAGGAATCTTCAAAATGGTCCTGCCGTCGCAAGTAAACGACTATTTTTACCGTATACTCCGACGTCAACGCCTTGATTCGCTCCATATCTTCTTTAGAACAATCCCAGAAGCCCTCCGTGCTGATTAATGCTTTTGAGCCGCTGCATTGTTTGAGTACATAATCCCATTCCTCGTCTGAACTTTGCAAGTCACTGGGAAACCGTTCATCTGCGATACCTGCCTCTGACTGAACGGCCCAGCTCAATCGGTAATGCCCCGCTTCTCCCCCACCGATGCTGTCAAAGGGATAAACAATTCCTTTATCCTTTAATTGATTTCGATTCGCGGCAAAAAAGGCCTGTAACACTGTCGTGCCAGTCTTATGTGTTCCGATATGAAGATAAAGTTCTCGCCGGGACATTGTATTCACTCCCCCGCCATACTTAAACTGGAATAACCATTGTGATCGACAATGTAAGTCAGAGACCGCTCAAAGGCGTGCGCCAGTGTGCCGTCAAGCTGACCGGTTTCCTCTTCAAAATCTTCATAGGTGAAACCGGCCTCGAACAAGTTGGAAAACGCCTTCGTCCGCATCCAGATCATTGTGCCGACGGGAAACCTGGGAACTTCCGGAAGTTCCATTTGTGCACCGATACGGCGAAGAATCAACTGAACATTTTCGACATTCCCTCCCCAGACCGCCAGTTCTTCAACCGATGAAAAAACAGGAGGGTAAATCAGCCCGATCTCAGGATGTTTTTCAAAATAATCCAAAATTCCCCGCACCAAACGCCGGCTGCCCAACAGATGATCCAGCAGATGCTCTCGCCACGGTTCTCCGATCCGATTATGCACGGATTTTTTTGTATGGATGTGACAGATGTAATCATACCGGTTCATTATATCCCTGCAACCGACCAAAAACGGGGCCACATCCCTGCCCACATTCGGCGTCACTCGAATCTCTGTACGCCGGGCATTAAGCCGGCCGAGAATTTTGTTTGATATTTCTTCTTTTTTGGCTTCTGTATCCGTTGTGATGTAGCAGTCAAAATCGACCGGAATATTATTCATATAAAAAGTCAGTTCGTCGGTTAATTCGGGATAAAAAATATGCGCATGAACGGCAACATTCCCTGGATGAAGTGCAGCCTCAGCTCTGGTCACCAGTTCGACCAGTTTGAGCGAGCTGGTATTTTTTCGTTGTCGTACTTTTGAAAAACATTTCAGTCGGAACGGAAGATCGAACAGGGCTTTCGAGGTCGTGTTGATATTCGCATAGCCATGCTTCTTGTCCGGCTCAAGATACGTCCCTTCGGCCCATTCGTTCCATGCGTTGATAAAGATAAAACGCTCGGCCGGGCTGAATTTCCTACGGGCATCCTCAATAATGTATCGCAACCACTCGTAATACCGGCGTATGGAAAAACCGTAAAAAACATATCCCATTTCATTTCTTCGAGCCGTATTATCCCAACCCAGCATGGCCGTCCGGTAAACCGGATAAGGCAACTTCTCCGCGACTGCTTTGCGGGAAATAATGCTTTTCACCAGCGCCTTGTAATCAACCAGAGGAAGTTTAAGTTGGTTATGCTGCACGCTCGATGACGGAATCCACTGAAAGGGGGCCGTCAAATGCGGTGGAAATTCTACTTCCGCTTCCGTGCAGTCTTCCAAACCCAATCCTGTTTCCTGATTAAAGCATCCACGGACCCCCCAAATCGCAATTCCCCCGATCCCGTTTTGACGACAGTACTGACGCCATCGCTCAAACGTTGCCTTCGGGTCCGGCAAGAGCAACGGTCGATACACCATGATAACCGGACGACCGTCGCTTTTGATATAACGCGGATCGTGTATGTATCTTACCATATCGCGGATAAAATTGACATCATCCTGGGGGGAGTGTTCCTGAGCAATCAGTATCTCGTGTTCAGCTCCGTCCCATTTCTTTGTCCAGCTTTCATTTGCCCAGCACAGACAAAAATTGATGTTTATCTCTGGATGCTCCAACAGCATGTCTACAGGTTTTTCAAGCAAACGTTTTCCGTGGAAGTAATAATGATGAAAACAGAAGCCGTAAATACCGTGTTGCCGAGCCAAAGTTGCCTGTTTTTTCAATGTCTCAATATCGCTCAGATCGTAGTGCCCAAAATCAGCATGCGGTTCTCGGGGTTGGTAATGACCTACAAACAACGGTTGGGCGCGTTTGGTATTGGTCCATTCGGTAAACCCCTCACCCCACCACTCGTCATTTTCAGGGATCTGATGAAATTGGGGAAGGTAAAAAGCGATTGCTTTGATGTCAGTGGAAAATACAGTAAAATCCTGATTATCCTGATAGTCGGATTCATAGGGCAAATGTTCCAGTTGAACAAGCCCCTCAGAGTAGCCCAAAACACGGTACATCAGATTCCGTAAAAGAGGTTTGAAAAATTTCTTCAACGTCCCCAAAAACGGTTCTACAACATACGCCGAAATCCGAGGTGTCCTGACCTTGGCACTCTGTCTTAAGACCCACACTGTATTTCGTACCTGCTGAGCAGCATCGTAAAGATACCGTTTGTCCATGCGAATCATCGCCATCAGGAAACGAAGCGGTCGGGTGCATCGCCATGAGCGCGAAGAGATAATCCGGCTGTTTTCCTGTTTAAGTACATGATTAACATCCTGCCAATGTGTTTTCTGCTGTTCCAAGAGACTATTTTCCTGCCGCAGTTGTTCACATTGGTCATGCAATCGTTTTTGCTGATCGAGTAGCGTCTGCTTATCATCTTGTAATATTTTATTTTGCTCCTCCAAGTGGCTTCGATACTGCTCCAGATTGGCGGCGTGGCCACCGGGAAGCGACAGATGTGCTTTTTTGACAGAATCATAATAAGTATCCAGAAACAGACCCGATGACACTTTGGACAGCGGTGCGTCACTTGCAACACAAATCAGGTACTCCAGACATTCCAGTTTGTCTTTATGAAGAATCTGTTGCTGGTCGTTAACTTCGAAAAAATCTAACGCGGTTTCATCATCTCCCTGGACATAGGAGCCGATGAGAAAGTTTTGGGTGAGTATTTTATAATTTTTGAAGTGATTTGCAACAAGGCCGCAAAACTTATTTTGAGTAATTTCATGAACATGAAAGGGATTGTTTGGAGAAAACACATCATACACATTTTTATCAGGCGTGGACATGATAAGTAATCCCCCCGGCCTGAGCACTCGCCGGATTTCCTTGAAAAAAGTCAATTGCTGATTTTGACTGATGTGCTCCAAGGTTTCAAAACTGACGACAACATCAAAATATTTGTCTTCAAAAGGAATCCACTCGCAATTTCCGACATGGAAGGACAGTTTCTCATCGCGGTATTTTTCATTGGCAAATTCCACCGACTGACTGTCAATATCAACACCGCAGACCCTTCGGGCTGTCTGGGAAAGGAGGAAACTGCCGTATCCCTCGCCCGAGGCAATATCAAGGACAGTTTTGTTTTTACAATACCCGGCAGCAAACAGATACCGATGGTAATGCTCCAGTTTAATCTGCCCGCTCCATTGGGTAACGAAACGTTCACCTGTGATGTCAAGTTTAGATTCTATTGGAGGAATCTTAAAATTCATATACTATCCCTGTTATGAGGCCATCCGTCAAGTGGTAATTTATTTTTTGCTCTTTTACATTTTAATACGACGCACCTTTCTCGCAAAGGTCTTTTTGCTCATTCTGTTATTCGTGCTTGAAGCACATGTTAAT
>JAOUFG010000009.1 GCA_029858345.1 Phycisphaerae bacterium
ACGACAATCGCAACGTGTAAAAAGCAGAACCAAAATGTCTTTGACTTTATTCATGAATCTGTTATTGCTCATTGGAGCGGTAAAAAATATCCGTTGTTAATCTGTTAAAAACTGTGAACGGTTACCTATATTAAAGGAGCCAAGAAAAAAAAACCCTTGTTTGATCGTTTGTGTATTTTTTTCATTTAGAAAATCCTTTTCATTTCGTAAATCCTGTCTAAAAAATAATTCGTGTTTATTCGCGTCCATTCGCGGTTCCCATCACTGTGTTACATCCAAACACGCCATTGTTGTCAGGTCGCGGACGAGGAGTTTGCCTTCTATCAGTACCGGCGGGCCCCAGGATTCGTGGCCGTCCAGTACTTTGACCTGTGCGGTTTTGTTAAACTTTTCCGGCGTTGCCTCGATCAAACTTAAAACGCTGTCATCATCGAGTATATAGATCATTTCATTGACGATAATATAGGGCCCCAAACCGTATTTGTTTTCCGTGCCGCTGGTCCAGAGGATATTGCCGTCAAGGTCCATGCAGACCATCTGTTTGTCCGGGCGGACGCCGTAGATGTGGCCGTTATAAAAGATCGGCGTCTGCTGGTCGGAGCCGAATGTTTCCGGGAGCAGTTCATATAAGACCTTCGGGACAATCTTACCGTCTTTCTGTTCCAATTGCAGCATCATGCTGCCTTTGTTGTATCCGGCACATAGAAAAATTTTGCCGTCGCCGCAATCGACCGGCGTGGGAACATTGACCCGCAGGAACCACGCATCGGTTTGCCAAAGCAGCGTCCCGTCTTTTGCCGACACACCCGCCACGCCGCCGCTGCCGGGATAGACATAAAAATCGTGTCCGGCAAACTCCATCGGCAGGATCGAGCAGTGCGTCATCTCCCATTTTTTGGGATTGAGTGTTTTCCAGGCAACTTCGCCGGTCTCGCAATCAACCGCCATCATCAGCACTTCCGGTCCGGCCGGGGCAAGGATGGCTTTGCCCTCAACGATCAAGGGACACTGCCCCGCATACCACAGCGGCTCTTTCGTGCCGTACTCGGCGACCAGATCGATCATCCACTTAAATTCGCCGGTCGTAATATCCAGGCAGGTCACATGGCACTTAGGGCCGATGGTGACCATGTATTTACCGTCAATCGCGGGGATCGTGCGGCTCATGCCATGGTTGCGTTTGATCTTGACGGGGTAGGAATACCGCCAGATTTCGGCTCCGTCAGCCAGAGACAAACAGCGGATCGCATCACGCTGATTTTCCATGTCATAATCAATAATATAGACGCGATCATCGTGCACTACAGGAGCGGCATACCCCTGGCCCAGTTCAACCTGCCACAGTTTCGTCGGTCCTTCGGGCCCGAATTGTTTTGCTAATGGTACCTCTGACTGAACAACTGCATTGTAATCGGGGCCGCGAAATCCCCGCCACGACGCCGGAGGTTTTGGACGCGGGGTCGGCGCGGCAAAGGCAACTTCCCGAAATGTTTGAAGCCGGCCTTCGGGTTTCTGTGTGGCGGCATCCTGCGGGTCGGGCAAAGGCCGGTTATCCTGACCGGCAACCCGCGGCTCGACGGTAAACTGTTTGTATTCATAGATCCAGTACGCCACCGACGCCAACAGGACTACGGCAACAACACCGGGCAAAATGACAGATTTAATTTTCATATCCAACAAAGACCCACGAATAAATTTGGTTACCTGTCATTCCGGCCAAGGCGAAGCCGCGAGCCGGAATCCAGAGCGTCGGCGGCTGGATGCCGGATCAAGTCCGGCATGACATTTTCGCAGACATTTCGGTTGTTCTTCATCACGTTGAAAAAAATCATTAATTTGTGTTCATTTGTGTTGATTCGTGGTTCTTCCACCCTATTCATTTCTTAGTACATTCAAATAGTCGCTCTTGAGCACCCCTGCCACTGCGATGCGAATCCAGAGCCAGCCGCTGAGGATGATCCCAAAGATAATCAGGATGATCTTGCCGTACGGAAACGCACCGCCCTGCATGAGAACCGAGGGGAAAACCGCCCATATCGCCGGAACGACTCCGCAGAAAAGCCCTGCCAACAGCAGCAGTCCGTGTTCCAGAAAAAGCATCCGCTTTAAGGACGCCCTGCGGAACCCCAGCGCCTGCATCATCGCAAGTTCGCCCTTGCGGTCTATCACGTTCAGCACCAGAACCAATCCCAGCCCGGCGGCCCCCAAAACAAGACCCAGTCCACCCAGAATAAGAAAAATTGCCAAATACGTGTTTTCAACCTCGTGAAACTGTGCCAGTTTCTGCGAGGACGCAACAACCTCCATGCCGTAATCGCGATATTTTTTCATTAACTCCTTTTTCTGCAAGTCTTTATCATTCCAATCCGAATCGATCAAAAACCGCTGATATCCATCCACAGAGGGGAACATGCTGACAAAGTTGTCCTCTGCGATGAATAAACGTCCCTGAAGCAGCGAATCTTTCAGGATTCCAACAATTTTCAGGTTAACCGTATCGCCGTTTTCGGCTGTGTATGGAATGGTATCATTAAGACCCTTTCCCAAGCCCCAATAAACGGTTGCATAATCGCCTATCGCCGGAATGGCCCCTTCATCCAGCGGCATTTCTAAAAGTTCCCAAGCAGACGTGTTATCGTCATGATCAACAGTTTTTTGGAATGCAAACGCATCCCGACTCGCGAAATCATCCGGCCGAACGCCAAGCATGCTCGGCTGCCGGGCTTTATTCAGGTTCAGGCAACTGGCGTCGTCCTGCTGATAAAACCGCATCGGGATAAAATCATACTCTTCAATTCCAGGTATATTTGTTTCTGAATCGGGCTCCAGCCGCAACGGTTCAGTTGTCGGCAATGTCGTTTCTGCAAACAGCGGAAATCCCCCGGTACCGGAGTCCCGCTGCTGGGCATCGGCGGTAACATCCTTATAATTGGAACCAACCCCGATGACCATGAACACGCCGCAAGCTAACGCGATCAGCACCGTCAAGCTGCGTCCGGTTCGGCGGGGAACATTTTTAACCGCCAGCGATTTTAATGAATCCACAAACGAGCCGCTCTTGAGCCGCAGCCATTTCAGCAGGCCCGCGGCAATCAGAATAAACCCCGCCAGAGACAGTGTTCCGGCGGCAAAAAACATCGAAACCTGACTCTGTCCGACCCCGGATTTTGCAGAAAGATAAATGCCCGTCAACAGACACACCAAGCCAAGCCATGGCAAAAATGAACGCCTGCTTTTGTCGGATTTGCCGTACCACTCCTGAATCCCGGTCAACAATTGATGGGCCGGTTTGCGAGTTCGATGAAACAGGGATGTTTGAATCGCAAATACACAAATCAGGAAGCTGATAATTATACCCTCAACCAGTGTGAATGAACTCATATAAAAAGATAATTGCAAGCTGGCGAGTGCCTTGGCCCAGAACGTCGCATTCAAAACAAGAATCAACACGGCCGTATAAATTACCGAAACAATCGCCCCCAGAACGCAGCCAGCCAGTGCCAGACACGCACCTTCAGCCATAAACAGACCAAAAACCCGCCACCGGTTCCACCCCACTGCTATCAGCAGACCGGTTTGCTCTGTGCGTGATTCGATATAAAACACAAACATCAGCGCCAGCAGGATCGCCGCCGAAAAGATTAGAAACATGCTCAGACCCGCAAACAGCCCGGCAAAATCCGTCGAACCGGATGCCTTGCTTTGGGCCGCCTGCCGGACATCTTCAAATACGAATCCTACCTTTTCCGGATCGAGATTCTTCGTCAGATTAGCGGCAATTGTTTCGGCATCGTTTTCGATTCCCGGCCAGCGAACGGCTGTTAAAGTTCCAAACCGATTCTGCCAAATGCTTTGCGCCGCTTCCATCGAAATGAACGCTTTGGGCGTACCCCCGTATTTGTCCCAGTAATCCTCGTCCCGCTGTTTGACGCGGCCCAGGTCGATGGGGATTCCCGAATCCCACTGACTGCAGTTGTCCGCCTCGGCCAGGCCCGGGAAATCGGGCATCAGTGTCGAGTCCACGAATGAACCCATCATCGGGACAACCTGTTTGATGGTAAATGCGGCGGTTTTTTCAATCAATTTCCGTGTCGGGGTCAATTCAAAATAGGTAAGCTGGATTTTGTCGCCGGAGTCGGCACCCAGTTCATCCGCCAGCCATTCATTAATCACGATTTCATCGGCTTCCAAGCCCGACAAAAGTCCCTGTCCCGTACCGGACCCCATTGCGGACACCATCGAATAAGGAATGGTTTTATCGCCGCATCGGATTTCATTGACAAAATAGGTAAACACACCGTAAGCCCCCTGCCCTGTCTGCAAAGCCGCATCGGAAATGGCTTCATCCAAAAAAATTCGTGAAGTGCGAAGTTCATAGACGTTTTCAGACTCGATTTTTCGAAGTTCAAGATCGTAATCCGCAAGCGTCGCACTGTCTTTCAATCGACCTTCAAGATCATTCTGTGATGACCAGCCATCGGCTACTAACAAAAGATTGGCCTTTTTCGGCTGACCAATCTTTTCGGCCAGCCACTCAATCGGCACAAACACATTCAACGGCGGCTCCTGCGAGGCCTGTAAACTAAATCGCCCCATCTCATCGTCAGGAATAGCCCCGGCAATCTTAATGTTCCACGCCTGCGACGATGCTTCATCTGTTGAAAAAATCAAGTCCTGTGACAACATCGACGGCACTTGAAGCCGCAGCAAAAGCGGTGCATCCAAATCTTTAAGACGGAAAGCCAGAGATTCACTCAAATTAACTCCTTCGACAGGTTTAAATGAAATTGCATAGGAAGGAGGACAAACTAATTGCCAGAATGAATCCGTAACACCATAGATATTGACATTGTTCACCCGCAGAGTTCCATCCGGCGTTTCAAGAATGCCTTTCATAGCCAGAACAGGCGTCACCAGCGAGTCGGAGTTTGTCTCCAAATGACCGGCCAACTCCTGCCGAAAGAATCGATCCCCGGTCGAACAGGCGAATCGGATATGCCCCAGACGCATTTGGGCAATGTGCCCCAGGGTATGCCGGACCGAGTCGCCCACGAGCATTGCCCCGGTTAACACGGCGCAGCAGACCGCCGCCAGCAGGAGTGTTGCCAGATTGGTCCGCCGGTAAAACCACAGATCGCGTTTGAGTATCTGAAAAAAGTCCATTTTCTCTATACCTCGGTCAGGGTTTGATGATCCAGCCGAAACTGACGCTGCGCCCGATTAGCCAGCTTTTTCGAGTGTGTCGCAATCACCAGCGCCACCGACTGGCTTTGGTTCAGTTCCAACAGCAGTTCCGTTAATTGATCCGCGGTATCCGCATCCAGCGAGCCGGTCGGCTCGTCCGCCAGCAATATATCGGGCTTATTAATCAAAGCACGCACCACCGCTACACGCTGCCGCTGACCTCCGCTTAATTGCCCCGGATGGGATTGGCAATACGCCTTCATCCCCGTTTTTTCAAGTAATTCGATTGCGCGTTTTTTGTCGCTGTGTTTCTCAATCTTGGATTTTCGCATCGCCAACGTCGGCAGCAGGACATTTTCCAGCACGGTACACTGCGGCAGCAGATAATGAAGCTGAAAGACAAACCCAATGCTACCGTTGCGGATACGAGCCAGTTCGGCGTCTCGTAAAGAGCCAAGATTCGTCCGGTTCAGCAGTATCTTGCCGGATGTCGGCCTGTCCAACCCGCCAATCAGATTCAGCAGCGTTGTTTTGCCGCTGCCGGAGGGACCCATGACCGAGATGCTCTGACCGGACCCAATTTGAAGGTTCACCTGACGCAGAATCCGAACATTCTCCGGAACCGCTGGATAACTTTTATTAACATCGATCAGTTCAAGCATAGCCAGTGCCCCTTAACAATTATTTAGTATTGAAGCTGTTTGAACAATTCCGCCATCTGCTCAACCGTTCTATCAATGGAATAGACCTGCTCAACGGCGCGGCGACCCTTTTGGCCCAGTTGCCAAATAGTTTTCGGTTCGATCAGCAATGGCCCGAGCGTTTCAGACAGCCGAACCGGATTGTTGGGTTCATATAAAACACCTGCCTGGGTTTTCTCGGCCAACTCCGGAAAAACGCCCAACGCCGGCACCACAAACGGGACACCGCTGGCACAGGCCTCCATCGCAAAAAGGCCGTATGCCTGAGGTTTACGGGTCGGCAACACGATTACCGACAAACTCTGCAGAAATGCTTTTCGCGACGGACCGTCATAATCCGCCACAACCTCCACAGACCCGGCCAACCTCAACGCTTTAAGTCGGTTCTGCATCTTTTTCAGAAAGACCGTATCGGCCGGGCTTTTTCCGCCTGTGATCCTCAACCGGATAAATTTCAGCCGGTCATCCCGCTTTAACAAGTGCAGCGTATTAATCAGGATGTCCAACCCATTGTCATAGCACATCCTGGCAAGATAGCCAATGGTCGGAACCGCCGGCGGTTCGGATGCCGGCTCGTAAGCCGTCGAATCGACGCCGATTGGAATCACCGGCATTTTTCCGGTCTCAAACCCAATCCGGTCCCGCATCACCTGCTGATAATATTGGCTCACACAAATTAATGCATCGAATGCCGCGGCATCCTGACCCACCAACTGCCATCCCTGCCGGGCATACGGCTCAGGCAGAGAATCCAGAAAACCCTCTTCGTCCTGAAGCAGGCAGACAATGGGAATTTGGAGTTTTTCTTTGAGTGTTCCGGCCAGTCCCGCCAGAAGGATATTGGACACAATGATGACATCGGGTTTGGGGTCCATCGCCGCCAGCCAATCGGCCAGCCGCAGCAATTCCTTCTCCTGCCTGCCGTCACGGCCCTGCAGCATGGAAACTGTCGTTTGCCCCAAGTCCTTGGCCGATGTCATTCCGGCCAACTTGCCTACGCCTTTCAAAAGAAATTTACTGTCGAAGCACCGGTCCAGCCAGCGGGGAGTTTTTCGAAAAAAGCCGAGTTTCTGCTGAAGATAGACATTGACACCGCCAAAAAAAATGGGGGCCGGGGCCGGAAACGGCTGGGGCCCTGTATCAATCGGCAAATACATCGGCACCATCGTAATCTCATGGCCGGCCCGCTGAAAGGCCCGAACCAGCGCAAGATCACGCAGACAGTTTTCGCAATAAAAATTGTCTCCGGAACCGGGGGTTAGTTGTATTATCCGCATCCAAACTTTCCTCTGTGAGTTTTCCTAGCACCCACAGGATAACCGAAATGCAGAGATGTTTCAACTGTCACTCTGAAAAGGGTTTCTGATACACGGCTCAACATCATTCATGATGATGCACAAGCTTTTCTTCGATACTCTTTTCGACCTCCTGGGCTTTTTCCTTGGTCCGCTGAACCACAACATAGAAGATCGGAATCATTAACACACCCAAAGCCGTCGCCACAATCATCCCTCCGAATACCGACGTTCCCAGTGCCCTTCGAGCAGCCGCTCCCGCACCGGTCGCAAGCACCAGCGGCAGCGTTCCCAGTGCCGTCGTCAACGCCGTCATTAAAATAGGACGAAACCGCAGTCGGGCGGCTTCCAGCGCCGAAGCCACAATGGAATGTCCCTGTTCATGATGCTGTTTGGCAAACTCCACCAGCAAAATTGACGTCTTGCAGACAATCCCGATCAGCAGCACGATACCCATTTGCGTATAGATGTTATTATCAAAATGCCGCAGCCAGGTAAAGCCTACCGCCCCCAGCAGTCCCAGCGGTACTGCCAGGATAATTGCCACCGGGATCGTCCAGCTCTCGTATTGCGCCGCCAAAAACAGATACGCAAACAACGCTCCCAGCACAAACAGAAAAACCGTTTTGCCGCCGGACTCAATCTCCTGCAAACTGATACCGGACCACTCGTATCCCATTGACGGAGGCAGCGTTTCCTTGAGCAGTACTTCGATGTGCTCAATCGCCTGTCCCGAACTGTAACCCGGCTTGGCATTGCCGGTGACCGTGGTGGATGGATACAAATTGTAATGCGTCACCGACTGCGGACCGGCGGTGTCACGAACTTCGGCCAACGTTCGGATCGGCAGCATCTGGCCGCTGCGGTTGCGAACCTCCAGTTGGCTGATATCGTCAGCGGAGGCGCGAAACTCCGGCTCGGCCTGCGCAATCACCTTAAAGGTTCGCCCGAACAGATTGAAGTCATTCACATACGAACTGCCCAAATAGGTTTGCAGCGTGTTAAACACCGTTTCGAGCGGTATATCCAGTGTCTGGGCCTTCACCCGGTCGATATCCACATACAACTGGGGCACCGTTGTCCGAAGTGTATTGTTAAGTTGCGTAACCACCGGGTCATTGACAGTTTGATAAATCAGGTTGTTGCCCGCCTGCGACAACGCATCCAGTCCGGCCGCGCCGCGATCCTGAATTTTCACCTCAAATCCACCCGTTCGTCCAAGCCCCAAAATGACCGGCGGCTGCAGCGCCAAACACAGCGCATCCGGAATCATAAATAACTGTCCCTGCAGGCGTTCGATAATTTTTGATACATGCATGTCGGGGTCCTGCCGCTTCGACCACGGTTCGAGGTTGACAAAACATGTCGCTCCGTTCGGCATAATCGCCGCGTCCAGCAGGGAAAACCCGCCGACCGTCACATGTTCCTTGACCCCGGGCGTGTTGTTCAGCATCGTGTCGATCCGGTTCATTACCTCTTCGGTGCGACGCAGCGTGGCTCCATCCGGCAAACGAACACCGATAAAAATCGTCCCCTCATCCTCGTTCGGCAAAAACCCGGTCGGCAAATGCTTAAACCCTGCCATCCCAAAAACGGCAATCACTGCAAACAACAGCAGCACAATCCCCGTTCGGCGAACCAATCCTTTCACAATCGTGACATAGGTCGAAGTCGTCCCCTTCATCAAACGGTCAAATAAGCGGAACATCCCGCCTTGCTTATGTTCGTGGCCGCGCAGCAGCAGAGCACACAGTGCAGGACTGAGAGTCAGTGCGTTCAGTGTTGAAAACATCGTGGCAATCGAAATCGTAAACGCAAATTGCTGATAGAGCCGGCCCGTAATCCCGGCGACCAGTACCGTCGGCACAAACACCGACAGCAATACCAGCGTCGTCGCGATAACCGGCCCGGTCACCTGCTGCATCGCCTTGGTCGCCGCCGCCTTGGGGGTGAGGTTTTCCTCGGCAATCAGCCGTGACGAGTTTTCCACCACGACAATCGCATCGTCCACCACAATCCCAATCACCAGCACCAGCCCGAACAGCGACAACGTATTGATTGTCATCCCCATGGCCGCCATCACCCCAAACGTCCCGATCAGCGAAACCGGAATGACGACCGCCGGAACCAGCGTCGCCCGCCAGTCCGCCAGAAAAACAAACACCGTCAGAATCACCAGTCCAATCACGGTCACCAGAGTCCAGGTCACCTCTTTGAGGGCTTCTTCAATAAACAAGGTTGGATTATACGGAACCTCATAGATAATTCCTTCCGGAAACGTTTTGGACATTTCCGACAGTGCTTGGCGAACCCCTCGCACCACATTCAGCGAATTGGCCTGCGGTGTCGGATAAATACCTACGGCCACCGCCGGTATCCCGTTGTGTTTAACATACCAGAAATAGTTCTGGGCACCCAGTTCCACCCGCGCGACATCTTTGATCCGCAGCAGCCGGCCGCCCGGCTCTGTGCGAACAATAATATTCTCAAACTCCTGAACGGTACTAAGCCGTCCAAGCGTTTTGACGGTATACTGAAATTGCTGGTCAGGCGGGCTGGGCATGCCCCCGATCTGTCCGGCAGCCACCTGGATATTCTGTTGGCGGATTGCGCCAAGCACATCATCCGTGGTCAAATCGCGTGCCTTCAAACGCGCCGGGGCCAGCCAGATGCGCATCCCGAAATCCTTGGCCCCGAACACCTGCACATTACCGACGCCCGACACGCGAGACAGGGTATCCTTGACCCGCAGTGTGATAAAGTTACTTAAATAAATCCCGTCATATTGACCGCCTGGAGACAAAAAGCTGACAATCATCGCAAAATTGGTCGATTGCTTCTGCGTTTTGATACCGTAGCGTTTGACCTCTTCAGGCAGCAGCGGTTCGGCCGTCGCCACACGGTTCTGCACCAGTATTGTCGCCATGTCTACATCCGTGCCGACCTCAAACGTAACTGTCAACTGCATGATCCCGTTATCGCTGCTGCTGGAGGTCATATACAGCATTCCGTCAACGCCGTTAATGGCCTCTTCCAGCGGTGTTGCGACCGTCTGGGCCAGCACCTCGGCATTGGCGCCGGGATAGGACGCCTCTACCAACACCGTCGGCGGCGTAATGTCCGGCGTTTTTTCCACCGGCAGCAGCGGCAGACAAATCAGCCCGATCAGAACAATCACAATCGAAATGACAGCAGCAAAAATCGGCCTGTCGATAAAAAACTTACTGAACATAATCGCTTATTCTCCTCCCTCTCGCGACGCTTCGGCCGGGCTCTGCTTCTCAGAGGGTTGCGACGGCATGCCCTGTCCGCCGGAACCCGGCATCATACCGGACGGCGGCCCGTCGGCCGGCATCGGCGTTATCGGCATCCCCGGACGGGCCATCGCAAAACCGCCGACAATAAATATCTCATCGCCGTTCAGGCCTTCGGTAACAACCCGTAATTTATCGAGAGGTCCTCCGAGTTTGATGTCACGCCGCTGAAGTACATTATTTTCGCCCACCACCAGTACATATTTACCGCCCAAGTCCGTCATGATCGCCTTTTCCGGTATCAGCAAAGCACTCGGAACTGCTTTAACAGGCACCCTTACTTTTACAAACATTCCCGGATAAAGCCGATCTTGCGGATTAGGAATCTGGCCGCGAATCTGAATGGTACCGGTCCCCGGGTCTACCCGATTATCCATATAATCCAGCCGCCCCTGATGGTCATACGCTTCATCATTAGCCAAGCTGATATAAACCGGCAGGTTGTTGGGCTCTTCGGCCATATTTTTACGTAAATTTTGCTGATAATTGAGGTATTCACTTTCACTGACATAAAAATACACATAGAGTGGGTCAATCTGAACGATAGTAGCCAGCAACGTCTTGTCCGAAGCCCCCACCAGGTTGCCGACATCGACATACCGCCGACTGATTTTCCCGTCAATCGGCGAGTAGATTTGGGTGTAGCCCAGATTCAGTTCCGCCTGAGCCAGGGCTGCTTTGGCAGATAATACTGACGCTTCGGCCATCGCATACTGGGCTTTGGCTCTGCTGGCATCCTGCTGGCTGACGGCGTTGGTTTGAACTGCTTCCATAATGCGATCATAGTCCTGCTGGGCCCGGACCAAATCCGATTCCGCGGATTTGAGATTTGCAAAAGCCCGGTCGCGGTCGGCCTGATAAGTTTCCGGCTCGATCTCAAAAAGCAAGTCACCCTTTTTGACAAATGCCCCGTCTTTAAAAGCAATGCGTCTGAGAAAGCCCTGAACCCGCGCGCGAATATCGACGGATTCGACAGCATCCAGATTACCTGTAAACTCATTATAATTGACCACCTCCTGCGTGAGACAGCGAGCAACGGGCATTGGCATCGGCCCTTGTCCCCCTAGAGCCCCGGCCTGTTGAGAACGTCCTTTATTGAAGTAAAAATGGACTCCGATTGCAAGTAAGACGGCAATCAAAATAACGATAATAAATTGTTTTCCCTTCATAGGGAACGCTTCCTTTCTTATTCGTTTTGGGATTGTTGTTCGTTTGAGCTATTTTCCGACTCACCGGCGTCGATGGGCAGTTGCTCGGCTTCAATCGCGTCAGGATCCCATCCGCCGCCAAACGCCTTATAAATCCGAATCAAATCGAGCACCACCGCCCCTTGGCTGACTGCCAGCGTATCCTGCTGGCTCGACAGGGTCCGTTGGGCATCCAGAACATTCTGAAAATCCGTCAGGCCACTACGATACAGCGACTGAACCAGCCGAACCGTATTTTCTGAGGCCTGAACCGACCGCTGCAGGGCTTCTTGCCGCTGCGATTCCTGTGTGTAGGCCGCCAGTGCATTTTCGACCTCTTCAACAGCCGTCAGAATGGTGCGCTCATAGCTTGCCAGCAATTGCTCTGTGCGTGCTTCTTCCGCCCGAACAAGGTTGCGAAGGCGACCGCCTTCAAACACTCTCCAACGCAGACCCGGCCCGTAATTGTAACTGCGGCTCGACCATTTGCCGAGGTCGGAGAACTGCTCTGCCTCCAGGTAAAATGACCCTGACAGCGAGAATGAAGGGTAGATCTCCGCCGTAGCAATGCCAATTCGGGCACTCTGGGCCGCCAGTTGCCGTTCAGCCAGACGAATGTCCGGCCGCTGACGCAGAAGGTCCGCCGGAAGGACCGCCGGAAGATTTTCCATGGCTGGCACCGGAATCGTTCCCGACATTTTCAAATCACTGTCAAAATCCTGAGGATACCGCCCAAGCAGAACCGCCAGACGATTGAACGCTTGAATTTCCGCCAGACGCAAAAAAGGAACCTGCGCCTCGGTATTGGCAAGATTCTGACGGGCCTGGGAAACATCCAACTCCGGAGCAATGCCTGCCTTGAAGCGATTTTCAGTTAGCATGAGTGTTTCCTGCTGTATACGGATATTCTCTAACGCATACTGAATCCGCATCTGAACGGTCCGAAGTTCAATATAGTTGCCCGCCACCTCGGCGTACAAACTCGTCTGAACACTGCGAAAGCTTTCAACCGACGCCTCCAGCGACGCCTGAGCGTATTGAACCGAACGTTTGATGCCGCCAAATAAATCCAGTTCCCACGCCGCATCAAACCCGGTTGAATACCTGCCCAGTTCTTCCTGTAATGCGGGGAAGGAAAACGCTGTGTTGGCGCTTTCACGGCTTCGTGTATAGGACGCGGAAATGTTCGCTCCGGGATAATATTCTCCCGTTGCATAATCCCGCAGGGCGCGGGACTCTTCGATGCGGTAATAGGCCTCCTGAATGTTCGGATTGTCCGACGAAACGCTCTCCACCAACCCACTCAGCATAGGGTCATTCAGAACGGTCCACCATGTTTTGAGGACCTCATCTGAAACAGTGGTCATCTGCTCCTGCTCCGTCCACCCTTCGGGCATCTCCAGTGCCGGCTTTTGGTAATCCAGACCGACGGTACAACCGGCATAGAAACCGCACACACAACACAGTACTGTCAGATAATGGGGTTTTGTAAACATATTCATCATTATTCCTATGATTTAGCATATCCCCGAATCGCTGACGCAACAAATTTCACCATATGTTCAATGAGTTGTTCAACTGTTAATCCCGGAATGGTTTTCTGATAAAATTCCATAAATAAAAACGGATGCAATATGACGCCGTCAAATGACATCACGATCAGGGTGATCTTTTCTTCAGGCAACCCCGACACCAACTCCATAAAAACTTGCCCAAGCCGATCAAACAATTTCTCTTTTATATCTCTGGCAATGTATTCAGAGTCAATCTTCTGATCTAAAACCTCACGTACAAGAAGACGAAGTATTTTTCCACCGGTTTCATTGTTCATGACCCGTCGTATAGGCGGTTCCATGACAGCCCACAGCAATTTCTCCAAAGATGGATTCGGTTCGCTCATTACTCGGTCAATGGCCTCAAGGTGCCCCTGAATCATCGTCTCAAACTGTCGGCGAAACATTTCAGTGTAAAGCTTTTCCTTACCGCCGAAGTGATAATTCACCGCTGCGATATTGCACCCGGCCCCTGTTGTCAATTCCCGCACCGAAACCGCGTGAAACCCCTTTTTGCAAAACAGTTTTTCCGCCGCATCTAATAAACGATTACACGCATCTTCCGGTACCGGCTGTTCGCTCGAATTGTGGTCTTTATTGCTCATTTTTAACTCAAAAATGCATTTCAAACGACTGTTTCAAACAATAGCATAAAACAAGCATTTTGTACAGTCAACTTAAAATTTCAAATATATTTCAAAATCATCGGATTTCAGGCAGAATCTGTAAATGTATCCTATTTGTATCCTAAAAACATCCCTTTTTGTGTGTTTCTGTGAGCGAGTTTTTTTCAATCTTTATTGCTTGAAATCTAAACTTTTTTGACTATAGTGACTAAATTCGTAAGTGGTTTATAGAACAGAGATTTGGTTTAATCAGCAGGTGAGGATATGCATTTAGTAAAGTGGATTCGCAAAAACACCAGTAAAATTATGGTTTTTGTTATTATTTTTGCCATGCTGGCCTTTGTCATCGGTCAGTTCGGCCTGAAAATGATTGTCGATTTGATGGGCGGCAACAACCAGTTGATCGGCACCTACGATGACAAACATAAAATCAAATCTCCCGATTTTATTCAGGCACAGAATGAATTAACCGTTCTGAAAATGTTGATGGCAGATCGCCTGTTGCTGGCTCAGTCCGGCAGCGGGTATACAGGCCCCCTGCTGGCATCCCTTCTATTCCCGGATTCACAGTTTTCCGGCGAAATCGCTTCACAGATGAAGCGGGCCGTTCAACAGGGTCAGCTTCAAATGACACAAAGCGAACTGGAAGATTTTTTCCAGCAAAAACCGGAGAGGCCTGAAATTCTGTGGATCCTCCTGAATGCGGAGGCCAAACGAGCCGGTTGTGTCATGCCGAAAGAAAACGCCCTGCAAACACTCCGCTACGCAATCCCCCAGATGACAGGCAACCAGATGGATGCGGCGATGCTTGTCAGCGGGGTTATTAGTAAAAATAATATATCTGAAGAACAGATTCTCCGTATCTTTTCGGATTTGCTGGCTGTTTTATCGTATGCCAATGACGTCATGAACAGCCAGGCCGTTACGATCAATCAGATCAAAGCCGAATTGGGCCGCAGTAAAGAACGCATCGACGCCGAATTTGTAAAAATCGACGCCAATCCCTTTATTGATGAAACCGCTGAAATCACAGACGAACAACTCCGGCAGCAGTTTGAAAAATACAACGCCGCCGTTGCGGGCAACCCAACCCAAGACAACCCATTCGGGTTTGGCTATCGGCTGCCCGAACGAGTACAACTGGAATATATGATCGTCCTGATGGATGACGTCGAAAAACAGATCGAAAAACCGACCGCCGAAGCCCTCGAAGAATACTACAGCCGGAATATCGACCAATTCACAAAGTCCGAACCATCCGATCCCAACAACCCGGATTCAGAAAAAATACAAAAAAACCTCTCGTTTGCTGAAGCCCAAGCGTCCATACGAAGAAACCTTGAAAGCGAAAAAACAAACACACTGGCAAACATCATCTTTAATGAAATTAAGGACAAAACCGAGACCGGCTTTGAAACGGTCAACTTCGATGAAGCTTCCGCCGAGCAACTCCAGAAAGCCGCGGGAGATTATGTCGCAGTCAGTAAGGAAATGGTGGAAAAGTACCAGGTTCCCATTGTAACAGGCCAAACCGGGTGGATCAGCAGGGACGGGTTTAGTCAGGACAAAGTCTTAAATACCCTAGGTATTCGGCGGGGACAGCAATATCTGCGGCTTTCGGATTTGGCATTTGCGGCCACAATGGAAAAACAGCAGTCTCAGCGTATCGGGGTGCCATCCATTCGGGTATGGGAGAATATCGGCCCCGCCAGTGGCGGCTTTTACTCACTGGAAGAACAAAAATATTCCCGTCTCATGGCACTGGTTCGTGTGATCGGAATCCGTGACGCACAAATCCCCGACAGCATTGACGTTGCCTTTGACACGCAAGGGGTCACACTCAACCGGCAGCAGCCCGCGGAAGAAGCATCGTTTTCCTTAAAGGAGCAGGTCAAACAGGACGTCCTGACTGTTCGAGCTATGGAAACGGCCAAGACCCGTGCTCAGGAACTGGCGGCCATGGCTGCCGACACAAGCTGGGATGATGCGATTGCAGCCTATAACAAAAAATACGCGACCGTCGAAGACAGCAACGATCTAACCGCAAAAGCAGCCGCTGATGAACAAATAATAGATGTCGAAACGACCAAAGGCCAGCTTCGAATGTCACAGACAGATGCCGAAATGGCCAGACGTTACATGCTCGACAACCCCGGTATGGCCCAACGTATCAAGGATATGATTGTCCGTAATATGCTGAACAATCAACTGTATGCGATGCTGCCGGAAAACACCGAGTCTACCGGAACCATTGAAAAACCGCTCGTTTTTGATCCTCAGGCGGCGTGTTATGTCGTCAAGGAAGTCATCCGGAAACCCGCAACGATGAAAGACTATCTGGACAATAAGGCACAAACCGCCTTTCAGTTAAACGGGGCAGAATCCGCCGGGATGGCATTAATTCAGTTCAGTCCTGAAAAGATTCTGGAACGGATGAATTATCAGTCTAAACTGAAACAGGAACCTGTTGACCAACAGCAGTCCACCGTACCAAGCGACGAAGAACTCTAAATGACCCAAAGTCCAAACAATCGATCTCAGGCAGAACAGGCCCTGTGGCTGATTATTGTTGGCCTGGCCGCATGGATAATCCCCGGTGCGGGTCATTATCTGCTGCGTGAACGAAAACGAGGCATTATCATCTTCATCGTCATCACCGCCCTGTTTGTGACAGGCCTGTATATCGGCTCCATCGGCACGGTGAATTGGGTCACCGGACGAATCTGGTTCTACGCTCAGATACTCTACTCTCCCGCCGTCGGCATGATCGCCAATGTCACAAAGCATGGCGGCTATCCCGTTTACGGCCGGCCCTGTGATATCGGCCAGATTTATACCGGCATCGCCGGACTGTTGAACCTGCTGTGTGTATTAAGCGCTGTCTATATGGCCTATTGCGGACGCGGCGAAATCATCGGACAGGAGGAAGAACCCAATGCCTGATTCGTTTTCCATCCTGGCTTCATTTACCGCACCCATCGAAATCGGAACGACCCCGGCATCCATGCTGTGGATGTTTCCCCTGCTGGCAGCCGTCTCACTGGTTTACAAAGCCACCAAAATGCGGGTCCTGCTGACCCGGAAATATCTGCTGGAATCGTTGCTGCTGTTCTTATCGGTCAGCGGCTTTATGATCATGGCGATCATCGTCCTGAATTTGCTGAGTTGGCTCATTACCAGTTAAGGGTGTCCTTAACTTTCTAATCACTCCCGGAGTTCTGCGGGAGCAAACCGATTTCCTGCAGCGCATTGAAAGCGGCCCTTTGCTCCGCCTCTTTCTTGGTGACACCCCAGGCGCCCGGATACCGATGGTGCCGAACGACCACCGCAATCTCAAAACATTTATTGTGATCGGGACCTTTCTCATCCAGCAGTTCATAAAACGGCGTACAGTTGTACTGCCGTTGACAGTATTGCTGCAGGAGCGATTTGAAGTTCTCCTGGTGCTGTTCAGCATCGACTTCGAGAATGATCGGATCAAAGACACGAAGAATGAATGACGCTGCCGCATCCATGCCTCCATCCAGATAAATCGCGGCAATCACGGACTCCAGACTGGCCGCCGCCACGGATCCGGACATAGCCCGTGTCCGTTCCATCCCTTTACCCACTTCCATATAATCCGGCAGTTTCAGTTGGTTCGCAATATCAGCGCAGGTTTTGCGCGAAACCAATCGGCTTTTAATTTTTGTCAAATCCCCTTCAAGATAATCGGAAAACCGCCTGAACAATGCCTCACAGATCACCAGCGACAAAACCGAGTCACCGAGAAACTCCAATCGCTCATTGCTGCGCAATCGATCGTCCGCTGCCGAGGAATGCAAAAATGCTTCCTGGAGGATGTGGGGGTCATTGAACTGATATTCCAGTACCTGCTGGATCCGCTGCACCGCATCTGCGTCCATAAAAACTCCTGATTTTTCTTCGTGCAAGCAGATTGCGAAAACCGCTCTCGCGGCGATGTTCGAAATGCGCTTGCTTTTATCGGTTAGTATGCCACAGTGTACCAATAAAAAAGCAGACCGTCAAGAATCGGCCTGCTGAATTTCGTTTAAATTTGAAAGTCGGATCTTAATTGACTAATTGCAGAGAGGCCAAAGCGACAAACTGGTCGTCCATAAAATCGAACACGCTATCCAGACCGGTCACATTGAAAATCGACCGTGTTTTCGGATGAACGGAACAAAAGACAAGCGTCTGGTCATTGTCATGCAGGACTTTGCGAAGTTTCAGCAATTTGGCGATGCTGGAAGATGTAATGATATCTGCATCCGAAAAATCGACAACCACGCTCTGTGCCCTGTTCTCCGTAATCACATCAATCACCGTTTGCAGTTCCTCGCCCATATCCGGCTCTTTGGCGATGTTGACGAGAATCACATTTTCCGACCAGTTTTGAATACCCATAATTTTATCTCCTGAATTTCAAGTCCGTTTCAGTTGAGATATCGGCACAGAGGCAGCGCCGGTTAATGAAAATTCGGGCGGATTTTGATTTTTCACAGGCTGGATATTGCTTTTGAAGGAAACTTAAATAATTACAGGGGCATAATTGCCTGAATGGTGAAATTACAAAAAAGAATGCTTTTATCGGACATTTTTTCTAAGATAGACCGTCACGACTTGTTTTTTCAGGGCATTTCTACTATAATATCAATAATTCAATGCATTTTAGCATCTGTCGATTCTATGGGGGCTTGATTTAGCCGAAACAACAAATGTCCTTATTTTAATAATTTATCCGAGAAAGGCCAACGTCATGAAGTTTCGCAAAGCACATTTAAGTTCGACCGGTTTATTTGTGAGGGGTATCCTTATTCTGTTCCTTGGTTTGCAGGTTCGGGGCACCGCCAAGACTGTTGACTGGCAGGGACCATCGGGTTCAAAAATCAAGGGAATCCGCTATTTCCCGAAAGAAACACCGCAAGAGGAACCTTCTGCGGCTCCGCTGAAATCAACAGCCACCACTGCTGCACCTGCAATACTTTCCAATGTCATCGACTCACCGCCGACAGACGGCTTCGTGCCATGGATTGTCCTGACCGCAACCGATGCAAGCGAGGACGCGGAATCGACAGGAGTCTATGAAGCAACTCCGTTGGAATTCTATTTCGGCAATCCGCCCGCCGGAACTGATCCGAGAACAGACTATTTCATCGGTCTTTACGATACCGGCGCCAGTGCACATGTAATTGGGTATGAAAATGCGGTACGAGCAGGTTTGTATAATGCAACACCATCTCTTTTGACCGGAAATATTATCCCGGTCTCCGGCGTTACCGGTTCGGTTGATACTAAAGTAACACAAGCCTATTCGCTTTTCATGGATGGTTTAGACGCCCTTGAACCCAATGGCCTGGAAGAAGCTGAAATGGTTTTGCCTACAACTTCCGGCATGGTTGGTGAATATAATGTCTCCACGCTGGTCGGACTCAATCCGGGCAGCAAACCGGATCTGGCTACCGCCATCGGTGCGCCAATGAGTGTCTTTTATGCTGCGCATATTGAAGTCGACAAAATGGTAACGGTTACACACAACGGAACTGAATATACCGCTCCGACAATATCTTTTCACGACCCGAATTTAAACGAGCCAAACTATCCGAACTATGTTCCGCTGGAACTGAAACCGCTGGGGGCCACCAATGTGCAGTATATTACCTATGGCTTTGACATGGAAGATTTTCTCGCAAATTTCCCCAACATAGAGTTAGATTATTCTCCAGTGAGCCCCTCGATAGTCATAGGAACTGGCTCACAAAGCTTATTCTTTATTCACGGTGTTGATATGGCAGAAGGGAGCCAGAAAGTTCAGGATGAAAGCCGGTTCATGCTGGACACGGGGGCTCAGGTTACCGTTATCGGAGATCGCATCGCCGCCCGATTGAAACTGCATCCTGACAATAAAGACTTTGAAGTGGACATTGAAGGTGTTGACGGAAAGAGCAAAACATTTCCGGGATTTTATATTGATTCTCTGACAATCCCGGCTGTTGGCGACTGGCTGGAGTTTACTAATGTTCCGGTCGTTTGGCTGGAAATCTCCAGCCCGGAAGGCGGTAAACTGGACGGCATTGTCGGGATGAATCTTTTCACTCAGTATAATCTCATTCTTCGCGCGGGTGGATTTATGCTGCAAGACGACCCGCGTTTGGAATTCGAGCGGATCCAAACCGGCCCTGTAACCGGCGATATCGCACCTGAAATCAGAGACGGCAAGGTTGACTTGGTGGATTTTTCAGTTTTCAGCCGGACGTGGATGGCCGCAGATACCGATGGCAACTGGAACGCTGACGCGGATTTTGTTCCCTCCGGTTCATCCGAAGGCATTATTGATCTCGAAGATCTTTCCGTCCTTGCACAAAACTGGCTTGCAGGAACTTCCCTCTAAGCAGGAATAAGTTCACGCAATTGTGTGCATAATGATCGCTCCGGCGGTATTTTTTGACAAAACCGAAAGCGGCGGAATCAGCAGCAGTTTTTCGCCTTCCGATGCCCAGTTATTTTCCTTTACGATCTTTTCCACCACGTCTACCCACTGTTCATAGGAAGACATTTCGGGTTGATGTCGGCTGATAACACCATAACAAAGACTGAGCTGCTGTGCGGCCTTTTCATCGGGGCACAGCAACAAAATTGGAATATCAATCCGGGCCTTGCTGAGCAACCGGCCGAGCCCCTTATCTTCGGCCCACACAACCACGAAAGCGGCTTTAATCTCATCAAGCATGTGGGCCACCGAGCGGGCAACCGCTTCGGTCCCACGCAAATCCGCAGCGATATTCATCCGTGGACGAGGTTCGTTTGAACGGTCAATATAGGCCTCCGTCGTTTGACAGATATGCGCCAGCGTTTTGACCGCCGCTGCCGGATGCTTGCCAATTGCCGTTTCGCCGCTCAGCATCACCGCATCAGCGAATTCCATGACCGCATTGGAAATATCCGTCGCTTCGGCGCGGGTGGGCGAGGCATTCTCGATCATGGACTGAAGCACCTGCGTGGCGACAATCACCGGCTTGGCAAACCGCCGGCACAACGCCGTAATCTTCTTTTGCACCAGCGGCACCTCGGCCAGATCCATCTCGACCCCCAAATCTCCCCGCGCAATCATAATCGCATCCGCCGCATGGATGATTGATTCGATATTGTCAACCGCCAGCGGTTTTTCAATCTTGGCAATCACCTGAATTTTCGAATCTTTATCCTTTATATAGTCTTTTAATGAAATAATCTCTTCGGCCCGCTGGACAAAACTCAGCGACAAATAATCCAGTTCGTTCGCTATCGCCCAATCCACGCACCGCCAATCCTTTTCCGTAATCGCCGGAACCGACAATTGCGTATCCGGCAGGTTCATGCCCTTATGACTGGACAGCGCCCCGCCGACAACCACCTTGCAGATCAGACGATCCGCCTTTTTTTCAACGACACTAAAAACAAGCTGGCCGTCATCGATCAGAATGCGTTCGCCAACCTGCACTTCGGTGATTAAATCCGCAAAGCCGGTTGAAAATGCTTCGCCGTTGCCAATCGCATCACCCACGGTAATCGAAACGGTGGAATTTTCCGCAAGCACCGTTCCCGTTTCAATCAGCCCGGTACGGATCTTCGGCCCGCACAGGTCCCCCATCACAGAAATCGTATAAGGGAGCGTACCGCGAATCTCGTTAATATGTCTCAATATCGCTCGATGGTCGTCAAACGTCCCATGCGAAAAATTCAGCCGAAACGTCGAAACCCCCGCCGCAATGAGCTGCGAAATCACATCCCGCGAAGCCGAAGCCGGCCCCAGCGTTGAAACAATAGTTGTTTTGTTTATCATTGTAACATCTCCACAGGTCCTATACACGCTAAGCAGATCGAACCTTTGCAATAATATCTAACGTTTGTCTAATGATTCCACGAATCTGCTCGAAGTCTCCGATTTCCAGCAGTGTTTTGGGAAACAGCTTGGAGCTCATGCCCACGCAGGCGGCGCCGGCTTTGAACCATTCGCCGAGGGATTCTTCCGTCGGGGCGATGCCGCCCATGGCGATGATTTCCGTCCACGGCATCGGGCCTTTGATTGACTTGATAAAGCCGGGCCCATCCAGGCAGTCGCCGGGGAACAGTTTGCAGAACTCCACTCCCAGCACATGCGCCTGATGGATCTCCGTGACCGTGGCGCAGCCGGGCATGAAGGGTATTTTTCGCTTGTTGCAAACCAACGCAACTTCTTCATCCACCACGGGGCTGACAATAAAATCGGCTCCCGCGTTGATATACACCGCGGCAGTCGGCCCATCCATGATCGAACCGGCGCCCAGAATCAATTCCGGCAATTGCCCATCCCGAAAAACGGCTAATTCCTTAAAGACATCAATCGCCCGGTCGCCGCGATTGGTAAACTCCACAACACTCGCCCCGCCCTCATAGCAGACCCTGACAATCGACTTTGCCCGGTCCATATCGTGCGTGTTGAAAATCGGAACCAAGCCCAGCTGCCTGATCCGTGTGAGTGTTTCCATGCGTGAGTGTTTTGACATTTTAATCTCCCGAAAGGCCTCTCAGTAAATCAGCATTCACGTTCATAGAGACTTTATTATATCAATCATCGAATCTTTTCCCATAAAAATCATTTTGGATTACCTCGACCGTGAGCGAATAAACGTTCACTCTACTTATCTTTCTTTTTGATCCTGATGGCGGGGTTGTTGAGCTTTAGTTTTCGGGATTTTTTCCAGTTTTTTTCGCCGGATTCGAGCGAGCGGGCGAATCCGTAGTCGATCTCGCCGGAATGGGTATAGATGGGTTCCTTTTTTTCGTCCCAGCGGCTATATGTCCCGGTGGCGGTCGCGGCGTACCAGCGGTAGGGAAACTCATGTTCACTAAATAAGGGATCGATTGCGGAAATGTCGACATTGTGGGCGTATTTTAGATCGTGTTCGGTGAGTTTCCAGGTGATGTCTTTGGTGTAATACTGCTCGGCCCACACCTGCGATTTTTGTTTCTTAGCATCATCGAAAATTCGTCCGAGAACGTCGGGGTCCCATCTTTCGGGCACATAGGCGTCCAAAAAGGTCAGGTGGAACTGGGTCTCGGAGCGGGCGGCGGCAATCGTTTTGGCAGTCCCGTTGATGGCCCACGAACCGGCGGAGTGGCCGATGAGGTGGACGTGCTTGAAGTCGGTGCCGAGGGCGAGGATCGCCTTGGCCAGTCGCGGCCCGGCGATGTCGCGGGCGTATTCGGCGGCCTGAACCGAGATAAACACGACCGAACCGCCTTTCCAGTCATACGATCCGCAGACCCATTCGTTGGGATCGACGCGGTGGGCAATCGCCGCGGCCATCTCGCTGGGCCAGGAATTTTGGCCCTTGTCCATCCAGCCGTGGACCACCACGACCAATTTGTCAGCTTTTGCAGGAATTTTGACATTTTCGTCAACAGCCACATTCGGGTCCGCAGACACTTCCGCCGACAATAACTCATGTTGAAAGGCGAAAATGCCCTCGTCTTTGATCGACAGACAACCGGTATCGGTATGCATCACGGTCACCGGCGCAGTAAGATATTTTTCAAGTCCGGGGTTGCCTTCCATGAATTTGATGATCTCTTTGCGTGCATCAAACTCGGCAAAGCAGATCGATGTTATGAGTAGCAATGTTAAAATCAATTTTTTCATTTTTTGTCCATTGATTATTGAACCACAAATACACACGAATAAACACAAATGCTAAATTTCTGTTTTTATATCCATTTTACATAAAGTTCTTGCAATTGTTTTCTGTGTGATGCATCTAAACAGAAAACTCGTTTAAATTTAGACTCGTATCTGTGAGTTAGGTTTGGTACCAATGACTGAGAATTCTTGAAAACATCTACCACAATTAAAAGCCAACACTCGTTACATCTTTCCAAATACTTTTCATACCGAGCGTTTTTTTCATCAATACACTTTTGTAATTTTTCAATCGAACATTTTTGTTCTACAGCACACCCCTCCATACTCCAATAATGCTTGGGTGATCTTGCGATAAACATCTGAAATATTTCTGATACTTCTAAATGTGGCTTCAAATTTTCATATTCCTTCGAAGGATTCTCTTTATTCCATCTTCGTACTAACTCTGCAATATTCCCACCAATTCTCTCTATTTCGGATTTTCTATTCTTAGGGACTTTTTGGTTGAAAGTAAACCATACATTTACCAATAATGGTGAGACATCTTTTTCACACAGCTCTTTCGCATGTCTAACTATTTCTCTTCTAAATCCTTCTATGGTTTGTAGAGCATTTGGATGACCATCTTCTTTGAACAGTCGTGTATGCTCAACTCCAAGTTTGCCTTCTTTATATTCAATGATGAAAACAGGACTTTCCCCGTCCCTATCTATTTTACCTGAAGGAAACCCCTCACAACGTTCTTTAAAATATTCAAAATGAATTTTTTCTATAATCTTTTTACTCTGGTTGCTCATTACTCATCTCTGTATTTGATATCTGTTTTTCCATTGTGTCGAAGAAGCCCTTGTTTTTGAGGTATTGGTAGAGCAGGGAGACGCCAACCAATATCAGGCCCGTTGTCATGAAGGTGGCGATTTGAGCAACACGATAATCGGCACCAAGACCCCAGACATCAAAGTTAATCTTGCCCAAGAGGACCGCGAAGATCAGCAGGGACAAATAGCGGATGCCCGCGGCACGGAAGATAAAGCCCAGCACAATCAGCACCGCCGCATAGACGGCCCATGAGACAGACATGTACATCTGGGAGAGGCTTTCCCAATTGCCCAGAGTTTCTCGTTGGCACCAGAAGTACTGGTAGATCTGCTCGCTCAGCAGCACCCACACCAGCACCAATCCACCAAGAACCAGTGCCGACGATAGCGGAAACCGACTTTCTTTTTCATGGTCGGCCCGCTTGACGAACCATGCCGCCAACAGAATCGATGCAACAAATGCCACCGCGATCATAAACGGAACATTGGCGAAAATCGTAAAGCCGTTGTGATAGACCTCGGTCATCACCAACGCCGTCCAGACCGCCCCGCCAAGGACCGTCAGTACGCCAAGGGCCTTGGCTAACAGTCCCTGCGGCGGCAAGGGCCGGGCCAAGAACGACAGGACCAGCAGGCCGGCCAGCACGACCATGCCCAGCAAGAAGTTACTGCTGCCGACCGCGTCGTCAATAATCTGATATTCGCAATGGGCAAACCATTCCATCGCACAGCCAATCGCCAGCAGGACAAGGCCCGCGGCGTAATAGATTTGAGAACCGGCGGAAGTTTCATTCTCTTTGGATGACGCGAAGAACCGCCACAGGCCGTGGCCGATCAGCAGCAATACCGATACGCAGGCCCACGTCATGAACGGCTGATTGAAGACGAACCGGAAGGCGCCCTTGAAATGCAGCGGCAGGAATAAGAACAACCCGAACGCTGACAGAGCCGATGTGAGCACCGACAAGGTCTTGAGGACCGGCTTATTGAACCGGATGCCGGTTGCGAGCATGACTACGCCGGAAACCGCCCACAGGATGAAGATGTACAGAAACGCAATGTTCTGCCAATTAGAAACGGTGGTCGGGCCGTATTCATTCCGGCAGTACCAGTACATATAGATCTGTTCGCTAAAGAGAGCCAGTATGAGCACAAGCCCCATGGTTATGAGTGCCCCGGGCAATTGACGTTGCGCTGAATCTTCACCGACTGACTGTTTGGTCTGCCATGCCCCGTAGAAAACGCTCGCCACAAAAACAGCCGCAATGCCCGCCGGAGCATTTAATAGCAATTTGAACTCGCTATAGTAAACGCCCATCATGGCCAGTGCGGTGAAGGCAGAGCCGAAGACGGTCACTATGATGCCGACCGTGCGGACGAGATCGCCTTTGGGACAGACCGGCCGCGTTAAAAACGCCACGACTAACGCCACGGCAATAACTATCAGGCCCATCAGGAACCATGCCTGATCCTGCCGCAAATATTCGATGTGCCAGCCACAGTGTGAATGCCACTCCAGTGCACACCCAACCGCCAGCAGGAGCAGGCCCGCAACATAATAAACCTGAGCCATGAGCCGGCTTTCTTCATCGCGATTTTTGACGAAACGCCAGAGCCCATGGCAAATAAGAATCGCCGCAGACACCCAGGCCCACGTACCGAAGGGACTGTTGAAGATCAGCCGGAAATCTTCGGTCGTATGCAGGGGCAGGTGGTAAAACAGCCCCGCCGCCGCGATGGCGGATACGAGCGTGGCCATGGCCTTGGTCCACAGGCTTTTGTAGCGGGTGCCGATAAAGGTCAGAACGACCGCCTCGATGGACCAGCCGACGAGTGTGGGCTGCAAGGTATTGAAATACATCGGGATCGCGGCGGTGATAAAGGCCGTACCCAGAACGCCGAGCGAGGCCTGCAGTTTTTTATCGTCGCGGCATCGCCCCAGGACGACGAAGACCATCACGATATGGGCAAGTCCCAAGATGACACTGGCGATGGCCAGGTCCTGCCGGGAATCGGTATAGAGCATCCGCCAGAGGTAGTAATAGACGGCAATGCTGTTGACGACGACCAGCGTAACATCTTCGCTGCGGGCGACGAGCTTTTTGACCAGGCCGTTGAGGATCGGCAAAACGAGGTACATGCCCCCGAAAACGCCCAGCCAGAACAAGGCCATTTGCATCTGATCCGCCGTGTAGAACTTTTCGAACCAGCCGGTGTAGAGCAGGTAGGTGCCGACCATCGCGATCCAGTTAACGGCCCGCCAGCGGCGAAACATCGCGCAGCCGATCGCACCGGCACTGAGAACGAACACGTAGCTAAACAGCGGAACGGGCAGGTTCTGCCCCGTGGAGATAATCACCGGCGACAGGTAGCCGCCGAGCAAGGCGAGAAAGGCAATCAGCATTTCGTCTAAGGCAACGGCATAGGCCATGGCCGCGGCGGTGACGACAATTGACAGGCCGAACGCCCATTCAGTGCTGAACAGCGCATAGACGCGACTGCCGCTGAAGACGGCGGTATACAACAGGGCAAAACCCAATGCGGCGATGCCTTTGGCAACGATCTCGAAGTTTTTCCGCCGGAGGATTTCTCCAGCTACCAATGCGACAAGACCACCGACTGCTACCATGCTGATGCGTTCCACGGGAACAAAGGTCATTTTTTTGTAAATATGTTGGAGGAAGAACGCTACGCCAATGATAACCGTGATGACACCGACGATCAATGCAACCGTGGTGCCGATCTTCAGTTCCAGCCCGCCTTTGGCGGCGGGTTTGGGTTTGAGCGGAACAAATTCTTTGATCGCCGCGGCGACTTCGGTTACCGGGGCCGGTTTGGCCGGAGGTTTCGGCTTGGGCGGTGTATAGGACGGTTTCGGCGGCGTGCTCGGCGTTTGGGGCGGCCTTGAAACCACGGTGGGCTTTGGCTGTATAATCGGCTGGGCAGGTTTTGGTCGCTCGACAGGCGGTTTCGGCGCAGGAGTTACCGGCGCAACCGCGGGCTTGGGAGCGGGTGCCATCGGCTTGGCCGGCGTAACGCCATAGGGGCCGACCTCGGTCTTGCCCTCCAGCTTGTTCAGGCGGCGATTAAAACTGCCGAGCTTATTAAACAGAACAATCGCCATAATCACCGCAATCGGACCGGAGATAAACAAACCGATCCCCAGCAGAATCATTATCGCCGCAAATTCTTCCATTTTCTAACTCCCTTCATAAGGTCCACAGATTTCACAGATTTTTTTGAATTTGTTATCATGTAAATCCTGTTTATCCTGTCAAAAAATTTTCCATGTCATTCCGTGTTTTCCGTGGTTTGTTTTTTGTCCATCGCTTCTTTGGCTATTTGTTTGAGTTTCATCATGTCGAGTTTGCCGGAGCCGAGGTGGGGGATTTTGTCCACGGCGATCAGGTTGTCCTTTTTTGGGATATACAGCTTCGGCAGGTCACACTCGGCCAGGACAAACTGCAGGGCATCGAGATCGACTTTTTCCTTATCATACAGGATGACCAACTGCTCGCCCTTTTTAGCATCCGAGACACTGGTAACAGCGATAACCGATTCAGCAGTTCCCAGTCCCTTGAGAACGGTTTCCTCGATGGTCATGTGCGGAACCATCTCGCCGCCGATCTTGCTGAAGCGGCTGAGCCGGTCGCGGATCGTCACAAAGCCGTCGGCATCAATGCTGACAATGTCACCGGTGTTATACCAGCCGTCGGCCAACACCTCAGCGGTCTTTTCGGGCAGTTTCAGATAGCCGCTCATGACATTGGGCCCCTTGACATACAGCAACCCCTGCTCGCCCGTCTGTACCGGCTCGCCGGTCTGCGTATCGAGCACCTTGACCGCCAGACCGGGGACATTGTGACCCACGGTGCCCTCTTTGCAGCCAACCTGCTGACGAACCCGCATCTGCCGGTTCGGCACGTTCAGGGCGATCAGCGGGGCGCACTCGGTTGCACCATAGCCCTCATAGGGACGCAGGCCGAATTTTTCCTCGAAAGCGTCCACCAGTTCGATTTTGAGCTTTTCGGCCCCAGCGATAATAAACCGCATCCTGGCGAAATCTTCCGGCTTGCAGCGGCGGAGATAGTTCTGCAGGAATGTCGGTGTGGCGAACAGCAACGAGCATTTGTCCTTACCGCACTGCCGCCCGACAGCCTTGGCATCCAGCGGATTGGGGCAGTAGCTCACGCCCACCCCCGCCATCAGCGGCAGCCACAGCGTACACGACAGGCCGAACGCATGAAACAGCGGCAGCACGCCGCAGAGGCGGTCGTCCTTGAAGACCTGAAAGATTGCCAGCGCCCCCTCCAGATTAGATTGGATGTTGTGGTGCGACAGTTCGACACCCTTGGGCCGTCCGGAGCTGCCAGACGAAAACAGGATCACCGCGGTGTCGTCGGCACTGAAATCTTTGGCCCGGCAGGCGAGCCGTTTTTTCGGCATGAGCAACGACTTCAGCACCGCCCGGCGTTTATCGGCGGGCGTGACCTGCGGGAGTATGTCTTCCACCAACACCACGCCGGGCAGGGTTGAGGCATCGATATCGAGTTTTTCGAGGAATTTGCGGCTGGTCAGTACCGTTTTAATCTCGGCGGTCTCGACCATATAGGTCCGATCCTCAACCAAGGCAGTATAGGACAGATTGACAGCGGTTTTGCCCAGCAGCGACGTCGCCAGATTCGCCAAGGCCCCCGCTACTGATGAGGGCAGGAAAATGCCGACGGCTTTCTGATCGGCAGTTTGTGCTTGCAATTTATCCGCCAGAGCAACCGCCGCAATCAGGGTTTTGCCGAAACTGAGGCGTTGGCCCGTGGTGTCAGACATACAGGGCTTAAACCAATGCCGGCGGGCGGACTTAACGAATCGCTCTCCCAGCGAAAGTCGTTTGGGCTTTTTCGCATTGTAAAAATCCACGGATAATTCTTCGATGCGGCCTCGCAAGGCCTGCGCAGAGGCATCCGCAGGCATCGGTTTGCCGAAATGGATCCCCACCGGATACGGCAGCTTTCGCGGCAAAACGCCCAGAATTTTGCCATGGTAGTGGCTGAGGATGCTTCCCCACAAGCCGCCGATATAGGTCGGGACGATCTGGTAGTCCGTACCCTTGGTGATCTTCTCAAAACCGCCACGGAACTTGTTGAGCATACCGGTACGGGTCAGCGTTCCTTCGGCGAAGATGCAGACTAGATAGCCGTCATCCATCGCCTGCCGAGCCTCTTTCAGTGCGGCAACAATCTTTTTCGGCGAGTCAGTGCCACTGATCGGGATCACCTGCCCCAGCCGAAACACCCAGCCGATCCAGAGGTTTTGCGAGATTGCCCGGTCCATCACAAACCGGATTCGCCGCTGCTGTGTCGCCATCAGCACCACCGCATCGGCCCATGAGACATGATTGGACACGATCAGTGCCGGGCCTTCGACAGGCACGTTCTCCTCGCCTTGTACACGAATCCGGTAGATCGTCCGCGTCAGCAGCACCAGAATCAACCGCACCAGAAAGTCCGGCAGAACAATAATAGTAACCACTGCCAGCGTCAGCGTCAGGAAGCCCGCTGTCAGAAATAAGGTGCTAAGAGAGACACCTAAATTTTTGCATACGATGCAAATCCCCGCCGCCGATGCAATTCCAATCCAGCCGATAAAGCTGGAGGATGCCAGCACCCGTCCGCGAATCTCATCCGGAGCGCGAAGCTGGATGAACGCATTGATCGGAACGATAAATAAACCGGCACTTAATCCGAAAAGAAATATCAGCACATATGTTGCGGCTCTGATAAAGTCGCCGCCGGGTTCGGCCAAAGCCCCGGCCAAACCCAAACCAATGGCAGTCACAGCCAATCCCACCGCTCCAATCGGAACAATGCCGACTTCCACATTTCGGCCGGACAGGCGCCCTGCCAGATAAGATCCCAGTCCAATTCCCAACGCCGCGACCACAAATAGGTATCCGCTTTGGATATCGCTGAATTGACAGTACTCCATTCCATACGGAATCAGGACGAAATTGGCAAAACCGCCAACCAACAGGAAGTAGGCACTGGCCAGAACCGCCAGAATTAAAAAGCGGTCGTGCCGGATTTGATATAATGCGGACCCGATATTTTTCAGAAAAAATAAAGAAATTTTCGAATCCGCACTGGCTGCAGGGATTCGGGGGATTCGGGTACTGGTGAAGACCCCCGCCGCGGCGATCAGAATGCACAGCAAACCCGCAATGGCCCAATTCCTCTCGGTAATCCAGCCGGCAAACGGCGCAATGGCAGCCCCGCATACAATGGCCATGTAGGTCATCCCCTGAAGAAAACTGTTGGCCTTGGAAAGTTTTTCTCTTTCGACCAGTTCGGGAATGATGCCGTATTTGCAGGGGCCGAAAAAGGAGCTTTGTGAGCACATTAAAAACAGCACTGCGTAGATCAGGACAACGGCTGTTTTGCCAAAGTACCCGCCGAAAGCAAACACGCACCAACCGAAGATCATCACGATCAATTCGGCGGTCTTTGTGATGACAATAATGGTTCGCTTGCTGAAACGGTCGGCTAACACGCCGGCAAAAGGAATAAACAGCAAAAACGGAATCACAAAAACAATCGCCGCGATGTAATTAATCTCTTCCTTTCGGTTATCCCCCAACAGCCCGGTCAGAAAGAACACCAAAAACAGCTTAAAGATGTTATCGTTCATCGCGCCCAAAAATTGAGTGGCGTTGTGCCAGATGAACGAACGGGGCATTTTGTCTTCAATGTTCAATTTTCTTTCCTTTTTTCAGTCCACTGATTTCACTGATTACTTAGACCATGAAGAACATGTAGAGCTTGAAGAAAAAATATATCTTAAAACTTCATGTCCTTCATGGTAAAACTATTCCGTTTTTTCAGTGCCGCAGTGCTCACAGTACGGCAACAGGGCATGACGGATATTACCACATTTTTCGCATTTGTCATAGAGATTCGTTCCGCAGGCCGGACAGGTATAGGGCTGCTGCTTGTCAATTTCTGTTCCCTGCGGTGCAACCACGGTCGTTTTTTCCTTCCAACCCGCATAGCGCAGCGGGCCGGCCTTGATCGGTTTGGTGCAGACCGGGCACCGGTGCTTATCATAAAACTGCTGGTACTGCTTGATCAGCAAGTCTTTTTTCGGAGCCGCGATCAGCTTGATCAAATACACCAGTATCCGCAAGACGATACCAATAATCACCAGCAGCGCAATATATTTAAAATACTCCGTCGGGAAATAGTGATGTGCTACAAATGCCACTTTGACAAACGCAGCAATAAAGCCGGCCCACACCAGCGGCCAATAGGCACTTGTCCGGTATTTCATGAACAAGAAAGACACCACCAGGAACACAGGCACCAGAAATGATAGCTTCATTACGGCAACTCTGAATTTGAATTTTTTATAGCGTTCCTTTTGGTCCTCACGTGCATCCTCTTCGAGTGATTTGATCTGTTCGGACGTGGTGGTCAATTCTTCATTCTTTTGCTGACGCTGCTCGACCAAAAAAGATATCCGCTCAATATATTCCAAGTCTTTTTGCTGGCTTTTCAGAAATGTCGCTTCTTTTTCGTCCAGCGTTTGTTTGCTTTCAGCAGGGACTTCCTCTTCTTTATCAATGTATTGTTGGTGAATAGCAAGCAGTTGATTCATCGTGGTTCTGAGGCTGCTAATCGTGCTTCCCAGTGTTCGTTGCTGTTCTTTGAGAGCCTCGATCTGCCTGTTCAACCGGGCAACTTCTGACTTAAGGTATTCCTGGTTGTCATCCATCTGCTCTGTGATGTATTCCCGGCGAATATCCTCCCAGTTGGGTCGCTTAATGGTTCCGATATCCTGCTCAATAAAACTGAGCAGCCAGTAAAACAGGAATCCAAGAACAATCCCCATGACCACAATAAAGAACCGTACGCCCCATGAGCCCTTTGCTTTTTGTTTTATTTCCATTTCACTAACTCCTTTCTCAACCGCGGATTTCGCGGAATTACCTAATTTTCAAATAATCACTAATTAAGTTTAATGCCTGTTGTTTGTATTCCGGGGCTTCATTGAAGAGTTCGTGGTTGGCGCCGGGGACCATTTCGATTTTAGCGTTCGGAAATTTTTGTTTTACCAAATCCATGTTGTATTTCCAGTCCACGGTGCCGTCTTTGTCGCCCTGGATCACGAGGACTTCCCTGTCACAGGGGCCCATCGGGTCAATCTTGTCGTTCCAATCGAACAGGGCCTTGACCCATCGCAGGGACAGGTGTTTGGAATGCAGATAGTCCTGTGTCTTGTTAAAAACCAGGTACTCTTTATCGGAGGAGTTTTTGCGATGGAAGCGGGCGATCTTATCCGTGAATTGTTTGTAAACCTTATATGTGCCTTTGGACTGTTCGTAGGCGGTCCAGTGGATCAAGGGTGCGGCAAGAGCTATTTTTTCAAAATCGCCTGCGATGTTTTCCAGCAGCATCTCGATCAGGATTGTCGCGCCGGTGCTGAAACCGATCGCATGACAGGGCCCCTTAAGACGATCTTTAACAACCCGCATAAAATCCTGCGTCACCGTGATATATTTTTCAAATGAATCAATCGCCCCCTTCTCGCCGCTGGAAAGCCCATGGCCGGGCAGATCAAACACCGCAACGGCGTAGTTGTTTTCGAGTAAAAACCGTATGAGATTTTTGAACTGGCCGGTATGGTTCAGATAGCCGTGCAGCAGGACCACTGTCGCGGTGTATTGGGCTGGCTGATATAAATGAGCCGCCAATGTGAAATCGCCCGATTCAAATGAGCCGAACATATGCTCTGTATGCATACCCTCACAATCCAGACCGTAATGCGCAAAGTACCCCTTTGCTTCATCTGAATACGCCACAGGATCAACTGTAGCCAGCGGTTCTAATTCGAGTCGTTCCTTCAACTTCCTTTGCTCCTGATTATCCGTTATTTTGTCCATTATTTGTAACATACCAACTCCGAAAACACAACTATAGAATCTCCCCTTAACTCCTTCCGCCGCCTTTATCATTAAGTAATGACCTTTTACTCCGCGTTTGCTTACTGCTTATGCTCTTTCTTCATCTCAAACGCACGAACGATCACATAAGCGATCAGGGCAAAGACGAAAAACACCCGCAACATCCATGCGATACCCTGGAGGGTTCCGATCACCGTTCGGTAAACCTCAAAAACCCACCGTTCACTTGTCAAGCTGACTATTTCGGCACCCTTGAGCATCGGTTTCGTGATGTATTTTTCCAAATCCCATATCCGTACGCCGCTGCTGATGCCGGTGATGTAGATGGCGAATTTCAAATATTTTACCCACGCTTTGCAGATATCGTCAGAGATAATCCGCTTCATGATATTGTTTACGGGCTTACTGAAAAAGAGCACAACCAGTGTCGAAACCGCAAACGAAATACAGAACGTTGCGATCAGTAATGACATAAACATGTTAATCACCTCCTTTCTTTAATTCTCTAATAGTTAGCTTTCGCACTTTTGAAAAGTACAAAATCGGCTTTTACGGCACCAAAAAGGGGGTTTTGAATTAATGCCACTTTCGGAAAAAGCCCCGAAAGTGCTAAAAAATCATAAAAGTAACCTATAGGCCAGTTTGCCTATCTTTACATTTTAAAAAAGTGCGAAACTTAACTAATAGTAACGGTTCAAATAACATCTCCGGCGGAGCCATCATTGTTTGCCAGCCATTCGGATCGACTTGCCTGCTTTGCTGCAGTGTTTTCTCGGCATCGGGACTGCCACTCAGTTGCTCAATCTTTGCAAGATAAAACAGGGCAAATGCTCGCATCGCGGCAGGTTCTTCTGTTGCCATGTCCAAATATCGCTGCACCATTGCTTTGGCGGGCTCATAATCTTTCTTCATTGCGAGTTGAAAGGCAATCTTCAATAAAATATCCTTTTGCTGCTCGTCCAGTTCGAGTGCCTTATCAATATGCTCCTGTAACTTCTCCATTTGATCCGACTCGGCATACAGCAATGCGATTTTGGCATGCAAGCCGGCATTGTCCGGTTCTTTGGTCAGTGCGGCCTGATACTGCTGGATCTTCCAGTCCATCGGCCGGTTCTCTTCCACAACCATCTTCGCCTGCAATCCATAATCCAAATCCATCTCCATCAGGCGTTCGGCATGCTGCCGTGCCTTTTGCTGATCCCCGCCTTGATCGGGCTCGTTGTTATTCAGCAGGTTCACCAGTAAGTAACGCGCCTCGTAATAGTCCGGCTTCAATTCGACCGCCTTTTGCAATGCAGCGATCGACCGTTTGAGGATCAACGGGTCAAGATTGCCTTTATGATGGGCTTGGTCGATATAAAGATACGTCTCGCACAGACCCTGCCAGTAATGGTATCGCGGATTATCCTCATCCAGTTGCACCGCCAGAACCGCATGCTTTTCTGCCGATTCAAGATCAAACAGGTAACAAAGCACTCTCGAATATTCAAACTGCGATACTGCGTCATTCGGGTCATCTTTCAAATACTCCGACAGCATCTCTTTGGCTTGCTGGCTTTTGCCGTCTATTCTCAGTTGAAAAGCTTTTCGGGAAACCGACATTTCTTCTGTCTTCTCGCTGCCGCAAACAACGGAAATCGGTAACAGAAACGCCACTAATCCAATTATTAACATTTTTCGTTTCATTTTACATCGTTCCTTTCTTTGGTTGGTTCACACTATCAACATTAAAGACATTTATCAAGCACACAGACTCAGTTCTTGCTTTTTCCGTCCGACACCGGATGCGCATTTTCCGCATTTGTTGCCGATGCATCCAACATAATAATCGCCCTCATACAGCATCGTCAGTTCGCAATGGTTCTCGCAGCCATCAGCAATGACTGTTTGTGTCTGATATTCTTTGTCCAGCAAGCTATAGCCCTTGAAATTCGTCTGTTCCGGATTGGCCCGTTTGACCATAATCCCAACACCGATGGCGCCCATGACGTCGCAGTGTTCAGGCACAATCACGGCGTGACCGAGTTCCTCTTCAAAAGCCGAAACGATGGCTTTGTTTTTGGCCGTGGCCCCCTGGTAGACAAACGGTGGCTTGAGTTGAACGCCTTTAGCCATGGTCAGGTAATTGGACACCAACGACCGGCACACCCCCATGAGAATGTCTTCTTTGGCGGCACCGGCGTTCTTTCTGGACACGACCGCCGACTGGGTAAACACGCCGCACTTGGAGGGAAAGTCAATCCGCTGACGGCTGCTGAGGGCAATGTCGCCGACGTCCTCAATGCCGATGCCCATGCGGCCGGCGATGGATTCGAGAAAACTGCCGGTTCCCGCCGAACAGATCGAATTGAGCCGGAAATTTTCCAAAACACCGCCGTTGAGTGTCATCAACTTAGAATCTTCGCCGCCAATGTCCATCAGTGTGCAAACATCGGGATAAAAGGACAAGGTGCCGACCGTATGCGCCAACACTTCCGACTTGACCAGGTCGGCACCCACAAACATCCCGACAAACCTTCTGCCGCTGCCGGTAACGCCCACGCCGGCGACTTCATACCCACTAACCATCGTCTCCATCGCCTCTTTGACGGTCTCCACCAGACCGTGATTTCTCAGATAGATCGAGTTAATAAGATTTTCATTTTCGTCGATCTGTGCCAGCTTGACCGACACGCTTCCCACATCTAATCCGATATATGTTTTCATTTTTCACCTCGCATTTTGATCAGTTCCACAAATGTTTCCAGCCGGGTCTCCAGGTTGGCCTCGGCCGTGTTCTCGTCAATCGGAATGCGCAGCAGCGGCGTATTGCTGTCGCGGCAGATTGCATTGACATACGGCTCGATGGATGTTTCCGGCATACAGCTCATGGGTAACAGATGAATTACCCCACCAATGTTGTTGTCGACCAGTTCGAGAAGGTTGGAGATATTCTCCTTGCCATGGCCGCCGAGTCCGCCGTTAAAATATTTTTCCGCCTCTTTGTCGAAGCGCCGCTTTTTCGTGGGCCAGTGAATCTTCTTGAGGAAATCGCTCTTGATAAACGAGGACAGCGTCACAGTATTAACCGGCTTGGCACCGAGCCTGGTGATCTTATTTTCGATCTCGTAATTGATCTTTTCATCACAGCAGGTGAACATCTCACCGATGATACCGATATTCGGTCGGTCGGTGGCCCACTGCTGTTTGACTTTGTCGATCTCTCTGACCCGCCTGTAAAAATGAACCGTCTCTTTCAATATCTTGAAATAGGACGCACCACTGAGTTTTTTGAGGATTCCCAGAATATTGCCGAAATTAACATTGTACATCTTGAACGTGTAGCCCATGTTTTTCAGGATGAACTCCTGAATCTTCCAATAGTGCCGCAACCGACACTGCCCCTTGGAATCGAACATCAGCAGCGTATCGGCTCCGTTGTCCAGCGCCTCAACAAAATTTCCAAGCGTCGGCTTCAGCGGAAAACACACCATCTCCGCGGTATTCCGTACCCCAATCTGGATCGTTTTACCTGTCGTCCGCGGAGGTAATTGAACATTAACTCCGATCCGGGTCAACGCTTCGCCAAGATATTCGATATATTCTTTTCCCATCCAGGGCAATGAAACGATAGGTTTATTTTCTGTTTGCAGTGTCATTTTTCCTTTCTCCTGTGATCTGCGCCATTCGTTACCATATGTTTGAGATTAAGATGAACGCCAGCAGAATTCCGGCGATGATGTAACCGACGATTTCGTGTGTTTTTTGGCTGACGAGTTCTTCCATTGTTCTATCTCCGCTATGTTTTAATTTTCAAATTCACAACCACAGTTTACATATAAACAAATCTCGTGCCAGACACATAAACGAACCCGCAAGTCTTTTTAAATAAAACACTTAACAAGAATTCCCCAAAATACTCTGAACAAACAAAAAAACACTGTTGACATGAAATGCCTACTCAATGTACAATATTTGAATATCTATGTTCAGAAAGAGGTGAACAATGGCGAAAATACAGCTCACAAGCAATGACCGAGAATTTTTCCAACTTGTATCCGATGCGGCGGCGATTAATCCGTTCAGCGAGGAACGGGCCAGCATTGACCGGAAGATCAGCGGGATTTCCGGCGCGGACACCCGGCAACAGCGGGTGCTGTATGCGGTTGAGGCGATTCGGCAGCGACTCAAAAAACTGGACGCAAACCAACTCTGTCAATTTAACGATTTCTGCGACAAAGATAGGGACCTGATGCGATACACATTTTTGTTCGATGTATACCACACCTACGTCGAGCAGTTCGACGCATTTATCGTCCGGCAGGAATTGCACGGCCCCGCCCCGCTGAAAATACCGTTCGGCCCGGAAGCAATCAACGCCCTTCTGCTACGCGGGTTTTCACAAAAACAGGCGGTGCAATACTTTGCCATGTTCTATCAGATCCGGCGGGCGTTCCACTTTATCAACAAGGGGCTCATCGGCAAGAGCAACTGTATGCAGGCACTGCGGATGGCGCTTTGGAACAATATTTTCACCTATGACATCCGGGACTACGAGCGTTTCATGTGGAACAAAATGGAGGACTTTTCGACCCTGCTGACCGGCCCGACCGGCAGCGGCAAAGGCGCCGCCGCCGCCGCCATCGGCAAAAGCGGCTTTCTCCCCTACGATGCCAACAAGCAGCAGTTCAAGACCGGCTTTGCCGCCCTGTTTATCCCGGTCAACCTCTCGCAGTTTGCCGAATCCCTGCTGGAATCGGAGTTGTTCGGCCACACCAAAGGCGCCTTTACCGGCGCCGTCGGCGAGCACCAGGGCGTGCTGGGCCTGTGCGGACCGCACGGATCGATTTTTCTCGATGAGATCGGAGAGGTCAGCATCCCGGTACAGGTCAAACTGCTAAAGGTGCTGGAAGAACGCATCTTTTACCCCGTCGGCAGCCACAAACCCCAACGGTTTGGCGGCCGGGTCATCGCCGCCACGAACCAACCAATCGAACAGCTTCGCGAAGAAGGCGTATTCCGGGATGATTTTTATTACCGTCTGTGTTCGGACTGTATTTGCGTCCCCTCACTGGCCGAACGCATCCGGCAGAATCCCAACGAACTGACCGACATGGTCCGGCACTTCTGCGCGCAGATCTCGGATGGTGAAAACACGGAATTAACAGATCGGGTCATGGATGTGATTACCACGCAATTAGGCGGGATTGCTTATGCCTGGCCCGGCAATGTCCGCGAACTGGCCCAGTGCATCCGCCGGGTCATTCTCAAACACAGCTATGAGGGACACACCCCAAAAGCCCGCAGCCGACTGGATGACCTCATCGGCGGAATCGAATCCGGCACCCTGACCGCGGATGAAGTACTGGACAGCTACTGTAAAATACTCTATGATCGTCACGGCACCTACGAACAGGTCGCCAAACTGACAGCTCTGGACCGCCGTACAGTGAAAAAACGAATTCAAAACCAAGGATGAATAATCCCATGGAGGGTATTCCTATTGCAATCGGAGTGGGTGGAGTTGTTGCTTTTCTGATTGTGTGGAGGTTGACCACGATCAGCAGGCGAAATAAACGGCGTGCGCGATTGATGGGTAAATCGATTTCCAGTGACTGGCAGACGATGCTTATAAAAAATATCCCTCTGTATCATCGGCTCCCGGATGAGTTGAAACAGCAGTTGCACGGATTGGTCAATGTGTTTTTAGCCGAAAAGAACTTTGTCGGCTGCGGCGGACAGGAGATTTCCGATGAGGTCAAAGTGACCATCGCCGCACAGGCGTGTATGCTGCTGCTGAATCGAAAGCCCCGCTTTTTTCCCAAACTCAAAACCATTTACGTCTACCCGCATACCTATGTCGCCAAAAGTATCCAACAGGACAACGGACTGATCGTCGAGGGCAATAGCGTCCGTCTGGGCGAATCGTGGCAAAACGGCCCGGTCGTCTTGGCCTGGGACAGCATTACCGGCGGTGCCCGCAATGTTGAGGACGGGCAAAACGTCGTCCTGCATGAGTTCGCCCATCAACTGGATCAGGAAGACGGCAGCGCCGACGGGGCCCCCATCCTCGAAAATCATTCGTCCTATCGAACGTGGGCGGCCGTACTGAGTGAAGAATATGAAAATCTGCAGGAAAAAACCGATCACCGTCGGCGGTCGGTGATTCGCAAGTACGGAGCGACCAATCCGGCGGAGTTTTTCGCCGTGGCGACCGAGGCGTTCTTCGAAAAACCCAAACAAATGCATAAACGATGTCCGGACCTCTACGACGAACTGAAAAAGTATTACCACCTGGATCCGCTTCAATGGAGCCAGTAGGGCTAAAAAACAACATTTTGCATCCGTAAACAACTGCTGAGACCGCCGGAAATATCCGATATAATAGGTATTGTGGCTCGGTACGACAAAGGTCCCATAACAGCGGCGGTCTCGATGGAAAAAGATTGGAACAAAAACCAAATTGGTGTCCTTCTCGGCGGTGACGCCGAAACATTGGAGGCATTTATCCATGATTTCGGGCCGGTCATCTATACCTGGATGTATTTTCAGGTGGGTGCCGATGAACAGACCGCTGCGGAATTGACCGGCCGCACCTTCGGGCAGGCCGTACGGAACATAAGCGATTTCAACCCCGACGAGCAAACACTCTTCGGGTGGCTCAAAGAACATGCACGGCAAGTACGTGACGAGGGACTGCAGCAGAGACAAATGAAACCCCAACGGCCCTGGGCCTGGTCACAACTGCCCGATGATATCATGTGCGGATTAGCCCGTCTCCGTAGCGAATCGCTTCAGGAAAAAACGGTTGATAATCCGTTTGTCCACGAGATTATTCAGACGACACTGGCTGAACTGGAACAGGCGGATCGTGACCTGCTGATCCACCGCTACAACCACTTGGACACCATTGAGAATATTGCCGAAGAAATGAACTGTTCAGTCGAAGAGATCCAAAGTCGGTTGTATCGGTGCCGGCATTCGTTCCGAAGAGTTTTTTTTCAGCTTATTTCAAAAGCGAATTCGGGCTTTTCGGAGTCCAATGCGGCGGGAGAAATCGATACGCTGGATACGAATCTGGAAAGGCTGCTCAGTACCACCGCATCCTATCAGATACTGGATGACACGAAAATCGATATGATTCGCCGAAACGTACTTGAGGCCGTGCAGGGGACGGGGCCGCTGCATTCAGAACGTCCCGCCAAAAAACCATATCTCCCTGCTGCTATCGGGGCGGTGGTAGTCATTTTGATCGCGGGATTGTATATAGCAACACGCAACCAAAGCGATGAGCCGCCTGCTGTCAAAACGCCGGCAGAAACGACAACCGCAAAAGAAATCCCGACAAAAAAAATGGGCTCTGAAGCCCCCAAAACGTCGAAATCTAATCTTGACGAAGAAGAGCTGAAACTGGTATTTGCTTTAGGGCAGGAAGGAAACCTGGAAGCGCTGCTTGAGATTCTCAAGTCCGGGGAGTTTATGAGCCAGGCGACGGCGGCCTACTTTATCGGCAAACTTGGGGACCCCTCGGCGATTCCTTTGCTGGAACAGGCCGAAGAACAATGGTATGCCGAACCGTCGGATGACAATCCCTTTGCCGTTGCCATTACAGAAATCCTGAACCGATTCCCGGAGGCGGCCCCCGTTGCGCCCCCTCACGTTTCCGAACCCAAAGAGACCCCGTTGCCCGCAACGATCCCCATTGTCACAGGGACCGTCAATGATTTATTAAACCAGCCGATTGCGAATGTCGTCTTGGAGCTGTCAGAAAACACCTTGTTTTCCAGCCAAAAAACCGGTAGAAAAATTGCCTCCGTCAAAACAAGCCCGGAGGGCCAATACGAATTTACCGCCGCGTATGAAGGCCCCGCTTATTTGACCGCAAAGATACAGGCCGGAGATACCCGGTCAATGACACGGGCTGTCTGGTGCAAGAAAGATTCCGTGTGTATCGCAAATTTCGGCGGCAAACCCGTCTTGACAGGAACGGTTTTCATTGACGGCATCGCCCTTTCCAGTCAAACCGTGTATTTGAGTGATACGCTTGACATTGATTACGCGTCTTTCGGTCAGGAGATTATGACTGACCCGGCGGGCCGCTTTTCTTTCTCGGGGGTGCCCGCAGGCCTGTATTATCTCCTGAACAAGGGGTTTGACAATCAGATCCGTCGATTGGCCATGATCGAAATGCCTGAGCAGGAAATGTATAATGCCAATATCAATCTCGAAACGGCCTTTGTATCAACAGCATATCAATCTGATCCAAATACTGCCGTCGCGACCGAGGCGGTGCTCGCTTACGGAATGGATATATCCGACAATCTGAGCCAGGTTCAGGCCGTTATGGACACGGACGGCTCTGTGCGGTTCGAAAAGGTCATTCCCGGTGCCTATGTTCTGAAGGTGGGATTGGACAGCGGCGTTTGGATTCAGCAAAACGTGGACGTTACAGACGGACCAGACGAACAATTTATTCAACTCGACCCCGTCCCGAGTGAAACGGCGGTATTGACAGGACGCTTTCTTGAGGCCAGCCCGGTGAATCTGTTCCTGACCAATGCCAATCAACAACTGCATATTGATATCGCACCCAGTGCCGACGGCTCCTACGAACTCGTAAACATCCCTGCCGATGTCTATAGTCTGGCGACTTTTGTCAGGGGTCAGCTCTTTGAATTTACCCAGGTTGACCTACAGTATGAGCCGGAAATGGTGCTGGATATTGATCCGACTGTAATTCTCGAATCCCTTAGTCCTCTTTATGTAGTGGTAGCGGACGAAACGGGGCTTATCCTGTCCGAATCACAAATCTGGCTAAACCAGGAAAGTGACATCATCACCGCTTCATCAACCGGACGCGGGGCGTTCCTGGCAGCCCCACCAGGAGATTACACCCTTTCAGCCGCCCATCCGGGGTTCCCGACCCAAAACCTGGAAGTTAATCTGAAATCCTCTTCGCTTTTGGCTGAACCGAATGCCGACAACACGATTCTGTTTCAACCGGGCACAGATGGCCCTTAAATCACATAATAACCGTTTCCTTTTCAAATATTTGTCAAAAGACCAAGAGTCTATCCTAATAAGAAAACCACGTTGAAACGAAAAATTTTTCTTGTCAAGACGCAATTTTTGGATAAACTGCTTGGCTTTGGTACACTCAGACTTTAGGCGGCGTAGCTCAGTTGGTTAGAGCATGGGATTCATAAGCCCAGGGTCGGTGGTTCGAATCCACCCGCCGCTATTGCCGAAAACAAGCTCTCGATGAGCTTGTTTTCGGCTTATTAGACAATCGGCAATAATCAATAGTCAATTGATATACGCCCCCATCGTCTAGCGGCCTAGGACGCCGGGTTCTCATCCCGGTAACAGGGGTTCGAGTCCCCTTGGGGGTACTGCCTTTAGGCAGATAAGATCGAGGAATCATTTGCGTGTATCGACCCGCTCCCGTTGGTCGCTCGTCTATGGCAAGATTGTTGCCGCGGTTCGGTGGCTGTCCACCCAACCGTATTTCAACAGGACGGGGGCGTTTGGGGCGGATATCTACAGTCTGTGTGAATACGTATCTACTATGACAAAGAGGGGGGGGGGGGGGGGGGGGCACTTCTTTTGGAGGTTCAGAGGG
>JAOUFG010000091.1 GCA_029858345.1 Phycisphaerae bacterium
ACCCGGCACTTAACAATCTCCATCGTAAGCGGGCCTTTTTCACCATCTCTGACATCAATTTTCGTCCAATCAGTATCACGCAATGCCTCTCGCCATTTGCTGACCTGCTGAAAAGGTTGTTTGGGGGAAAAATAAAGGGGTACGGTACTTTTATTCTTGATATCAGTGTTTGCGGTCTTATATAATTGGCGATTATGCCCAGACCCAAAAGAGTAACGAAAGGAAACATCGTCTATCACGCCTTGAACCGTGCGAACGGTCGGCTTCGTATTTTTAAGAAAGCGGGTGATTTTGAGGCGTTTGAAGCGATTCTTGGCGAAGGTCTTGATCGCTTCGATATGCGACTGTGCGGCTACTGCATCATGGGCAACCATTGGCACCTGGTCCTTTGGCCGAAAGCCGATGGCGATTTGTCAGCATTTATGCGATGGATCACGCAGACGCACTCACAGCGCTGGCACGCCGCACACGACACCGTCGGTATCGGGCACCTTTACCAGGGCCGGTACAAGAGCTTTCCGGTGCAGGACGGGTTGTACTACCAGACGCTGATGCGGTATGTCGAGAGCAACCCGCTGCGGGCGGGACTGGTCACACGCAGCGCCGACTGGCCATGGAGCAGCTTAGCCATCCGCTGCGGCGAAGAAAAACCGCTGACGCTGGCCGACGGCCCATTTTCGCTGCCGCGGTTGTGGAAGTCGCAGGCGGATAAGATCGCTGATATACCGCTGGATACAATCGAAACCTGCATCCAGCGCGGCCGCCCCTTTGGCGAGGACGAATGGATTTTGAAAACAGCCAAAGAGTTGGCTTTGGAATCGGCCCTGCGACCCCGCGGCAGGCCGAAAAAGACGGAACAATAAAAAATCCCCCTTCGAAGTGACAGTTAAATTTATGCCGTTTACGCCGTATCATTTTGGACCGAATGGGTTTGTGGGCCTGCTGTTTCGCCGATGGTTCGATGTGCCGGTGTTCATCGCGGCTAACGTCCTGGTGGATATCGAGGTCATCGCAGACCATTTTCTACAACCCGGCTGGCCGGTGCATCAGATCTGGCATTTTCATACATTACTCGTCGGTGGGTTTGCCGGAGCGATATTTGGAGCGATTGTCTATTATATCAAGCCGTTTCGTTGGCTCAGCGAGAAATCTATGGCTCTTATCGGACTTCCGGCCAAAACGACCCTGCTTTCGATGGTGCTGGCAGGGGTGCTGGGGGTCTGGCTGCATGTTTTGATTGACAGTTTCTATCATTATGATATCCAGATTTTTTGGCCGCACAAGGACAACACCATTTTCCGCTGGATCAACAGCGGTAAAATGTCCAATATGGAAAAAACCCAACAGTGGGTGGTTTTTTACTGCAAACTTTTCTGGGGGCTAATGCTCGGATTGTACGGGGTATTACTGGCATTAAGAGCCTATCCGAATAACCGGGATGTGATGAGGCAGAGCGAAAAGTCCGAGGCCAAGGCGGCAGGGACAAAATCGCCGCAGGCGTAGCCAAAGCTACGTTGAGGACGATTTGGGCCCGACAACGCCGGCATCGGGCTTTGCAGCCGGCCGCAATAGGGTCGGTTATTAGGATAGGTTCTAAGACTCAGGAAAACAGAAAATCGCCCCTGAAATGAAACAAATATCGCCTCAAAATCTCGAAGTTTTGCCGATGATTAAGTCTTGACAAGCTATTGACTTATTCTATAATAGCGTTTTCTTTGCCGTAGTCAAAGAAGCAGAAAGGAACGTGATGATGGTACAGATAGGAAAAGTAAGTCGTGCATTCGCATAGTGTTACAATGCATGGTACGGGTCTTTGCGGCCTGTACAGCCGGCTTCTTTTGAATAGATGCTCTTCAGGAACTTTGCAGAATCGCTGTTTTTGGGAGGGTGCCATGGCCAAACGGTAGAACAGTTTTGTTCAGTCCGGCTTAGGCGTGGTTTTCCTGAGCCAGTGTATTCTGCATCCGTCGAAGTGGTGGCCTGAAGGTTTCCACTTTTTTTATTTGGCAAGAGGGAAAAGGACAAAATGAATCAAGAATTGATCAGGATCGTTGAGAACATTGCAAAGGACAAGAACATCGACAAAGAGTCGATCTTTCAGGACCTTGAAGCCGCGATGGTGTCTGCTTCGCGAAAGCACTTTGGTGTGCTGCCGACGTCCGGCGTGGAAATCGTTGTTCACATCGACCGTGTTACCGGGGCCATGAGTGCCTTTAAGGACGATGTTGAGATCGATATTCAACGTTTGGGCCGCATCCCGGCGCAAACAGCCAAGCAGGTCATGATCCAGAAGATCAAGGCCGATGAACGTGACAGTATTTATGCCCAATATGTTCAGCGCAAAGGGGAGATCGTCAACGGTATTGTGGCGCGTTTTGAAGGCGGTTCCCTGGTTGTTAGTCTTGAAAACCGGGTCGAAGCGATTATGCCCAAATCCGAACAGATTACGGGTGAGTCCCATCATCCTTCAGAACGTATCCGTGCGATGATCCTCGATGTTCGGGAGTCGACGAGCCAGATTAAGATTCTTCTCTCCCGGACGCATCCGGAATTTATCCGACGTCTGTTTGAGCTGGAAGTACCTGAAGTGGCCGAGGGCATCATTGAAATCAAGTCGCTGGCGCGTGAGGCCGGCTATCGTACCAAGATTGCGGTGGATACCATTGACGACAAAGTTGATCCGGTGGGCGCGTGCGTCGGTGTTCGCGGCAGTCGGATTCGTAATATTGTGGATGAACTGGGCGGCGAGAAAATTGATATTGTTCGCTGGAGCGACTCCTCGCAGGTGCTGATTGCCAATGCATTGATGCCTGCGAAGGTCAGTGAAATTGCCATTTGCTTTGAACTGGGTCGAGCAACGGTGGTGGTGACCGAGGATCAGTTGTCGCTGGCCATTGGCAAACACGGTCAGAATGTTCGCCTGGCGGCTCGCCTGACCGGCTGGGATATCGATATTCTCACGCCAACCGAATATAACAAGGAAGTGGATCGGGTATCCGCCTGCATCAAGGGTGTCGAAGGTGTGGATGACAGTTTCGTCGATAAATTGCTGGCGCTGGGGATTATTTCGGTCCTTGACCTTGAAGAAGTCGGAACGGAACCGCTTGTTGAGGAATTGGATGTCGAGCAGGAATTGGCCGAGCGAATTATCGCTGCGGCAGAAGAATCCGCCAAGAAGGCGGCTGCTGAGAATAGCGCCACTCAGGCCGAAGACATCTTGAAACAGGAAAAGGATAAATTAAAATAGTCAACGGTTGGTAGTCGTGCGGACCCAAGCGGCGACGCGAATGTTATTTTAGGGAGACGGTTTTGGCTAAAACGAGTACACGAGTGCATTTATTGGCCAAAGAGCTGAATGTAAAAAGCAAGGCCATTGTCGAAAAATGCCAGGCCGAAGGTCTCGACCAGATCACAAATCACATGTCGACGATCTCGGTGGGTTTGGCGGCGACGATTCGTGAATGGTTTAGCGAAGGCGAACATTCCACAACAGTGGAAGTCGCAAAGCCGGTGGACCTGAAGAAAGTTCGGATCAAACGCAAGAAAGTGAAAACGCCCGAACCGGCCGAAGTTCAACCGGTAGAAGCCCCCGCAGAAGAAGTCCCCGCTCAAGCCGTGTCCGAACCGGAACCTCCGGCAGAAGTCGCCGTTCAGGAGGCGCCCTCCGTTCAACCTGTCACGGAAGAACCTCCGGCCGCCGGACAGGTTCAGGAGGAAGCTAAAAAGCCGGGGCCCAAGAAAAAGGTTAAAAAAGCAAAAAAGGCAAAAAAAGCCGAGAAGCCTAAAGAACCGGAAAAGATTGTTCCTGCCGGCCCGATGCTGGGGAAACCGAAACCGGCGTCACTTTCAGGACCGACGGTCATTCGTGTCGAAAAAATCGAAAAAGAAACACACTTCCCCCGGCGACGGGCGCCTCGCCCTCGTCATGACCAACCCATCACCGAACCGCTTTTGGCCAGTCATGGTACATTAGGCAAGGGTAAGAAGGCCGGTAGAGCCAAAACCCACGGCCGCAAAAAAGACCGGACTGCCGGTGACAGCGATGCTCCTTTGCTGCGAGGCGATATCAAACGGATGCGCGCTCGCGACATGGAAGAGCGCAATGCCCGTTTGGCTGCTGCTCGCGGCGAAACAATGCGGGCCAAACCGTCCCGGCGGATTGAGGCCAGAAAAGCAGCGGATGTGGTTTCGCACGTAGAGCGGCCGGAGAAAGCATTTGTTTCTGAGCCGATTGTAGTAAAGGATTTGTCGGCTGCTTTAGCGGTTAAAGTCGGTGAGATCATTGCCAAGTTAATGTCCGAGGGTGTGATGGCGACTGCGAATCAGGCGATCTCCACGGAAGTGGCCGAACTCATCGCACTGGAATATGGTACAGAACTGATTGTTGAGCGTAAAAAAAGCGTTCTTGAAGAAATCGAAGAAACCTTCGAGACCCGTGTCCGCAATAAATTGCAAAAACGCCCACCCATCGTGACGATGCTGGGCCACGTTGACCATGGTAAAACCAGTCTGCTTGATAAGATCCGAAGCACGAGCGTGGCGTCCGGCGAAGCCGGCGGAATTACACAGCATATCGGCGCCTATCAGGTGGAATTAAACGGCAAGAAAGTGACATTTCTTGATACACCGGGGCACGAAGCATTTACTACGATGCGTGCCCGCGGGGCCAATATCACCGATATCGTCGTTTTGGTGATCGCCGCTGACGACGGTGTGATGCCGCAGACGGTGGAAGCGATCCACCACGCCAAGGCGGCAGGGGTTACGATTATCGTTGCGCTCAACAAGTGTGATCTGCCCGGCGTGGATTACAATCGAATCTATGGTGAACTGGCGGAACATGAACTGACCCCAACCGAGTGGAGCGGCAACACAGAGATCGTCAAAACCAGTGCGGTTACGGGCCAGGGGATCGAAGAGTTGATCGAGCATCTGGATTATCAGGCCGAGTTGAATGATTACCAGGCCGATCCGGACGTGCCTGCGCAGGGGTGGATTGTCGAGGCGAAAATGTCTCAAACCAAGGGTCCGGTTGCCACGGTACTGGTCAAAGAAGGCGTGCTCGAAAAGGGGTCTATTGTTCTGGCCGGAGGGGCCTCCGGCCGCATTCGAACCATGACGGACAGTCGCGGCAAAAGCGTCAAGAAGGCCATGCCGTCGATGCCCGTGGAAATCACCGGTTTGGACAATGTACCGACAGCAGGCGACAAGTTCTTCTGCCTGGCCGATCTTAACCAGGCCAAGGCCGCCGCCGAACAGATACAACACGCTACTCGCGAAGAAGGACTGGCCCGCCGGTCTATTGTGACACTGGACAACCTGTTCTCGCACATTGAGGCCGGCAATGTCAAAGAGCTGAACCTGATTGTCAAGGCGGATGTGCAGGGGTCTGTGGATGTATTGATTAAATATCTGACCGAGCTGAGCACCGAAGAAGTTAAGGTGAAAGTTCTTCACGCGGCGGTCGGGGGCATCAGCGAAGGCGATGTCGTGCTGGCTGAAGCGTCCAATGCCATTATCATCGGTTTCAATGTTGTGCCGGATGAGCGGGTTCGCCAGACGGCCGACAGCAAAAAGGTCGACATCCGTCTTTACAGTATCATCTATCGCATCACGGAGGATCTCAAAGCGGCGATGCTCGGCATGCTGGAACCGGAATTCGAGGAACAAACGCGGGGCCGGCTCATTGTTCGCAATACGTTTAAGGTTTCCAGTCTCGGAACGATTGCCGGGTGTTATGTCACCAATGGGCTGGTGAATAAACACAACAAGCTCAAACTGATTCGAGATAATATCGTCATCAAAGATAACTGTGTGATCGAATCGCTCAAGCACTTCAAGGATGATGTCCGGGAAGTCAAAGCCGGGCTTGAATGCGGAATCAAAATCGCCAAATTTGATGACATTAAAGTGGATGATGAATTTGAAGCTTATGAGATTGTGGAAGTTGCCAGAACGCTTTAACCCGATTCGAATGACAAAGATATTCAGATGATCTCCAGAAGACAACACAAGGTTGCACGGGCGATTCGGGAATCGGTCAGCAAGACGATTCTGAATGGCTTGAGTGACCCCCGAATTAGCGGTTTGGTAACCGTGACGGAGGTGGATGTCTCTCCGGATATGAAAAACGCGACCGTTTTCCTGAGTATTCTGGCGCCGGATGACCGAAAAGCCAATGTTACATTTGGCGCCATCTGTCACGCGATTGGTCATTTCCAGCAGCAATTGGGGGATGATCTGACCGGGAGACTGTGTCCGCATCTGCGATTTGAAAAAGACCGGAAAGTCAGCAAAACCCTGGAAACCCTGCGATTGATCGAACAGGCCCGGCATGAGTATTCAGAGCATCCCGTGCAGGAACTCGGGGATGATTCAGAAAATCCGAAAGAATGAGGATAGGATTCGTTTATGAAGGACAGCAGAAAATACAGCCCGAAAATAAAAAAACTGTTTGGTTCGTTAAAGCGTAAATCAAAGACTCACCAGATGCCGCAGTACACGGATCCGGTCGATGCGGTGGTTTATGCATTGGTCAGTGAGCACGTGACGGAACCGGTTTCAGATCGCATCTACAAGCGTATGATGAAGCACTTTGTGAATTTAAATGACCTGCGTGTTTCCCGCAGAGAAGAGATATTGGATGTCTTTGGGGATTCGTTTGAAGCCGCAGATAACCTTGCTGCCTCTATCTCACGGGTGCTCAATATTATTTTTGAGAAGAAAAACACGGTGAGTTTGGCAGTCCTGGGCCAGGAGGGCAAGCGTCAGGCCCATAAGGAATTATCGGAGATCGAGGGGATCACGCCGTTTGCGGTCAGTTACTGTTTTTTGACAGCGATGGGCGGTCACGCGATTCCGCTGAATGCGGCGATGCTTCAGTATCTGCGTCACGGTCAGATGGTGCACCCCGGCGCAACCGATGCTGAGATCGCCGGGTTTTTGGAACGGCAGATCGCCGCCGCCGATGCGTATAATTTTTATATGCTTCTGCGGCAGGAAACCGAACAGACCAAACCGCGCTCCAGGACAAAATCACCTGCGGCAAAGAAGAAAACGGTGACGAAGAAAACAGCCGCTGCTAAAAAGAAAACGGCTGTAAAAAAGAAGACGACTGTGAAAAAGAAAACGGTTAGAAAAAAATAGGAATCAGGAAAATGTATTTTTGTAGGGAAGGGTAACGTGTTGTCAGAGAAAGTACTAAAATTAGGAATCCCGAAAGGGAGTTTACAAAATGCCACCTTTGATCTGTTTGAGCGGGCCGGATTCAATGTGTCCGGTTTTGAGCGCAGTTATTTTCCCCGCATTGACGATCCCGAGATTCAATTGATTCTGCTGCGGGCCCAGGAAATGAGCCGGTATGTTGAAGACGGTGTTCTGGATGCGGGCTTTACGGGGTATGACTGGATACAGGAAAACAATTCGGATGTGCATGAGGTCTGCGAGTTGATGTACAGCAAGGCCACGGCGAATCCGACGCGATGGGTGCTGGCGGTACCGAATGAATCCCCGGTTGAAAAGGCCGAGGACTTGGAAGGCGGGATCATTGCGACCGAACTGGTTAATGCCACAAAACGGTTCTTCGAGCAAAAAAACGTTAATGTCAAGGTGGAATTCAGTTGGGGGGCGACGGAAGTCAAAGCCCGCCTGGTGAACGGTATCGTGGAACTGACCGAGACGGGCTCGTCGCTGAAGGCCAATAACCTCAAGATTATTGACACGCTAATGACATCAACGACACGGTTTATTGCTAATAAGGAGGCGTGGCGCGATGACTTCAAGAAGCAGAAAATTGAAAGCATGGCGATTCTGCTGAATGCCGCCATTGACGCCAAGACGCGCGTGGGCTTGAAGATGAATGTGAAAAAGAAGGATTTGGATACGATTATCAGTCTGCTGCCGGCCGAAAAAAGCCCGACGGTTTCGCCGCTGGCCGATAAGGGCTATGTGGCGCTGGAGATTATTGTCGAGGAAAAAGTGGAACGCGAACTGATTCCGCAGCTCAAACGCGGTGGCGCTTCCGGTATTTTTACGTATCCCCTCAATAAAGTGATTCATTGAAAACAGGGTGTTGATCAGATATTTTCTTAAAGGATAAACAAGTATGTCAGGACATTCTCATTGGGCCGGCATTAAACATAAAAAGGCCGCCAACGATGCAAAACGCGGTAAAGTATGGAGCAAGATCGCTCGTATGATTATCGTCGCTGCCAAGGCCGGCGGCGGGGATCCCGGGCAGAACCTGACGTTGCGATATGCGATCGATAAGGCCAAGGCCGCGAACATGCCCAAGGATACGATCGAAAAAGCGATCAAGAAGGGCACCGGTGAACTGGGTGCGGTTGAGTATGTTGATGTGCTGTATGAAGGATACGCTCCGGGCGGCGTGGCGATTATGGTCGAAGGATTGACGGATAATCGAAACCGAACGGCACCCGAGATTAAGAAGATCTTCGAAAAACGCGGCGGGTCGATGGGGGCCAGCGGATGCGTTAGCTATATGTTCAAGAAAAAGGGTCTGGTGACGGTTAAGACCGATGCCGCCGATGAAGAGACGCTGATGGACATAGCATTGACCGCCGGAGCCGAGGATTTTGAGAATACCGGCGAGATTTACGAGATTACTTGTGAGCCGGAAAGCTACGATGACCTGAAGGCGGCATTGGAAGAAAACCAGATTCCGCTGGAAAGCGCCGAACTTTCCCGGATTCCCGACAGCACGATCCCGGTCGCCGATGCCGACACCGCTCGGAAGATCCTGAACCTGATGGATGATTTCGAGGACCACGATGATGTGCAGGAAGTCTATGCTAACTTCGATATCCCGGACGACATTCTGAGCCAGATCTAATAAAAATTCGAAGCACTAAATCCTAAATTCGAAACAAATACAAAATTTAAATTTTCAAAACGACCTTTCGCAGAGTTTTGAACATTGATCTTTTGGTCATTCGAATTTGTTTAGGATTTCGATGTTAGAATTTCGGATTTTCCAGTTAGGACAGTAGCGATGAATCAAATCGCCAAACAGGTTGTTTTTAAGGGCCGGGTGCAGGGAGTCGGCTTTCGCTATATGACGCACCGTGCAGCAAATCGCTATGATCTGACCGGCTTTGTACGGAACCTGCCGGATGGGACTGTCGAGGCACTCTTGCAAGGGACAGAATCTAATATCCAAGCCTGTCTGGGCGATCTGCAAGATACGTTCGGCGGTTACTTGAGAGAAATGAACACAACCGACTGTCCGGTCAATCCCCGGTACCACGATTTCCGGATTACTTATTGAATTTTGTGGTGAAATTCCGTTTAATAGAAGGCAGAGCCGGTTAATTATAGAAAAACAGGGACTTTATGATTTCTCGTGATACATCCAGAGAATGCGATGCGTTGGTAACCCAGCTTTATCGTAATATGGCAACCGCAAAAAAGGCACGGTTGCTTTTTGATGCCATGTGCAAGGGGCAGCAACTGGCCATGGCAGGACTTCGCCAACTGCATCCGGAGGCGGATGAACAACAGATTTGGCATCTTTGGGCCAAACAGCATTTAGGCGACGAACTGTACGAAGAGGTTTATGGAGATAGGATTAAATAACCATGCCTGACAACAAGACGTTTCAAAAAGCGGTTGATCTGATAAATAATGCTAACAATGTGCTGATTACGACGCATATTCGCCCGGATGGGGATGCCTGCGGGTGTGTCCGGGCACTGAAAGAGGTCCTTAAAAACCAAGGCAAAATAGCTGCGGCCTTGTTTATGTCTCCTCTGGCGGCGTGGTACGAGTCATTGTTTGCCGAAAAACCTTCAGTACTGGGAAATGACGTCCCTGTTGATCAATTATCCGATACGTATGCGGATGTGGATCTCATTATCCTTGTGGATACCGACAGCCGTGTTCAACTTCCCGGCTTTGCCGACTGGCTGGACGATTGCGGCAAAAAAATCCTCGTCATCGACCACCATATCAGCGGCGATAATCTCGGGTTTGTTGCGTTGGTCGATACTGTTGCGGCAGCGGCAGGCGAGGTTGTGTTCGATCTGATCAAATTTGCCGGCTGGGAGATTACCGAACGCATCGCCGAATCGATCTTTATTGCCCTGTCCACCGATACCGGCTGGTTCAAGTTCGGCAATACCGACAGCCGGATTTTTCACACCGCCGCAGAACTCATCGACGCCGGGGCACGGCCCAATGTGATCTACCGGCTCCTGTACCAGTCCTTTACGCCGTCGCGGCTGTACCTGATGACGCGGATGCTTGATCATTTGCAGCTTCACGCCGAAGGCCGCATCGCCACCCAGTATGTTCTGCGGAAGGATTTCGACGAAACCGGCGCCACTGGCCCCGATACGGAAAACCTGATCGACGAATGCCAGCGGATTGAATCCGTTGAAGCGGCGGCGTTATTTGTAGAACTGGCCGACGGCGGTTTTCGCTGTTCACTCCGCAGCAAGGGCAATGTTGACGTTCGAAAAATTGCCCAAAAGTACGGTGGTGGGGGCCATACACTCGCTTCCGGCGTGAATTTAAAAGGAACACTTGAAACGTGCGTTCAAAACATTGTGGATGAAATTACGGTGCAGTTTTAAGCTTGTATTTCCACAAGGGGGACACGAAAAAATGTGGTTACGTGTGTAAATGATGCGGGCGAGACGCCCGCGTTCCCAGTATTTATGTCGTGATAACAAATTCTTTCTTGCGGGTGTCCATCTGGGCCTTGAGCCGGGCGACGATGGAGGAGTGCATCTGAGACACGCGTGATTCGGACAGGTCCAGCGTCGCCCCGATTTCCTTCATGGTCATCTCTTCGTAATAGTACAGGATGACGATCAGCTTTTCAGCACGGGTCAGCCCTTTGGAAATAAGGTTTTTCAGATCGCGCTTCTGAGCTTCCGTGACGGGGTTCTTGCTTTTCTGGTCCTCGATGATGTCAATCTCGCGAACATCCTTTTCGCCTTCACTTTCATTGAATGAATTATTCAGTGAAATCAGTCCGATGGCGTTGGCATCTCGCTGCAGCCGGTGAAATTCGACTTTATCCAGTTCCAGTTCTTCGGCCAGCTCCTGTTCGGTTGGGATTCGTCCCAGTTCTGCTTCCAGTGTCTGCATGGCACGGCCGAGCTGATGAGCACGGGCACGCACAAGGCGGGGGACCCAGTCCATGCTGCGGAGTTCATCGAGGATGCTGCCGCGGATACGGGGGGCGCAATACGTTTCGAATTTGACGCCGCGTTCAGGGTCATACGCTTCGAGGGCGTCTTTGAGTCCAAAGATACCCGCCTGAATCAGGTCATCCAGCTCGACTTTATCCGGAAGCTTGACGCAGATGCGTTCCGCACTGTATTTCACTAAGTGCAGATAATTTTCCATGAGGATATTGCGGCAACGTTCGGATCGAGTCTGAAAGAACTCGGTCCAAACCTGTTGGATGTCGTTTTTTTCTAACTGAAGGGCTTTCATACCTAAAACCTCCGTGTTTTATAGTTTTACTGTCCAATTTCATTTTCGTTCTTTAACCCTTAGTGGAGCCAATAGCTTATGTCGCTTGTAATGATAAAACCGAGCAAGCTCTCTGCGTTTGCTTTTTCGTTTGATACAGCGTCTGG
>JAOUFG010000092.1 GCA_029858345.1 Phycisphaerae bacterium
CGCCCATGCCGCCGCCCATGCCGCCGCCGCCCATGCCACCTTGGTTATTGTTGCTGTCGAAATTGGCGGGCGGGTTAAGTAAATCTGCAACATCGTACATCTCAGTGACGTAATTGGTCGGCAATGTGTCCCGTGTTGCAACGGTTACTTTCCCTTCCCCAACGACATACCCCAGTTCAGCATACCCGCCAGCACTAACCGCCTCCAAAACACTTTTAAGAGCGCTTCTTAAAACGACGCTTGTGAGTCCCTCACCGCTTAGATTGATGGGGGTGTCTTTTTCGATGAACCCATTGTCGGCAAGATCTTTCCAGTACACCACAATGGGCAGAGCGGGAGTTACGGCATTTTTCAGTATTTCAATCGCCTCTTCCAGTGTCGTATCTTCTGTTAAAAGAGACAGGTCCACCGTCTGATCCAACAATTCATTGATGGCCATATCCGCCGGGGTTTCCGCCTTTTTTAATGCTGCATCGCGGCGTTCGGCGATTTCTTTCCAATTACGAGGATAGTTGATCTCGTCTGAATACGGAATGGACTGGCGCTGAACGCCCAGTAATGACGCAATCTCCTGCCGATCAATTTCCGACTGGATATTCCGCTGTTCGATGAAATTGACGATGTGCTCCAGCGTTTGCCTGAGAGTCAACGCCCGCTGGTTGCGCGGGTCAATCGCTAAAAGCTGTTCCAACTGGCCCAGCGCTTCTTCATAGCGCTGTTCATCTTGAAACGCATAGGCCCGCTCCATATAGTCCTTAACGGCCCGTTCCCGCTGCTGCTGCATTGTCTGACGAATCTCGGAAGTAAGTTGGTCGGCGGCGACCTGCTGTTCCACTTTGGCTTGCTGGGCGGCCGCCTTTTGGGCCTCGCTGACTTTTTGTTCAAGATTGGTCAGTTGTGCGTTGTATTCGCCGTAGACATCGCCCAGCAGCATTTTATTCTTTTCGATTGTTGAAAACGCCCGTCGCAGCGACTGACGGGCCTGGTCGAACTGCTGGTTATCCAATGCCTGCTGAGCCTTCTCAATCGCATCCGTGACGATTGCTCTTGTATAATCGACCCGTACAGCCGTTTCGCGTTTGATCACTTCCAGATACGAGCGTTCGCCCTGCTGCGCCTGTATTGAGGCGCGGTCGGCGGCCTGTTTGTTCGTTTCCAGTTCCAACAATTCAATCGGCTCGATATTCATATCGACCGTAACGGGGCTGAACTGGGCCTGGGTCTCCTGCTGAGGCGTTGTCATGGGGCTCAATTCTTCCATGACCGGCATCTCTTCGGTTGCCGGCATCGTCGATTGCGCAGCGATACCGGAGTCAATCATGGAGATATATTGTGCTGGCGTCTTGGCGCCCTTGACCCTATAACCGGACTCAATGACCTGAACGAGCCCCTGGCGGGCTTCATCCATCCGTCCGCTATTGTAGGCGGCAACACTGCTGTCATAGAGGGTCTGCCATTTCTGTTGCTGCTGGTTCACTTTTCCAGCAACCTCTTGGTAACTGGCGAGGATCATCTCTTTTTCCTGGCCTGTTGTAAACGGGCTGTCCTTGATCTGCCGGAGAAGTTTGAGGGCTTCCGGATAGTCCCCCTGCGAATCGAGCAAATCGCTTTGCTGCAGGAGGCGGGTAATCTGTTCGCGTTCGGCAATCGCCCGATTCACTTTTGCCTGCAATTGCGTGATAGTCTGGTTCTGGGGTTCCGAAATATATGCCGAAAACTCCTCAGATGTTTGCAGGGTATGCAGTTGCATCTGTGCGGCCGGATAAAGACCACGCTTGATTTGTTCCTGGATAATACGGATTGTCGTATCGATCTTCGCTCGTTTTGCCTGATCGATGCTCGTCGGCGCAGCGGAAAGAGTGACACAAAGCACTCCGCACATCAGGATTAAGACCATAAACCATCGGTACTTAAGATTTCGCATTGAAGTCAGGTAGCTCACCATAAACCTCCCAAAATAAGACCAGAAAAAGATTTATCAAATAATTCCATAAAAAGACCGATTTAAGCACTATATCGGCAGACTCATAAGTATATTGTTAAAATAATGCAAAAGCAAGTGAAAAAATAGTGAACCTGGAATAGATAGGTTGTTTTTAATACTGATAATGGTTATATTCCAACAAAATAAGTACTCTGGGACAGCCTTGAATTTTAATTATGGGACATGAACTAATTATTGCGATAGAAACCTCCGGGCGGCTTGGATCAGCCGCGATCGGGCGGGGAGACGATTTCATCTTAGAAATCCCGTTTTCGGGCAAAATGAGGCATGGAGCCGAGCTTTTCAGCGCAATAGAGGCACTTTTGGGTGAGGCGAAGGCATCTGCGGGCGATATTGGCCAGGTTTATATTACTGCCGGGCCGGGCAGTTTTACCGGACTTAGAATCGCGGTGACAGCGGCGAAAATGCTCGGATTTGCCCAAAAAGCCAAAATTATCGCTGCCGATACGATGGATGTGATCGCGGAAAATTTATCCGGATATACCCAGGAAAACAAAAAAATACCGGACTGCATTTGTACAGTTCTGGACGCAAAAAAAGATTTTTTCTACGCGGCCGTTTTTGACCGGGTCGATGGTCAGTGGCAAAAGTGCTTCGGAACTGAGATTGTGACTTCGGAGCAGTTACTGGATTGGCTGTCGGAAAACGGCAGGCACGATGTCGGCTTGCTGGGCGAGGGTTTGGTTTATTATTCCGGAAAGTTTGTGTCGCCATCGACTTCTTTGCTGAATGAGTCCTGCTGGTCGGCAACTGCGGCGGGGTTGTTTCGTGTCGGGCGGCGGATGGCGGCGGCGGGGTTGTTTGTGGACCCGCTGACACTGACGCCCACGTATCTCCGCCCGCCGGACGCGATCCAGATGCGGCAGAGAAGGAAAAAACCTTGACGGAAGTAGCATTTTGGCCGGGGCCCGGGATGATGGCTCGATGAGGAAAAAAACTCCCCTCCCCTTGCAAAACGAAGACAAGAGGAAGGGAGTACATCATGACTAAATGGTGCGCCAGGCGTTTAAGGCAAGCCCGGACGGATCAAGGTAGCGCGGAGATTGGCGTTTTTCTTTTTTCTGTTTTTTACCAAAGACTTTTTTGAGAATTCTCATCTACGGTACCCCCCATAAAATGAAAACATTTTTCTCATCACATTAAGCGTATTATAGCAAATAAACGCTGCAAATGCAAGCACTTAGGTCGATGTCCTATAATGGAGGCGTTCATGCGGTTTCAGTAGGTAAAACAGTCCTTGAGGGTATAACTTTTTTCGGATGCGGTATTGAGAGAATTGACGAGTTTGAGCTGCACACGCCGGGAAAGCTTACGCCCCTTGCAGGCGCGGGCGACCATCTTATGCGTAATCTGCTCGGTCGACGCCACGACAAGGTCGTGCGCTTTTAAGTTGTGCTTTTCCATCAACGCCGCAATCGGCTGCGGCCCGTATTCCCGTTGCTCTTCCATTGTTTTCCCTAATTGTCATCCCGAGCGCAGCCGAGATGACAGTTTGCGCAGATGTAACAACAACCCCAAAGTGTCATCCCGACTGGAGCATTGCGAAGCAGAGCGTAGCAATGCGCAACGGAGGGACCTACTTACTCACCCGCCGAAGGCGACTCCAATTAAAATTATACTTTCAATCTGCGACATCTTTGCAACTTTCTCATTAAAGCCGCCAACATACACCCCAATCCCAAGCAAAAAAATATACAAAAAAAGATTAAACCTACAACAGGAGAACTACAACCGAGAATTGCTCCATGTAAAAGTGCACTTATAAACCACACTCCAAAAATACTTAAAGCAAACGGAACATTCCAGCGATGTCGTAGAATTTTGTAAAGTGGATAAAAAATAAATATCCGTGGAGGATAATATTTATAAAAAATTAACCAGATTATTCTGTAAATCCGTTTCAGCACCCAAAATCTCCTTCGCTATTTTTCCTTCTTAAACGGCTTTTTAATCAGATTCCCCACAAAGGAGACGCTCTTGGTGGTGGTGTCGTAGACGGCCTGGCCGGTGGTGGTGACGGCTTTGACGGGGACCCTTACAAAACTATCCAGTATTGAGCCGGTTTCGTCAATGGCGTCGGCGACTTTGTCGGCGGCGTCTGTGGCGGCGGCGCCTGCCCTGCCGCGGATGCCGGACCAGACGTCCTTGAAGAAGATGTCTTTGACATCATTGTAGAAGTCGCCCACGTGCCTGAGCAGGTGCTTTTTGGCCTCGACCTCATTCCAGCTGCGAAAGCTGCGGCAGCGGTCCATCGCGGCGTGGCCGGTGATGGTCGTCATGAATCCGGCCCCGATGCCCTGGGCGATGTCGTCCACAAACCGCCCGATGCCCGGCACCTTGGAACCAAGTCCCTCGATGAGATTCTTGCCCATGTTGATGTAGTTGACGGTGGCGATAACATTGATAATATCTGAGAAGATGCGAAGCTGCTCTGAGAGTGCCGGGCGTACGCGGTAAACCTTGACAATCCGCACCACCATGACGAGATTGCGGTACAGCACGATCAAGAGATCGGCGGATTTATAGGGACTCAGCGTCACACCGACCATGATATCCCGCATCGAATCGCGCACCTGCTTTGATGCAGCAGCATCAAGTGTTTTCAGCACCGGTTTGATCGGGTCGTTCTCAATCGTCGTTATCAGATTCAGTGTTTCGCTCCGGTCGGACGGCGGGGACTGAAGCTGGGATAAGGCAGCCGTAAGGTTCGCTATTTCCTGCTTGCCAAGGTTGGGGTTAGAAAGCAGCCGCTGGATATAGCGACCCAGGTAGCGGACGTATTTTTTGAGCTGTTTGTCCGTGGCGTTTTCAAAATCCGCGATGGCCGGGGGTTTGAGCGGCTTGGGGAAGACCGCCATATTGCCCCAGACATAGATGATGCACCAGGTCAGCAACCCCAGCACAACGGCCAGAAAGGCATACCCGGCGGCGGGGTGCAGTTCATGGAGGATTTGAAAGGCCCGCAGGATTTCGAGCACGGCAAAAAACGTCAGCAGCACACCGATTACGATGACGGCGGTGCGAATGAGTTTCCAAATGGTTTTCAGCATAATGGCTCCTTTCACAATATATGCGTATTGTACCTAAAGCCGACTCGTTCTGTCAAATAATGATTGTGATGAGGCGTTGTTGCATTTATTCGACATTTACCGTATGCTGAGGTGATGAATGAAACACCCTTGAAAATTGTGGATTTGGGCACGGAACCGTATGGGCCGACATTGCTTTTGCAACTGGAGTTGTGTAGAAAACGCCAGAAAGACGAAATCGACAATACCGTTCTGATCGTCGAACACCCGGCGGTGATTACGCTGGGAGCGAGAAAAAGCGAGAATAAACTGCTTACTGACGAAAAGGTTCTCAAGGGTAAGGGAATTGAGGTCGTTCATGTCGGCCGCGGCGGCGGGACAACGGCGCATAATCCCGGGCAATTGGTGGTATACCCGATCATCAAGCTGAAAAGTTTAAAGCTGGATGTGAATGCCTATATACGCACGCTGGAGCAGGTGGGTATCGAGCTTTTGCAATCGCTGGGTGTGGAAAGCGCCCGCCGAAAGGGATTACCTGGATTATGGATCGGGGAAAAGAAAATCGCTTCGATTGGTGTGCAGTTGAAAAAATGGGTCAGCTTTCACGGGATGGCGATCAACATCAATAACGACCTGAGCATTTTCGAGCACATCGTTCCATGCGGTTTGGACAGTGTTGCGATGACCTCGGTGGAAAAAGAAACGGGTAAGCCGGCAGACATGGAAGCGGCGAAGGAAACGCTGAAAGAGTTGTGTCACACGCAATGGGCATTGCAGGAACCCCGAATGGACGCGAATTAACACTAATTACAACCACGGAAGAGACGGAATATTCTAAAACCATGCAAAACGAAAATAAAGAGATTAAACGGCGATTGCCGGAATGGCTCAAACGACGCATCGGGGCTGGCGAGACGTTTCAGCATACGCATCACACGCTGGATACGCTGGGGCTGGAGACGATCTGTACGAATGCGAACTGCCCCAACCGCGGCGATTGTTGGAGCCGTGGAACCGCAACGGTATTGATTCTGGGGAACATCTGTACGCGGAACTGTAAGTTCTGCAGTGTCGGCCACGGTAAACCGCTGCCGCCGGATGCGACCGAACCGGACCGCGTGGCCACCATGGCCAAGGAGATGGGGCTGAAATATCTCGTCATTACCAGCGTGGACAGGGACGATCTGCCCGACGGCGGCGCCGGGCACTTTCGGGACGTGATACTGCGGTGCCGGGAAGTCATGCCGGGATTGGAATTCGAACTGCTGGTGCCGGACTTTCGAGATTGTCAGGACGAGGCGATTGAGATCCTTAAGCCCGCCCTTCCGTTTGTGTTCGGACATAATGTGGAGACGGTACCAGCCCTTTACAGCAAAGCACGTCCCGGCGGGGATTATCAGCGGTCGCTGGCCCTGCTGCAAAAGGCAAGGTGCGCCCTGCCGGAAACGGAAACAAAGTCCTCGCTCATGCTGGGTCTGGGCGAGACGGATGAACAGGTCATGGAAGTGCTCAGTGATCTGCGGATGGTCGGCTGCGACCGGCTGGCACTGGGCCAGTACCTGCGGCCCGACAAAAACTCGCTGGACGTCGAAGAATACATCACCCCGGAAAAATTCGACTGGTGGGCCGAACAGGCAAAAGAATTGGGCTTTACGTGGGTACAAAGTTCGCCGTTCACGCGCAGTTCCTATCACGCGGAAGAATAGTCTTCAGTCCACATCGGACCCCAAGGGGGTCCTGATGATGATTGAAAGCATCAAACGCTATTCGTACCAAAAACCGAAGACTGAAAACTGACCTCAATAGGGTTATTATCGGAACTTCCCGCAACTTATCTTTGCATTTCGTGTTGGCAAAGCGGCAATTGAATCTTATATTTTAAACGGAAACAGAAACCAGACCTTTGTTTGGGGGGTTGTATCATGTTCCGTAAAAAGCGGTACCGCAAAAAATATAAGGGCATTGCGCTGATCATTGCCATGCTGTTCGTGATGGTCTTTTCGGCACTGTCGGTGGCGATGTTTTCCATGTCATCAGGCAACTCGCTGGTGGCCTCGAATCTGCACAGGGGCAATGAGGCACGGTCCAGCGCCGAATCGGGGTTGGAGGTGGTTCGCTACTATCTGGCGCAGGCCGAGATTCCCGGCATAACACCTCAGAGCCAATGGTTTGAGGTGCTGCAAAGTCAATTAATGGGGGGGGGCCTGCCCAGCGGAATGTATGCCAGTCTCGTTGAGGATGGGGGTGTGACAACAGGGATAACAATTGGATCGTCCCAGTCCGTAACATTAGGCAGCAACCAATCTTTTGCCGCAGAAGTTTCAAATAGCGATGATCGGATCAACATTCTTGTTATCGGAAATGCCGGGGACGTCGAACGGAAGATCCAAGGCAGCTTTATCTATGGCGAAAAGCCCGAGCCCTATTCGGTCTTTGATTTTGGCGTGGCAACCAAAGGTCCCTTGAGCTTGTCGGGTAATATTCTTCTGGAAGGCGTGAATATTTCAGTAGAATCCGACGTGTACATCGAAAGCATGGAGTACAACCAGACTCTGGAGATCATCGGTAATTCCCAGATCGCCGGTGATGTGAAAGTTGTGAATCCCGAAGGCTATGTTACTCTACAGGGAGGTCAGGCGGGTATCGGCGGTGAGACGGGTGTCGACGCAATTAACAACCACGTACAAATCGGGGCCCCTCAGACCCAGTTCCCTATTCCCAACACCAGCTATTTCGAACAATATGTCAACGGCATAACAATTGATTCCAGCACTGATCTCAGTACAATTACGACCCTGAATAATGTCCGGATCGCTGCCGGCACCAATCCCAGTTTCACTTCCGACGTTCAGATTAACGGAGTATTATACGTTGAGCAACCTAACACTGTAAGCTTTGCTGGCAATGTAAACATAACCGGCATTATTGTCGGAGACGGCGACTATACGGATAACAGCAGATCCAACCAAATTACATTTAATGGGACGGTATCAAGCAGTTCTGTAGCAACGTTGCCCGAGTCTTTCGGAGACTTGCGTGATGACACCGGTACCTTTATCATGGCTCCCGGATTTGCCGTTTCCATGGGTGGAAACTTTGGTACCCTAAACGGTTGTATCGCGGCCAATGGCGTGGACTTTTTTGGAAATGCCGGAGGGGTCATCGGCGGCTCGGTTTTGAATTATTCCGATCAGCCCATGGAACTAAGCGGCAACAGCGATCTGTTTTTCAATCGCACCGGAAATACTGAAATACCCAACGGCTTCGAACCTGTGTTGAATATCGTCATCAAGTATGATCCCAGTGCTTACGATGAGATCATTTAAGACGCTATGATGTGAAACGCAATTCATCCGGCAGCGATCGATGCCTGCCGGACCATAAGAAGGCCGTACAGAGACGTGCTTGTCTGGTGTCTCTGTACGGCTTATTTCATTTTCTATCGAACCACACCGAGGCGGCGGAGGGTGGCGCGGGCCCATTTGGCAGAGCGAATTTGTGCCCACAGCAGAAACCAGAGAACCACAAAGCACAGGCCGCAAAAACGCAGGTACAGCATGACCTTCCAGAAAACCGAAGTGTCGGCTTTGGCCCAGCCGCCGCAGAGAAGTTCGCCCGGAAGCCAGACTGAACCGATCAGTACGCCCGGCATCACCCGCTGCCAGGGAATGAGGACGACCAGCAGAAACAGTGAGATAAAGAAGGCCCGCGTGATATGATTCATCCCGCCCAGCCGACCGGTCAATGAGATCTTCAGGCATATCAGCAATGAGAGGCAGTAAAGGATCGCGGCGGCCAGAACGATGAAATTACAGACTGCAACCACTCCGGCCGCAAATTGACAGGAAACACTAAACAGGTCCTTGTTCAATGGGATTTCATCCACAGCTTCCGCTTCTTCCGGCGATGGCTGAGGTTCCAGCATTTCGGGCGCAGCATGTTCAGCGGGAATTTCGGCAGGGATACGGTCAGCTTCATTTTCAAGCAGAATCTCTTTTTCCGGGTGTGTTCGATTGGCCGTTTTGACGATTTCATTAATCGCCTGCTCAATGGGCTCGACCGATTCGGCCTCGGCAACAGCGCCTGTGTTGAGTTGCTCAACAACCTCTTCCATGTTTCTTATCATTTGGGGATCATTTGCAACCGGCTTGGTCTGCTGAACCGACTCGGTGGTTGCGGCCAGAAATACCGGTCCTGTGTTCTGCACATTGGCCTGCGGCTTGGATTTCGGGCACGCATCCTGGGGGCATTGCTCTGCCGGGGCTGCTGCCGGGCAGGCCAGCCCTGCGGTTTTACAGGCCGAACACCCTTTTTTGTTAACCAGACCAAAGTGGTCCATCCAAAAAACGATTTGACACAGGGATAATCCAATCAGAATCAGCGTAAACAGGAAGTTCTTCATAGACTGACAGGCACTGACGGCTTCCAATGCATCCGTCGTGTCGATCATATTCTGAGGTCTTGCCGGACTGGTTTCCATAGTATCGTCTCCATAATGAATTGTTTCGTTTTAGGTTCCAGTATACAGAATTTACTGTTCACGATTAAAAATCCCGTTTCTGCGCGGCTATGTAGAGCTGGGACCGTAAGTTACGAATTAACTCGCGGGAATTTACTACCCTGAAAGGTATATGATACGCCAGCCAATTTCGTGACGCAAGTAAAAATAACCTCCAATATATCGGCTTTCGGGACAAAAATACGGTAAACTTTATGCCGCCGCTGAACGTAAATAATGAGGATTCTTCGGTCAACAATGTATGAATGGAGTATTCGGATGCATGACACCGCTAAGAAAACCGAGTTTCACGCTCGAAAATGTGCCCCCTGCAAAGGCGGGGTAAAGCCGCTCAATGAACCTGAGATTTCGGCTTTTCTCAAACAGCTTTCGGCCGAATGGACGGCGGTCGAAGGAAAGCGTTTGGAGAGGGTTTTCAAGTTCAAAGACTTTGCCGAGGCCCTGGAATTCACGAACAAGGTCGGCCGGCTTGCCGAAGCCCGGGGACACCATCCGGATATTCACTTATCGTGGGGAAAAGTCACCGTGCAGCTCTGGACCTACAAAATCGGCGGACTGCATGAGAATGATTTTATCCTCGCCGCAGGAATTGATAGGTTGTAACCCGCTTTCAATATCCGTTTCTGTTATTTTTCTTGATTTTCCATGGAGAAAAGAGACAATGAACGTCGATGAAAAAATCATGGATGTAACAATCGGCGATACGTTCTATACGGATCACGATTGAAAACCCTGAAGGGTGTAATCAAAGGATTGATTCATGGATCCCAATGATCTCAAGCGATTTAAACAAACACTGCAGCGGTTGACTTTCATCGTAGAGCAGCTCAATGAAGGCATTGCGGTTACCGATCTAAACGGGGCGATTCATTTTGCAAATCCGGCAATGGCTCGGATGCACGGCTTTGACTCATGCCGGGAGTTGATTGCCAAAAGCATCACGCACCTTTACTCGGATGATCAGATACAAACCGTTCTTAAGTCGATGATCGATACGGTCAGAGAGCGCGGCAATGTCCAAAAGCCGATCACGCACACACGCAAGGATGGATCGACGTTTCCTGCACGGACGAAAATGATCCTGTTGAACGATGAGCAGGGCTGCGTTGCCGGACTGATTGTATTGGTAACAGATCTAAGCACATGGACACAGCCGCAATCATTGACTCGGCATATTGAACAATTAGAATTCGCCAATAAACAACTTTCTCAACAGGTCCGTGAACTCAAGCAAGTACTTGAACACGACTCGGAGGAGCAGGCGTCATTCGACCCGAACGAATACTTTGGGTCGCCGTTGTCAATCCGTCGTCTTTTGTCTACGGCCAAGCGACATCCGTGTCAAAGACAACAATCCGATGCGCTCACACTTGCCGATGAACCGAATATGAACGAAGAACAGCTTCGTGAACTCGATGAGATCAGCAAACTTCTCAAAATGTAGGCCGGTTGTTAGCAAGACGCTCAGGAGCCGCTGGAGCCATATTTTCCCCTTGACAAATGCCGAAAAATCTGTATATATGCTTTGAAAATAAGCACTTGCGCGGGTGTAGTTCAGTGGTAGAACACCAGCTTCCCAAGCTGGATACGCCAGTTCGATTCTGGTCACCCGCATTTTTGCACGCATCAGACAATCAGGAGAGGTGTCGGAGTGGCTTATCGAGCAGCCTTGGAAAGGCTGTGTAGGACTTGTTCCTACCGGGGGTTCGAATCCCCCCCTCTCCGTTATTTTGTTTTCTGCCAAAATCACGTCTATAAGTTCTTGTAATTCAGGGGGTTGCAGATTCTTTACTGTTTTTGACTGCCCCGTTGCCCTTAAAGTGCCCTTATTTGGGGCAGGTACACTTTCAGGGGCATGCGATTTAGCCAGTTCCATCATCGTACTGTGGCTTACGGCAATGACGACAAGGCCAAGCGTCAGGGCTTGTCCGAGCAGGAGCGGCTGGACTGGCATCAGACCCACAGTGGCCCCAAAATGGATGAACTGAAGCACTGGCTGGCCGACCAGACTGAGCGA
>JAOUFG010000093.1 GCA_029858345.1 Phycisphaerae bacterium
ACGTGCTCACCCACGCCTCTTCCGGTTCTACCGCGTGTGTCACTCCGCTTAAAAGTAACATTAACACAATACAACAAATACCAAATCCGCTTTTGACTCTGCTTACATCTGTTTCCATTTTACAACCCCCATTTTCATGTAAATTCTGTAATATTTGCTTCGCCGGAACTTATCTGAAGAATCTGTTTAAAAAATATTTTTTGCATCTATCGAAAAAAACCCTATTAACGATTTGGCAGCCAGGGGATATCAAGTGCCTGAGGCACCCATTCCCGGTGCCATTTCAGCAACCCCATATCAGGCAGATACACCCGCTCGACATGCCCGTCAATAAAGGAAATATTATTGCGGTCATCATGCCGGATGAAAACAAACCGCCCGATGTGATCACTATATTGGCCGGGGGTCGTTGTAAAATTCGCATTAGCCGCAGAGGTCGGATATCCACTGCGCCAGACATCCGGAGCGATCAACGGAACTTTAAAGGCCATCGGAGCCGTTGTTTTGCCAAGAAATAATTCTCTATTACCCCACACGTTGTTTTCGGGGTATTGGGCATACCCGTTCATTCCATAGCTGCTTGTATGTTTCTCCAAGTTAATATCCTGGACTTTCCAGTATTCATAACAGCTGCCGTCGGTCGGATCAATCTTTGCTCCCCGGCCGCCTTCCGGGCCCATTGAGGGATCGCTACCTGAGCCCCCCGTTGGCTCTTTATTCACAGACGGACACATTTTAATTTCAGGATCTTCGCAATAGTTCAGGATCGTGGTCAACCACATCTCATTATCCGAACTCATGGCCAAAACGACCCTGTCATCGTTCTCGGCGGCATACGAAAGATTGCCGGTTGCAAGCTGTTTCATATTCGAGCTGCACACCACCCGTCGAGAAGCATCTTTGGCATTTTTTAAAGCGGGAACAATAACCGAAATCAGCAATGCAATAATCGCGATGACCACCAGCAACTCGATCAGTGTAAAACCCTTTGTCCTTTTCATTCTTGAAATCTCCTGCAAACAAAACTACGCCTATAAGCCGCGATTCCTATTTTCCACAGAACGGGACGACTCTATCCCGCCATCCAACTTTTTATCAGCGTCATGTCAATCCATATTCAACCATTGAGAAGCTAAGATTTGCATATCCAGGACATCTACCACTCCATCCTCAAATAGATCGGCTCCCATACAATTCGAAGAGGCTTGACACCGATCATCACCCCACCATGCTGCAAACCTTGCGAAGTCATAAAAGTCTGCCCAGGTTTTTTCGACCAGTTCCAGTTCCGCCAGCTCGGTGAAGACACTTCCATTATTGGCAGTAATATTCAGACGATAGACTTTATAAGCCGCATTGTTGTTAATGGGGTAAGCCTTGGTCTGGTGTCGTGCCGTGAAGTCCTGGTTGGCCTGCGTGTCCAGGGTGTCCCAGGTCAGACCGCCATCATTAGAGCCCTGGAGCTGCCAGTCCTTGGGATCTCGGTTATCACCATCATCACCAGAGGTGATTCTGTATTCCGTAACTACCTTGACATCGGTACTGGTATAGTCATAAGCAATCCACCCAGTATTTTCAAGTGTCAGCCACGTTGTATATATATCACCATCAAAGGCCTTTTCGACGGTCTCATTGGGAGCATTTTCTCCAGAGGCAACCGATACCGGAAGCGACATGGCTGTATTAATCTTGAGCAGAGTATCAAAATTCACATCTTCAATCAGTGATCCTTGCCGGTTGAGACTCCAGCTGATCATGCCGCCGACCTCGACTACTCTTGTTGTCCAGTCGATAGCCTGTATGGCCGGGAACGGGTCTCCATAGTTCCACTTCCTTTGAAGGGGGATGTACATATGGGCCAGCACACCGTCGTATGGATCGGCAACCGGGTTACCGTTTGTGTCCAGCCACGGTCCGGCTTCGATGTTTTCGACCATGGCTAAATTCATCGGATCCCATGGCTCGTTATCTCTTACAGAGTTCGGATGCCCTGCTGAATAATCACACCATGGAGTGCTTTTTAGCGGAACTCCCGAGATTACCGGCACGGCGACTGCCGAATCGGGATTGCCGAGTCTGGCAGCAGTAAAATACCGTTGCTGATTCTCAGCGGAAATATTGTTGACACCGTCAAACCACCAGCCGTCAATTTGGTCGCCATATTTTAAAGAGTAATACGCAATTATCAATTCGGCCACCGCATGGTGGTGATCGGTATATCCCAGCGAGGCGATATAATTATTCCAGTTGTCCCAGGCACCTGCCGGGCAGGTAATCTCCCTGATCCCATCAGCGGCAAAATACACGACGATAGGACGGTAATCACCCCTTGACTCCAGCTCGTCAATCACTTCGGTTAACAGGTCACGAGTCGGAAACATATCAGCGTTAATGGCTGCAGACAACTCCGGATATGACGATACATAGTAAGTAGCAACAGCACCGTGAGCAAGGTTTAAGGATATATATGAGGCGGTGTTCAGCTGTTCCAACTGGTCCACAAAATCTGAGACATTAAAGTTGGCCATGTCCGTCGTCTCTGTGCCATTGATGTTCGTCGGCAGTTGTATTCGGGGCGCCCAGCCAGCCATATGCGCTGCCCGTGGCGGTGTTGGCGGTGGTGGCGGTGTTGGTATTAGCAGCGAGAAGTAACGCACAACGGAACCAACCCACCTATTATCGATGGTGTTATTATTGATCGTGTCCCAGTAGTAACCCACTGATGTAGCCCCCTCCACCGTGATCAGCGCGGCTTGACCGATCGTTTCCACACCGTTGACAAATGGAGTGAACTCGTACCAGGTTATGTCTGAGGCGCTACTGGAAATAGAAGTAAAAAAATTGGACATATCGAATTGACCGGCAACTTCACTTATATACCAGCTGCCGTCTTTTTCGATAAGCCACCTGATTTCGCCCAGATCGGTGGTATTGCGGTTCCTGACCTCGATCTCGAAACCGACGATGTCGTTAGGATCCTGGAAATCCCCTACCTCCCAAACGAGCATCCCCCGATAAGTGTTACCGGGCGCAGTATACGCATACATCCCGAGGTAATCACCGTCGCTGTTGTCATTGACCTCCACTTTTCTCGCAACCGTTCCTGCCCCGTAGAACACCGGATCACGGCCTTCGTCAGCCGGGCTGGCATAATAACCCACATCATCCGGGCTGGCAGCTAGGGTTGCGTCAAATGTTGTGCCGATATTATAGTCACCGTCAATACGTATGGTCAATATATCCGTTTGCCCCCCCGGCTGGCCCCACTGGACGATTGAGACAGGGGTCTCAGCTCCACTGGCACAACAGGAAAGTCCAAATGCAATCGCCCAAACTACAAACCCGTTCATTTTGGATTTATCCATAATTTTGCCTTAACTTTTCAAATTTTGTAAAGTTTTTGCGTTATAATCAAAACCACAGAGCTGCCCTTAACCGGCAGCTCTGTGATAAATCTGAATTAACTAAAACAAAAACCTTACCGTTTACGTCGCCGTAAAACCAGTGCACCCAGGCCCAACAGAATCATGGTCGCCGGTTCCGGCACAGGTGTGGATGCCGAAAACGTCTTTACATACGCGCCATGCCAGTTGGCATCTGTCGTCCAAGTCGAAGACGTATGGTAACCCACATAGTCAACATCGGTCAAACTCAGCGTCCCAACCGAAGATCCGATGGCAGACCCAATGTTTGCATTTTTATCAAAAGCAAACCATTCGATGGCCGTTGCATCAGACAGCGTCAGTGTTCTATACGCAGCACTGTCAATCGCTGCATCAACAACTCCACTGACATAGGTGCTGCCGCCTGCTTCGACAAACCACCGGAGACTTAATGTGTCTGTCGCCTGACGAGCTTTTAATTCTACTGAAATCCCAGTCAACACTTCATCAACACCGAAAGCCGACGTATCAAAGCCCACCAGGGTCGTATAGGGCGCTACACCGGCTGGGGGCAACACTTCATTGCCGCCGACAAAAACCTGGTCGGAGCCTGCATTGATCTGGGCAATGTTCCGGGCCCCCGGGGCAACCCCAAGCGCCGCCTTAAACGAGGTCTGGCTGCCCACGGCAGCGACAACCTCATCGGTGGTGGCCCAGACCGTGTCTCCGGCCTCCCAAACGCCCGGCGCCGAGTTAACGTTTGCCGCCAAGCCGCTGATATCGGTACTGTAACCATCCCACCCGATCACTGTCGCCTCGGACAACCCCACGCAGGCTGCCACTAACAGTAATACAATCATTCTCATTTTCATCTTTCGATCCTCCACAAATAAATTAACTACATCTTTCCATTTTTGCCGCCAAGGAACGCCCTTGACCGGCCCTAACAATACTTCGTACTACACACACACTTCATATTTCAGGATGAACAACGCATCCATCCGCAGTTAACAATACCACTGACTCTTTCACACACACGACACACATTTCACATCTTAAGAGTCCTTCCGGCGTCAGCATCGGCATACCCGCCGGCGAATCATTCCGGCAGACTTTTCATCCACGCCGGCCAGGGAGCACCCGGCCGGGTGTACGGATTGTCCGTATTATAGCTCGCATGCCATTTGAAGCCCCATAACTGCTTGAGAGGGACTTTCTTGACAGAGCCATCCACAAACACACCGTTAACACGCCCGTCATGCCGAATAATATTAAACCGCTGCATCTGATTCGGACCGATTCTCCAGGTGCTCATATCATCATAAACAGGTTGAGGTACGTCGGTCTCGAGCGGCCAACTGTCCACCCAAAAACTATCCATAAACAAGGGCACTGTATATGGCGCCTTGATATTCACGGACTTGCCCCAAATACGATCCTTTTGAGTGTGCCCAAAAGCACCATCGCCGGACATCAGCCATCCATTCGGCGACAGACTGCCGAGAATGCATTCATTTGTGCCGATCATAATGCTTGGTTCAGCACTGGGATTAGGATTATTCGTAGCCCAAGCTTCGTTGGGTTTTCGCGCATTTGTCCAACCATAAGCCGGTGGCGGCAGCGTGGCCTTGACGCATAACCGAATCTTGGGATCATTGTAATATGGACGCATTTTCTGCAACCACCAATGACCGTTACCCCCTCCCGTTTCGTCCGGAAAGTCCCCATCATTGTCTGAGGCATACAAAGACATAATCGGATGCCATTGCTTGAGCCGACTCTGACAAATCACAGTCTTAGCCTGCTCTTTGGCTTTTCCCAAGGCCGGCATCAAAACCGAAAGCAGCAATGCAATGATTGCAATGACCACCAGCAATTCGATCAGTGTAAAAGCCTTTGTCCTTTTCATAATAAGCTCTCCAGCAAACAAAACTACGCTTATAAGCCGCGATTCCTATTTTCCACAGAACGAGACCGAATCCCGCGGGATAAGATGTGTGGGGGGCCGGGGACCCCGGCCCCCACACATTCAACAACAAACTTACATTGACTTTTATTTCAAAGCAACGGGACGACTATATCCCGCCATCCAAAAGCCATTCGGCCGCCACAGCAGCAAAGTCGAGCATATCCACGGAACCGTCCGGCTGAACGTCAGCGTCAGAATCACCAATGCTGGTCCCATAAATGGTAATATCCAACTGGTCGATCAATGCTGAACCGGGTGCGGCGTTGCCAGCGCCACCAAGGTAAGCAGCTGATCTCAGCGTAAAACCACCGGCATTACCATCACCTTCATCGGTGTAAGGTATACCAAATCCCTGTCGGATTATTGTACCATCAGTTATGCTATAGTCATAGGTGTCCGTATCGTAGTCGTAATTAACATCGATCGTAAGGTAAGCATTCACGTTAAAACCGGTTTCTGAAACCGCAGGAACATAACCAGCTTGCTGACGAGATAAGCCATCCCATATCTCTACGGTCTGAGCGGTCCCAGCAACGTTTTGCATCGTGCTAATACCGACTCTTGACATACGGCCCGGAGCTTTAGACGTTGCCATGAAGATCCAGAGGTCTGTTGCATATTCATTGGTTGATTTGATCACATAATGAACATCCTTATCAAACAGACCCGTTGTGCCCGCATATTGCTGATCAAGCAGCAGCGTGCCTAACCCTGTTACGTTCAGCGTGCCGGTACCCGTGTCATTGGTCATGGTGTAATTGGCATTATTCGGGTCACCATCTCTGACCACAAGATCAAAGTCACCGGTGCCGACCGGATCGGTCGCCATATCAAAGGACCATGCCGCCTGGGTAGGCGTCTTAAAGAGCCACTCCTGGGCCACCAGTCGAAGATCGTCGATATTGACAGCACAGTCATTGGTCACATCTGCGTCTAAAACGAGCGGACAGCCGACCACGGTTGTCTCGTCCGCGACTGCATCGTAATTCACAAGCACACTGCCTGTACCGCCGTACCCAACAATCGATCCGCCGTCGATATAACCATTGACCGCCGCGGTGTCATCGCCTGCCAGGATCAGCGTTCCGCCGGCAAGGTCTATGGTATCACTGAAGTTGGGGTCGACAGGAGCATCCAACGTTAACGTCGATGCTGTCAGGACACCGCCCGTTAAATCAATCTTGCTTTCCGTAATACCTTTCATTAGGAGAGTGTCACCGACATTGACGGTACCGCCGCTGATGTTAAGCGTCGTGTCACCGCCGGACTGGTCACCGACATTTAAAGCTATTGAAACGTCTATTGTTCCATCACTTATATTGACAATCGCGGGACCCTGGTTGCCCAAAGCCAAACGCTGGACGGCCAGACTGCCCCCTGTCATATTCAGAACAGTCGGAACGACAACATTAGGATCGGCAATGCCCCAGCGGCACCAATTGCCGGTTGCAACCGCTTCCACCGTCGAATCGATCACGGCCGGACCATTTGCTGTAATATACGCTTGTGTACCCACGCCGGGAACACCCGCATCCCAGTTGGCTTCAACATTCCACAGATTGCTTCCGCCACCGCCTGTCCAGTTGGTAGTGCCACCAAGAGCGATCACGGTAAAGCTCCAGACAGGACCGTAATGGGTAACTGCACCGCTATCGATTTCATCCACAGCCCAGTAATAGGTTCGACCCTTGATGAGGGTCCCCGGAGCATAGGTCATCTCCGTCTGGCCTTCGGATACCAGTGTTAAGGCTTCGGGATCCGTGCCGAACCAGACATTATGAGTTTGAGCGTCAACACCGGGCGTCCAGGACAGCACCGGGGCAACATCCACGCCCGTCGCACCATCGGGAGCATTCGGATCGGAGGCGCTTCCCGGATCAATCGCGGTAACCAGGACCGAACCCGAGCCTTCAAGGCTATTTGAGTTCGTCGCTGTCAGCGTCAACTCATAGATGCCCCAATCGGGCAATGTCACCGTGGTCGTCAGGTCGGTCGGGGTACCAAAAGTCACACCCGCGGGATCTGAGGTCCAGAGATAGGTCATCGGCAGACCATTCGGATCCCAGGCCGTAGCCGTTACGCTCGTGCTCAGCGAAGAGATTGCCTGGTCACTGCCGGCATTGACTGCCGGACCAGGTGATGCCGTAACGGTCGTTTCGTCCGCGACTGCATCGTAATTCACGAGCACAGCGCCTAAACCGCCGTAAGCCACAATCCGTCCGCTGTCGATATAATTATTGACCGGTACGGTGTCATCACCTGCCAGGATCAGTGTTCCCCCGGCAAGGTCGAGGGTCGTACCCAGGTGGTTAGGATCGCCTGGCTGCAGAGTTATCCCGGTCGCCGTCAAAACACCGCCGTTCAAGTTAATGAAATTGGTCGTCGCGTTCACTTTCGAGCTGACCGTGGTGCCGACATTGACGGTACCGCCGTTGATGTTGAGCGTGGTGTCGCAGTTATCCTGATCGCCTATGTTTACATTAAGACTTGTGGTTACCGTTCCACCACTGATGTTCACAATCACCGGGCCGCCGTTACCCAAAGCGATACGCTGGACGGTAAGACTGCCCCCTGTCATCTCGAGAGCGATCGAGTCGTCAGTGGTATTAGGGTCGGTATCGGGAAGGCCCATCCGGAGCCAGTTGCCGGTTGCAACGGCTTCCACAGTCGAATCGATCACGGCCGGACCATTAGCTTGAATAAACGCCATAGAACCCACTCCGGGAACACCAAGATCCCAGTTGGCTTCGCTTGACCACAAATCGCTTCCAGCATCACCGCCTGTCCAGTAGACAGGGGTAGGAGCCGCTATAGTGCTAAAGCTCCAAACAAGACCGGAATAGGTGTTTGTGCCGTCATATTCATCCACAGCCCAGTAATACGTCGAGCCCTTGATGAGCGCACCCGGAACATAGGTCGTACCCGGCTGGTCATCGGAAACCAGCGGTGGGGGATTTGACGTGCCAAAATAAACGTCATGGCTGATCGCGCCGACACCGGCCGTCCAGGACAGGGTCGGGGCAAGAACCACGCCCGTCGCACCATCGGCAGGATTCGGATTTCTGGCCAGTCCCGGATCGCCAATCTCAAAACTCCACACATCGCCTTCCCAAACATTATTAGGATCGGTGCCAACGGCAACATTAGGGTCGTCAACTTCGTCAATTCGCCAGTAATAGACCCCATTAGGAAGATTGGGATCATTGGGATCGTAACTGGTTGCGGTTTGACGTCCCATATAAGCTACCGGCGGATTGACGGTATCGAAATAAACATCGTGGGCATTGGCATAATCGCCGGCCGTCCAGCTCAGAACGGGGGTATCAAGTACAACTTCCCCGTCGGCAGGATCTGGAACTGTGGCTTTAAACTCAGGCGTCGAGGCCGAAAATTTCGACACGAACACCCCGCGCCAGTTAGTCGTTCCGCTGGTCCATGTTTCCGTTGCGTAAACTCCCGCATAATCCACATTGGTCAATACCCTCAGAGAATTGGCATCTGAGATGGCCGATCCAATGTTTGCATTAGGATCAAAAACGAACCACGGTATGGCCGTTGCATCCGCCAGTGTGTATGAATGTCCGGCTGTGCCGGTAAACGTATCAACAACGCCGCTGACATAGGCGTCAGTGGCCGTCTGAACAAACCAGCGAAAACTAAGAGTGTCACCAGCATTTCTGTTTAGGATAGTCACGGCCATACTTTGCAATACATCCGTATCCGCAAATGCGGATGTATCAAATCCAATCATCTGGGAAAACGGAGAAGTCGCGTCAATCTTAGGGACCCCATCAACCAATTGCGCCGTGTTACCACCACCGCCGACATAAATCCGATCGAACCCGGCGTTAATCTGGGCAATCTTATGGTACTGTTGAACCTGGTCCATCGCAGCTTTAAAGTCCGCCTGGGTTCCTGGCGAGTCGATAATTAGACCGGAAGTATCCCAGACTGTATCTCCCGGACCCGGGGTGAGCTGGATGTTGGCCGTTAAATCGGTGATGTCGGTACTGGTGCCATCCCAGGAAACCGTCACCGCCTGTGTTGCGGCGGCCAACGCAACCGCCATCATTAACATCATCACTTTCTTCATCATTCCGTACCTCCACAAATTAAGTTTCGATTTACATTTCGTTCTCATTGCCATACACCTCCATAAAAAATGAATAATCTTGTTATTAAACACCTCATGAATTTTTTATTATTTCTAAGGACCCAAACAACCCTCGGTGCTGGTGCATATTTGAACAGATATTAATAAAATATTATCTTTATCACATAATTGGGACCTCTGAATAACTGCCGGACCTCGGAGAAAAACGGGCTTTATGACGCTATATAAAGCTTGGCGTTTTCATAATAAACCGAGTTATTCAGAGACCTCAATTAAGCATACCAGAATAAGTATATCGGAAATGCATCCTGCATGCCATACAATTATGCGTTTATTTTTTTACCAAATTGCGACATGTCGGCATAAATGTTGACCCGTATTTACCACTTCATCCCGCGTTGGCACCCCAACGCATCGTCCTGTTTGCGTATCGGAAAACTGCCGGATCATCCAGAGTCGATTCACTTGGTAAAGAGCGCCATTCAGGGTTTCCCACTTCAAAAACTCATTTCAACGCGTCCCGAAGTCATCTTCCGGCGGCAGTTTTATCTGGGATCCCCCCGTCAAGACTGCTTATCGGAAGCATTTGATCTTCGATGCCGCTTAAAGCCATGGGTGAAATGATCACGGAGCGTAATGTAAAACCTAACTTATTCTCAGAATTAATACTTTCCGGTTCAAGGGTCAACTCATAATCACCCGGCGAATCGAATTCGATTTGCCCTAATGCGCTGCCGATGAATGTTGCTTAACTTCCTTCATCCGTTTTAATGAAGTCCTTCTTAACAGTCTCTGATATCCGACGGTATCCGGAAGAAATTCGGATACGGTGTCCGCCATCCCAATTCATAGAGGATGCCGGATCGCCATCTTCTCTCTTGGCAGCAGTCAGAACGGAAACCTTGAAAAAGCCGGGTTCATGAACCCGAAATGCCCACTGTATCTTTGCCTGAGATGAAAGCCATCCCTGAATTGAACTGTGAACGCCAAGTTTCATGTCGACGTCACTTGATTGCGATTGAACTTCCCCCCGGCAGGCCTCGAGAATAATATTTCCATCGGCTTGCTGACAAATCATATTATCGACCGAAATGTCTTCGTTTAACTGCAAAACGACGACAAAAGGACTCGTATAAAAGCATGTTTGCGGGATTTGGACTGAAAGTGTCGTGATCGAGTGATCCTGCTTTGTAAGCTGGGTATATTTCAACGGGATGCCTTTTCGATCCAGCAAATGAGCGTTTGTAATTTTATTACGCAACCCTCTCATATCGATTCGTTTTGTGTTTGGATCGGTTATGTGCAGGAACAATGTCTTTGCCTTGGAAGTTACATGGCCCCATGGAAACGTTGCAGGAAAAGGAATCGGTCTTGTTCCAAAAACCGCATCACCGTTTATTTTAAGCCAGCGACCGATGGCGTCGGTGCGTTGGGTACTTTCGGATGGAATGTTCCCCTTCGCATCCGGGCCGAGATTGAGCAGGTAGTTACCGCCTTTGCTAATCACGTCAAGCAAGTTTTCGATCAAAACACGAGAACTTTTCCAGTTATTGTCATGGGTCTTATAGCCCCATGTGTCATTCATGGTCACCGGAACCTCAAAGGGATTTTCCATCGCCAGTGAAGGAATGTCATTGTCTTCTGTCTGGCCGTAATCGCCGATACCATGCCCCAGGCGACCGTTTACCAGGCATGTCGGCTGTAATTGATGAACCAAATCAAATAATTCCTGACTGCGTTGCTTTGAAATTTTCAGCGGTGTATCAAACCAAATCATGCCGATGGGACCATAATTTGGTTAACAATTCTGTGATCTGCGGCTTGACTTTTTCTTCAAAATAAGTTGAAAAATTCTTCTTTTGTTCATCATAATCCCAATCGTTGCCGGTTCCATGTGGATGATGCCAATCCTGATCCTGAGAGTAATAAATGCAGAATTTAATCCCGCGTTTTCGGCACGCCTGAGATAAGACCTCCACCGGGTCGACGCTAAAATGTGAGGCATCGATAGCGTTGTATTGATCTACTTGTGACCGGTACATCGAAAAGCCATCGTGATGTTTGGCC
>JAOUFG010000186.1 GCA_029858345.1 Phycisphaerae bacterium
AGTAGAGCCAGTCCGCGGCCATCTTAGCAAAATCAGCAAAATTCACAATCGAATCATCTGTAAAATTCGGTACCAGCGGATACTCGGTCACGCGAACATTATCCACATCCCAATAGCCCCCCATGGGACCGGTTGCACGGATCGCAATGCCGATGATTTGGCCCGCCCATGCATCTTCCGGTTGCACAGTCGGTAGATACACGGAATAATCCGTCAAAGCATCCGTTGCCAAGTCGGCTGGCGCCTGCGAAGCCGTTGCGCAATAATTGTTCGGATCGCTGACAGGGTCGCCATAATAAAAAGAAAGTGCCAGTTTATTTGGATCCTTCGGCTGGAAATAAGGGTCTTCCGGAAGGCACACTCCCACGGTCATCCGGTAGCTGTTTCCAACCTGATAACTTGCCGATAAATCCTGCAAAAAAGCATTTCCCAATTCGCCACCAAGCACTCCTAACTGGTTGCCATCCACATTAGCAATGCTGGTGACATTTAGGAAAACACCTGTGTTTGCACTGTTAAGCAGATCATTGTCCAATTCGAACCAATCGTCAACATCCATAATCAGATATGGATAAACAAATTCCGGTGTGGGGTGTTCAAATGAATAATTCGCCACGTAAATTGAATCGGCTTCTGTATTGGCACAAAATAACAATACACTCATTATCAAAACGATTTTTATAATTCGCAACTTCATACACACTCTCTCACGCTGATAACTGATTACTGTTTACTGGAAACTGTATTCCGCAGTTCTTTATTGATCCGCACGCTGCACCACTCGCGGCCGCACATGGTGCAGTAGTCCTCGCCGCCGTGGCCGGGCATGGTGCTTTGTTTACACGCTTCTTCATACATCGCCCGCGCTGTCTTGGGGTCGATGGCCTCATCCAAATGCGTTTGCCAATCCAGATTCGCCCGCGCCTCACTGAGCCGCCGGTCCCGCTCGGCAGCGTTGCCGAACCCCCGTGCCACATCCGCGGCGTGAGCGGCGATTTTCGATGCGACAACACCGGTCCGTACATCGTCAGCATTGGGCAGGCCCAAATGCTCCCGCGGCGTCACATAGCACAAAAACGATGCCCCGTAATACGCAGCGGCGGTACCGCCGATAGCACTGGTAATATGGTCGTATCCCGGTGCGATATCCGTTACCAGCGGCCCTAATACATAGAACGGTGCATCGTTGCAGATTTCTTGCTGAATTTCCATATTTTTTTGAATTTGATTAAACGGCACATGCCCGGGGCCTTCGACCATGACCTGGCAACCTTTTTCCTGGGCCCGCTGTGTAAGTTCGCCCAGCGTCCGCAGTTCGGCGATCTGGGCTTCATCGGTGGCATCCGCCCCGCAACCCGGCCGTAATCCGTCGCCCAGCGAAAAACACACATCGTACTGGCGCATAATATCGCACAGGTCGTCAAACAGCTCATACATCGGATTCTGCTTATTATGATGGACCATCCACTTGGCCATGAGTGCCCCGCCGCGGCTGACAATCCCGCAGACCCGGCGTGAGGCCGGTTCCAAATGCTCTTTGAGAAGTCCCGCGTGAATCGTAAAAAAGTCCACGCCCTGTTTGGCTTGTTTTTCGACGATTTTCAAAATCGTGGTATAATTAATATCCTCAACATCACGCCCGACGATAACTTCATAAACAGGGACCGTCCCAAACATAACCGGACACAGACTCAACAGTTTCTCACGAATGGCGTCCAGATCGCCGCCGGTACTGAGATCCATCATCGCATCGGCACCGGCCTCCAGAGCCACGTGCATCTTCTCGATCTCGCCATCCAGTGAGGACCGCACGCTGCTGCAGCCGATATTCGCGTTAATTTTAACCGATACCGCTCGCCCTACTGCCGCGGGCACCAGATTGCCGGCCAAGTGAATTGTGTTGGCCGGGATTACCAGCCGCCCGGCGGCCAGCTCATCACGGATTACCTGTACCTCCACGCCTTCACGCTGAGCCACATATTTCATCGCATCGGTAATCTGCCCCTGGCGAGCAAATTCTAATTGAGTTGCCATAATTGAATCCTAACAATAAAAAAATCGCTTCATCGCTGAAAGCGATCAACATCTCACCATTTGGTTGTCGTAACCGCTTCCCTACGCAGGACTTATCCGCTCTGTGACGGACTTCCTGATCAGGTTCGAAGGGTTTTTCTCAGGCCGATCCGGGCCACCCCCAGCGAACCGGCTTATTATAGTCAAAGCCGTCAATAAAGTCAAAATCCGTTTTCAAACTCCGCCCCCGTGCACCTGACGTTTTGGGAGCCTATAAATATCCACAATCGTCTCTTTACAGCTTCCCTTTTTCCGGAAAACGGGTAAAATAACGATGGTGCAGCGGAATCTGATTTGCTAATGAGAAAGGAGCCATGAATGGAACAGGCATATCCTATCGACGACAAGATTTACCCGGCGGGTGACGGGGCCTTTTTAAGCATGAACGACATGCTGGCCTATTTTGAACGGATGGGGGCAATGCGGGTATCGGATCTGCACATCAAGATCGGCACGCAGCCGGCCTACCGGATCGACGGAGAACTGGTTCGGCTCAAGGGCGGGCTGGTTACGCAGGACATCGCCGAAAAACTGATCTACCCCCTGCTGGGGCCCAAAAACATCGAATCTCTCAAGCGAGATACGGCGGTCGATTGCTCGTACAAATACGGGAGTTTGCAGTTTCGCATCAACGCGTTTAAGGAAAATGACGGCCTGGCCG
>JAOUFG010000094.1 GCA_029858345.1 Phycisphaerae bacterium
TAAGCGAACACCCTGCAATTATCAATATCTACGGTTCCCATTATACCCTCCGTGGCGGGGGCCGTCAATTCCGATTCGCCAGTTTTCGATAGATTTCATTGATTTGCTGGACAAAGCGAGGAATGCTGAAATCCTGAACATAACGATGTGCGTTATTGATGAGCGATTGTCTGAAATCCGGGTCGTTTGCAAGCCGAAGAACGTTTTCGCAAATACAGGAGGGGGTGTTTTCTTTGAGGACAACGGCATTTTCCTGATCGGTCAGAATTTCGCCCATGCCGTCGACGCCGGAGGAAATGACCGGTATTTTCATGGTCATGTATTCCAGTGTTGTCAACGGCAGCCCTTCTTTGCGGGATGGCATCAGTGCAATGTCAAACACATTCAGGATATCTGAGACATTTTTCCGGAAGCCGAGAAATTTGACCCGGTTGGCGATCCCTCGTTGTTCAGCAAGGTAAATCAGCTCGTGCTGCTGCGGTCCTCGGCCTAAAAAAACCGCTAGATAATGCGGGTTTTCCTTGAGTAGCAGGGAAAGGGCCTCGATAATTAATTCGGTTCCCTTGACGTAGGAAATACGTCCGACAAAACCGAGAACCATATCATCCTGACCAATGCCAAACTCGCGGCGGAGGATGTCGCGTTTTTCAGCATTCGGAGTAAATTTCTCAAAGTCAACGGCGTTATAGACCATCTGAACGTATTGGGGATCGACGTTCGCATAATATTTAAGATCTTTCACGGTGGCCTTGGAGACGGCGATATACAAATTTGCTTTGTGTTTTATGATACGCAGTATAAACCGATATATCGAATACTGTAACCCGCGATATGCAATCGAGCAATGTTCATGCACGACCACCGGGATGTTTATAAAAAACCGTGCCAGCAATGCACCGAGGATTGGCTTGTGCAGATGGGCATGGATGATGTCGATGTCATATTGTTTGCACAGCTTGAAGATAGCGAAAAACTTGCGCGGGTCATAGTTGCGATAGGGCAGTTTAATGACGTTGCCCTCGATGGGGATATCGACTTGTTTGCTGCGAAGGGGATAAACAAAATGCTCAATCTCGGGATCGTCATTGTGTTCAACAAGCTGCTTGACGCAGATTTGGGCCCCGCCCAGTTTCAGACTCCCGATTATATGTAGCACGTGTATTGCCATTGTTTATCCTTTGAAAATGTCCTTGTACCGTTCCGCAATCCGCACGATATCATGATTGGCCGCGGCGTACTCTTGCCCATGCTGTCCCAATTCGTTATAACGTTGTTCATTGAGCATTTTTTTAAGCTGCTCGGTCATCCGCTCCTGGCTGAAATCACATGCCACGCCGCAGCGGTGCGTATCCAGAAAATAATCCGGATTGACCCCGAAGGAAAGAATCGCCGTACCTGCCTTACATGCCTGGATAAACGTATTTGGAAAACCTTCCGAATCGGAAGTGTTAACGAACACCTTCGCGGACTGAAAGCAGCTGTCGATGTCGTGAAACGGTACACGTTCGATAAAGCGGAGATTAGCGAGCTTCGCAGCAGCGGTTCTCAGGGCATCATACCGCGTGTCACCGGTGGCTTTCTGGCAGACCATCACGAAGCTTTCTTCGGGCAGCGCTGCCGCCAGTTCAATAAACCGCCCCGGCCCCTTGATCGCGGCACTGCGGCCGACCCAGAGAATACTGTCCTTGTCGACACCGGCAAGATTGGGAATGCGATGGCCGTTCGGGATGACCGTCGATTCGACACCAAAGTGATTGTGCATAAGGTCCTGGTCCCGCTGATTTTGAGTCACGACACAGTCGCATTTTTTCAGCGAACGAGTGAAAAGCCGTCCCAGTAACGGTTTCTCCCGGATATAGGTGCCATCGCACTCCCGCTGGCTGGCGGTGCGATAAAGCATCCTGCATCCATACTGTCGACAAAACACCCGTCCCAGCGGCACGCCCGGCGATGCCGTTTCCAGCATGATCCAGTCGGCACCAGCCCGTTTCAGGGCCCGCCAGATTTTGACTGCTCCCGTCAGCGAATTCTGCTTGAAATTCACACTTTTCAAAATGCGAACATTCTCTCGCTGCTCCTCATCCGGCTGGCCGTAATCGGCCACGACAAAGCGAACCTCGAACGCATCGTCTTTAGCCAACTCGGTGGCAAGCAGATACAGATCCACCTCCGCACCGCCGAAAACCGATTCCACTGACGGATTAAAAATCGGGTACGCCTTCGGCGACACAAAACACACTCGTATTTTCTCAGTTTTTATTCCCATTGTCATCTGAGCAACGCGAATCTATCTTAAAACTCAAAACTATGAACTATTAACTTATTTCCGCCGCTTTTGGCGGGCGTGGTGTTTTCGTTTGAATTTTCGTCGGTTCAGTTTCGGCCGCTCGTCCACCAGCGGCTCGGCGGGGGCCAAAAACAGCTGTCGTGCGGGCACATTCACCGCCGCGATGCGGACTTTCATGGCTTGTCCCAGATGCACACTTTCGCCGGACCACTTACCCACAATCGCCTGTGCCCGCTCGTCATACTTCCACTCATCCAATCCCAAATCGCCCGGCTCGATCATCCCCTCGATGCCGAACTTCGTACACTGCACAAACACGCCGAAATTCGTCAGCCCCGAAACGATTACATCCATATCCTGCCCGATCCGTTCGCTGAGCATCTGCAGAATCAGCACCGTCTTCAGTTCCTTTTCCGCGTCCGCCGCCTGCAGTTCCGTAAAGGTAATATGCTTGCCGATCTCGATCAGGTCGCCTTCGCTTAGCACCTCCTCGCGTCCGAGTTTCGTGAGCCGCCCCTTGACGTAACAATCGATCAGCCGATGCACCAGCAGATCCGCGTACCGGCGAATCGGGCTGGTAAAGTGACAATAGTGCGTGCTGGCCAGCGCAAAATGCCCGATATGCAGCGGCGAGTACTCCGCCTTCTGCATACTCCGCAGAATATACATGTTCACCGCGTATGAAAGCGGCGTATCTTTCACCGCCTCCAGCAAATCCTGTATCGCGGCCCGGTCCAGATGCCGCGGAATCTTCAATCCGCACACCCGCACAAACCGCCCCAGTTTTTGCGTCGTCATTGCGTCCGGGTCCGGATGTATCCGCCGCATAAACGGCACCCCGAACCGATCCAGCAAACTCGCAACGGCTTCATTGGCCTCGACCATGAACATCTCGATAATCGTATGCGGATAACTGTCGTCTGCCGGATGCGCATCGACCACACGGCCTTGGTCATCATACACCAGCTCCGTTTCCGGCAGATCCAGATGCAGCATCCCGTTCTTTTCGCGCCGTTTCTCAACCACACGCGCCAGCGTCTCCATATCTTTCAGCAGGGCGACCACTTCCCCCGGATACCCTTCGGCGTGTCCCTTAAGAATCGCATCGACTTCCAGATACGTCAGCCGTTTTTTGGAGCAGATAATGCTGTTGTCAAACTCCCGGCCTAAGATATTGCCTTCAGAATCGTAGGTAATATAAACGCTTTTGGCGAACCGCTTCTGATCCGGTTGGAGCGAGCAAATTCCGTTGCTCAGCACTTCCGGCAGCATCGGGATCACCTTCTGCGGCAGGTACACGCTGTTGCCGCGCAGCCGGGCCTCTTTGTCCAGCGGCGAATCCTGCTCAATAAACGCACTGACATCGGCGATATGCACCCCCAACTGCCAGTGGCCGGATGTGTCTTTTTTCAAGCTGATGGCATCATCGAAATCCTTCGCGTCCGGCGGGTCAATCGTTACAATCACCTCATCACAGATGTCGCTGCGCCCCTCGGTCTGTTCCGGCTTGAAATGTTCCGTTGCCCGCCGCGACTGCTGGCGGCAGGGGTCCGGGAAATCATCCGGAAGCCCGTACCGCGTCATAATCGAGCCGATCTCCGCGTCATACTCCCCGGCCCTGCCCAGAATCTCCACAATCGCCCCCCGTGCGGGCATGTCTTCCGTCGGGTAGCTGACGATTTCCAGAACGACCTTGTCGTCTTCCTTGGCACCGCTGGCGACCGCGTCATCCACCAAAACCGAACGATAAAACCCCTTGCCTTCCGGCTGCACCAGCCACAGACCCTTGTTCCGCGTCAGCGTACCCACGAACCGGTCGCTGCCGCGTTCGACGATGTCGATAATGACCCCGCTGTAGCGGACCTGGCCTTCACGATGACCTTTCTTCACCGCCCGCGCGACCACCGTGTCATTATTCATCGCCCCCGCGGTATCTTCCGGGCTGACATACAAATCGCCGTAAGCGTTGGCTTCCAGCGGAATGATGAAACCGAATCCTCGCTCGTTGGCACGGAACGTTCCGATCACACGGTGCCCCATCGCCGGCAGCGGCGAATAGTCCCTGCGGGTCAGAGCGGTCAATATTTGTTTTTTGAAAAGTTCCATAGTGCTTTATAGGTATAAAAAAAGCGTCCTGCCGATGAGTTTATCGGCAAGACGCCCGGTTGTCTAAACAAAAGTCGCTTGAGGTCCGTATTAGCCGGCGCTCTTGGCGGCCAGCGCATTGACCCGGCGGGTCAACCGCGACTTAATGCGGGAAGCGGTGTTCTTATGCAGGGTGCTGGTCGTTGCGAGCTTATCGAGCTTTTTGGTCAGGACCTTCAGCTCGGTCTGTGCTTTATCCCTTTCGCCGGCGTTCAGGGCCGATTCGAGATGCTTGATCTGCGTTTTCAACATACTCTTGCGCGAACGGTTGATCACCCGCCGTTTGGCGTTCTGACGAACCCGTTTTTGGGCTGATAATGAATGTGCCACTGGTTACTCCTAAATATCGATTTTATTAACTACCACTGAGAGGTTGTGATCTTAACATCACGGAAAACATTCCTATTTACCATTTTTTCGCAAAAAGTCAATACGCTGTCCGACATCTTTATAACTAAAATCTGTCTGGGCCAGTTTTCGATACAACTCCAGGGCCTGATCCGACTTTCCGGAATCCTCGTAAGCCCTTGCCAGATTGTATCTTATGTCTTTTGCGGTGGCCGAGTCCTTATTGACGCACTGCTCCAGGGCCTGCTGAAAAATATCTATCGCGTCGTCATTCCAGCCCTTTAAAAGGAAGCACAATCCCATTTTATTCATCGACGCCATTTTCAGGCGGGGGTCCTTCTGGGACTCCTGGAACATCGGGATGGCCGTGTCAAATTGCTGGTTTTTGATTAAACAGCGGCCGTATTCATACTTGAAACTCAGCTCGGTGGGGTAATTTTCCACGCATTTTCTGAAATGGTCCAGTTCCACTTCGTCCAGTTGCCGCTGGACCTGCAGAAGCTGCTTTTGAAGAGGCTCATCCTGGGGTTGTTTTTGCGCCTGCGCTGTGAACTGACGGACCTGCACCCTGAGTTTCCTGATGCGGAACTCACCAAGACGTTTTAGAAACGTAAAATCCTTTGATTTCTCATAGGCGTTTTGCAGCAGTTGGGCTGCCTCCTGGTCGCCTTGTTCGGTTTCCAGGGCAAACAGCGCCCCGGCCAGTTCAAGAATGTTGGTGACCGCGCCATGGCCGTCCTGCATCTTTTTGCGGGCGCGCTCGACGGTCTCTTTTTTGACATCCACGCTTTTGACCACGTTATCCTGGCTTTGCAGTTTATCCTGGGCGTCGCGGTTTTTGATAGATTCCCGAAAGCTTACGGCGGTGCCGTACTTGCCTTTTTCCATGGTCATACTGGCCGACAGGTCCCGCAGCTCGTCCTTGAGCAGGTTTTCCTGCGGTTTCAGCTCCATCGCACACTGGCATGCCACGACGGCATTGGTGTACATGTGCATTTTTTTATAGCAGTCCTTCAGCAGGATAAACGTGTCGAATCGTGTTTTGGTGGATTTTTCCGAGGCCTTCGTGGCTTCAAAAATGATATGCGCGATCCATTCCGCGGTCCGCAGATAGCCGCCCTCGATGGCTGCCTGCAGCAGGTCCTCGGCATAGGGCAGATGGTCCGGATCCTTGGTCAGCAGGTATTCGGCGTTGAGCATTTTTTCCAGCGGGGTCTTGCCTTTGAGATGCTTGACCTTTTCGACCATCGACGGTTTCTTGCCGCCTTTGCCCTGTCGGATCAGGCCCAGCCGCCGCAGCGGGGCGTGGCCGTCTTCCAGCGCGTCCGGACACAGGCGCAACCCGTCCAGGTACAATTCGATCGCGTAATCGAAATTGTCCGTGACCACCACTTCCTCGGCACGTTCAAAGAAAGCGCGGGCCTTGTCAAGACAGACTTCGTAAGCGTCAATTTCCAATGCTACTCGCCCAAATTCGTGTGTTTTTTAACATTTAAGAGCCATATCTTATTGTTTTCGACCAGTTTATGCAACAAAATTAGCGCAAGAACTTCCAATTTCAGGTAATTTTCCCCGATTTGGGGCGGGCGGGCCGGAATTGTGGCCCGCCCGCGTTCCATTGAAATGGGTTTGTTTTTCGTTTTTTTGTTTTGCCGCAGAGAACACCGAGGTTCACAGAGATTATTTGATGGGGAATATGCTGCCCCTTCAGGGCGATTCGGATGGGTGGGGGTATCCGGACTCAGCCCGATGGGCTGGGCTATAGTACATCGGCCTTTCAGGCCATCTTGCTGCCGCACCGAAGGTGCCCGTTCTGAACATACCCGCACTGAAGGTGCAGTGTAATTTAGCCCAGGGCACCGCCCTGGGTCTGTGGTCACCCCCGCAACATCACGCCCTGTAGGGGCAGGGTAATGGATTCGCAGGGTTTGGAGAGTTTCCAGAATCGTGGTGGTGATGCGGGTGGTGAAAGAATTACACCCCCTCCCCCCTTTGGGGTACTCCCCCTTGGCAGGGGGAGAGCTTTTCTTGCGGCGGTGTTTTGTGATGTAACGGGACAATGAGTTTTCGGGGCGCTGCCGCATGTACTTCGTAAATGGGTTTGTTTTGCGAAAATACTTCCTGAATGTTCGATCTTCCGGTGAGCGCGCGTAGTGTTTGAAGGCAGCGACGGTGACGTGTTGGGCCGTCAGCGACCGGTGGAAGGTGTAGAGCAGGTTTTTGCCGGCGATGTACATTGGTCCACGGCTCGACTGAGCTCGTCGAAGTCAGATTTACACAGATTTTTTTTGACAGGATTAACAGGATTTACAAAATATATTCATTATTTCCATTTACATTATTCAGTTTTCCCTTCGGCTAAGCTCAGGGCGGGCAATTTTATTAGCCCCTCCGTATATAGGGGCGAACCTGCGCTTTTTGTTCGAAATGGCGAAATGGCGAGGGGGGTCTGAATTGATAAGTGCTTGTATGAAGAGGAGATAAAAAATTTTATTTTTTTGGATTTTTGGGTTTACCCCCCTGCGCTTTTTGTACCAAATGGCGAAATGGCGACTGCCTTAAGGCAGGATTAACTGGATTTACAAGAAGTAATTAAACCACGAAGAAATGAAAGACCACGAAGGGAAATCGACGGGACGGGTCGGAAATGAGTAATGTCGAATGAATAATGACGAATGGCCGGTCGATTTCTGATTATTAAACGACCACAGTAAAAAAATATAAAAAACTTCGTGCTTCTTCGTGCCTTCGTGGTAAAAATGATTTTCATTCGGGACATTGACGGTATAATTTGGGGCAAGGAATATACGAATGCAGGAATACAGGGCCGCCGGAGGTTGGGGCGGAGTGGGAAAAAGAATGCAAGAACATGAGAACTCAAGAACTCAGGGGTATTGCCGCGGCGGACGATGTGGCGTACTGAAGAGAATCGGTGGATTTTGATGGGGCAAAAATGCGGAGTAAGAGTATGAAAGCAATGGAGGGAAGCCAGTGTCTGATCCTTTTAATTCTCATGTAAATAAATGCATATATTGCGACACTTCCCAAAAGCTGTGCAGAAGTTCTCACATTATCCCAAGATGCTTGGGAACGTTCAGAAATCAACCGACATTACGCTATAGGGTATGCCGGGATTGCGAAGAGGCTATTGGTCAATGCGAGGACATTTTAGCAAAATGTGCACCTGAAGCATTGTTTAAAGCAAATCTTGGAATCAAGGGTAGGCATGAAAAATCAACTTCACCCTTCAGAAGAAAACATATGGGATATGGACCGATCAAAATGAAAATCAAATATCCTGGTACCGACTATGAGATGCTGGTTGAGCCTGTGGGCGACGGAAAAAATTGCCAGATTATACCTCATATTGAGATATGCGACGCACACGGAAATAATAAGCAAATTATTATAGAAGACCCTGACTCTCTTACAGCAGATAAGCTGAAAAAATTAATCTTTTCAACCGAAATTAAGCATCCTACAAAAGTTTGGCCACGAATGCAAAAAAACGAGCAGGTTGACAGAATCTTCGACCTTTTGAAGGCATGTGGTCTATATGTAAGCGAAGAAATGGCCGAGGATATTAAACCATTTGAGGGAACAGTAAAGGCAGGAGGCCAGATAGTTGGGGATGGACGACGATTTAGAGCGATTGTCAAGATTGCGTTCCATTATTATTTAAATTTTAATAGCTTCAAGCACACAGGCGATGAGGATGTTTTCATGCCTGTACGAGATTTTATACGCTATGGGAAAGGTCGCTTGAAAGATTTTATCATTGAGAAGAAGGGCTATTTTGTAGAGCAATTAAAGTGGGGATGGAAGCCTCCAACTTACGGCCATATTATTGTTGCTACAGTTAATGATGGATTTATAAATGTAAAAATCCAGTTATTTGTAGGGCCAAATTACGAGCCGCCTTACTATGAAGTGTTTATTGGCGAGAATCCTTTTAAAATAGAAATACCGGGAATTATCTTCGGCCATAATTACGCTTATGATGATAACCAAGAGAGTAAAAATTATGATGGCAGTTTTCACCAACTATTAGCAACCAAATTGATTCTCAATGGATTTTAGGAATATAGGGGTAGTATGGAAATATGGAGAAAACATTATGACTAACAATAAAAACGGAAGGAGTAAAACAAAAATAAGCTGGGTTGGTAAAATCGGTTGGTTCTTTGTGATTTGCCAAGTACTGCTAATTCTGAGTATTATATATCGCTTCAAATCTCTAAACGATCAGGACTTTGCAATGTTGAAGGCAGAATTAGACACAATCAAAATGAATCTGGATGTTGGCTTATTTCCAACTTTTAGGATAATAAAACTCCTTGCTTATTTTCTTGGGCTCAATGCCCTGTGTCCGTTTGCGTGTTTTCTGGGATGGCTTGAATATTACAAAAGTAAAACGGGCAATGTTATCGTTATTACTTCGATAATCTGTGCCTTAATCACCATTGTATTGTCATTGATTTTGGCATATCATTATGATACTTCTCTTATGCCCTATCTATGAAATCTATAAATCTGGGGACACCATACTAATTATTTGGTGTGCAGACATTGGTAGGGTAGGCTGCTTGGCACACCGAAGCTTTAAGCCAAAGTGGGGGTCTACGCTGTTAAAAACGGCTATCCGTCATTCTCCAGTACCCGGTTTCGGTAGAGCTTGGTTTCGAGGGATCGCTGGTAGCTGGTCCAGTTTCTGCCGTCGCCCTGGTCGTTTTCGATGAGATTTTCGGTTTGGTTCATCTTGGCGTCAAGGTTGTCGATGTAATTAACCATAAACGCTTCCGGCGTGGCGGGCAGTTTGGGCGAGCCGAAGTCGTACTGGCCGTGATGGCTGATGATGATATGCAGCAGGGCGTCAAGAATTTCAGGATTTACCGGCGTGCCGTCGGCTTTCAGGTCGTCGGCCTTTTGCGTAATCATCTGCGTGCCCTGAATAATGTGCCCCAGCAGTTGTCCCCGGTCGGTATAGCTGAATCCGATCTTGTAGGACAATTCCTGCGTCTTGGCCATGTCATGCAGCAAAATCGCCGCCAGCACCAGATCCTTTTGGATCTTCGGATACAGCGGAAACAGCACCTGCGCGACATTCAGCATGTTCAGCGTATGTTCCAGCAGCCCGCCCAGATAGTTATGGTGCATCTGCATCGCCGCCGGAGCAATGCAGAATTGTTTCATCAGTTCCTGATCGTTCAGAAAGGCTTCTGTCAGCAGCTTCAGGTCGTTGTTTTCAATCGTCGCCATAATGCCCTTGACCTGCTCGAACATCTCGCCGATGTTCTTGTCCGTCCGCGGCATATAATCCATCAGTTTGACCTGATCGGGCTGGACGACCTGCACATCATTGACGACAATCTGCATATTGCCCTGGTACAATTCGCTCTTGCCGCGGATGGCGACAAACCCCTCGCTCGGCAGGGCCTGATAAAGCTGCTCAGTCGCCTGCCACAAACGGCTGTTGACCTTTCCGGTCTTGTCCGACAGAAACATCGCAATGTATAAATCCCCCTTGGTCGTGTTCCGCAGCACCGGCTGGGTGACCATATAAATATCCTGCAACTGTTGTCCGGGCTGAATATCTTTAATAAATAAGTGCGCCATAATTGAGTCCTTAGTTCGTAGTTCGTAGTAAATTATCCCGACACGTCGGGACGCTTTTTTTAAGATTTTTCGTAACAGTTATCGATTTCGGGCGATATTATAGATGAAATCCGGAAAAAGTGAAAGGAAAACCCGAAATGCCGCCAAAATATCAACATATGCCAAAAGCATATTGGTACTGATGAACCGGAGAAACTGACTGAAGTGATTCAAGATGCTATAAGCCAAACACCGAAAACAGCGGCCCTGTAATTCCGGTAGGGGTGATTCTGTTGTAAAAAAACTAACCAATCTTATTTTGACCCTATTGCAAAGCTGCATTTTGGCGGTATAATCTGCCGTCACTTTCCGGTGGGCCCTGCGGGTGTGCCGAGGCGGCTGGAAGGGGACCGGCATTAACAGGATGTCAATGGTATGGAAAACTGTCGTAAAAGCAAAATTAAACGGGCCCGTAAATCAGGTTTTTTGGTTCGCCAAAGCACAAAAAAAGGCAGAAAGATTAACGCAAGCAAACGGCGAGCCGGCCGCAGGGTCAATGTAGCCAAGAAGGTCTGCTAAATAGCTGCACGGACTTCCCGCTCCGGGACACGACCAGGCCGGCCCGCGTAGAATCGAGGGGATGGCCGTGCCGCTACCATTCGTAGCCGCAATAGGAGCAATAATAACGGGGAGCGTTGTCCGGCTTGGGCTCGCTGCGTATGAGGACCTTCTTGCTCTGGACCTGCAAAAGCAGTTTCTCGGTCATTTCGACCGGGCCATAGATAATTTCCGCCAGATCCCCCGAACCGCATTTCGGACACCGTAATGTTTCAGGAATACTCATTTGCTAATGTCCTGTCATTCCGAACCCCGTTAGGGGGGGACCTGTTCATTCAGCATCGCCAAAGGCGAATCCTCAACTACGAACTACGAACTAAAAACTACGAACTATACTGATTAAACGGGTGTTCGCTTAAGATAGTGTGCATCCGTGCCTCATCGCATAACTCCAGAACTGTTGCCAGCGGCCCGTTGTTAACTTTAATGTTCGCAATGCAAGAACACAACTGGCGCCATCCTCTTTCCAC
>JAOUFG010000010.1 GCA_029858345.1 Phycisphaerae bacterium
TTCTTGTTTTCGTATTTCAAATCGTCGCTCCATGACTTTTCCTTTCCATGGGGACTATTCCCCTGGAAAGTTATTCGTATAAATGACTTACAAAACTTTAATTATGTTGGACAGTAAAACTAAAAACTCAAAACTAATAATTCCGGCCACCGGCCGGTTCGCTCTTTGCATAAAAAATGACGAATAATATGCCCCGGAATTTCCGGGAGGATTACCGCGAAAAACCGAAAAACACCTCGATTTTTCTGCGGTATTTGTATGCGCCCACCTCAATACCACACCTAAAAACGTCCACAATACACTTCCGTTGGCGATTCCGGACTTCCGCAAAAAACTTCCGCAGCAAAAACAAAAACAGCCGGTCTCGAACCGCCCCAAATCCGCATTTAAGGCGGCGTTAAATCGGATTTAAACGAAACCTGAAATGTCGCCGCAACGTGCCATTTAGAGTTCGCACACGCCGCCCCAAACGCCCTCACGGGCCATCTTCCAAAGGGAATGATATGATCCCGCCTCCGTCCTGAAAAGCCCCCTCACGCCCCCGTCATCCCGCATAATCCCACTCATCCCCGCCCAATCCCATCAACTTCCGCTTTATGCCATATCCCATTTCATTTTACATTATCGGTCGAAAGCCGTCGGTGTAGTCTGTATTTTGTCGATCCATTGGAGGCAGTAGCGGTCGGTCATGCCGGCGATATAGTCGCAGACGGTGCGTTCGAGGCCGGCGGTTTCGGTCAGCTTCTGGTAATAATGGGGCATCCTGTCCGGTTGTTGGCACAGATACGCAAACAGGATGCTCAGCCAGTGCCGGACTTTGTCGGGGGTGTCTTTGAGGTGTTCGTGGAGGTACATGTTCTGCATTAAAAACGCTTCCAGTTCCCGCAGGGCGGTTTCGCTGGTGTCGCTGATGCCGATCAGGGCCGCCGGATGTGTGTAAACCTGCTGTAGGGTGGCAATGCCGGCCGTGGCGAGATTAGCTTTGCTGGTTTCGATGGCGTCCCGCGCGAGGATATCCAGTATCGACTTTGTCAGCCGGGTCCGGCGGATGACATAATCACGGACGTCGTCAATGCCGGCTTGCCGGCAGGCCGTCTTATAAATCGCCAGTTCGGCAAGCTGCTGCTCATCGATCAGCCGCGACCGCAGGCCGTCTTCGAGGTCATGACAGTTGTAGGCAATGCGGTCGGCGAGGTCGGCGATCTGGCCCTCCAGCGAAGGGCGTTTCGGCCAGTCGTCGGCTGCTTCGGGCATATCATACGGAGTGGAGTGCTTCATCAGGCCCAGCCGGGTCTCGAACATCAGGTTCAGCCCCGCAAAATCCGGGTAGGGCTGTTCGATAAAATCCACGATCCGCAGCGACTGGCGGTTGTGCTCAAAGCCGCCTGCGTCGTGCATCAGTTCATTCAGGATGTGCTCGCCGTTGTGGCCGAACGGGGCGTGTCCCAGGTCATGGGCCAGACAGATCGCCTCGGTCAGGGCTTCGTTTAGATTCAGCACGCGTGCGATGGTTCGCCCGATCTGGGCGACTTCGATGGTATGGGTCATGCGCGTGCGGTACTGGTCGTTGACGCCGGTGGTAAAGACCTGCGTCTTGCCCTCCAGCCGACGAAACGCCGCACAATGAATCACCCGGTCCCGGTCGCGCTCAAACGCAGTCCGATACGGATGCGGCGGTTCCGGGTAGTTCCGGCCCCGGCTGGTGTGTTCGGTCACAGCGTATTGTGCGAGTTGTAAAGTCATTTTTTTAGACAGGATTAACGGGATTTTTATTTGACAGGATAACAGGATTTACAAAATATATTAACCACGGATTTTCACAGAAATTATCTGTCCACATGGGCTCTACAAAACTATTTGACATCTGCTTTTATCTCAACAAGTCCAGAAAAACGTGGCGAACCTTTTTCAAACCTTGGCCATATCCCATTCCAAAAGACAGGTTCCTCTGGGCCTATATGAATACTAAATTGTCCAATATGATCAGTAAAGTTAAAGGTACCCGTTCTATTTATGGAAAAAATTACCCAAAAATCGTTGCACCAGAGCTTTTTCTCTTCAATTTTAGCGATACCACCATAACGTTTTCCTTGGTGATCCCAAAATCGTAACAGGCGAACATGAAAAGGATTCTTTCCTATCTTTCTGCCTTTTGAAAAAAAAGTCGTATCGGAGTCTTCCCTGATGAAATTTGCATAAAACGACTTAAATAGGGCATTACGAACATAACTTCCACACTCAATATTTAATAGAACATTAGTCACGAGCAATCGTTTGCCAATAAACTCTTCTGCATTTTTTTCAAGCCAACATTTCGATGCCAGTTCCTCATGGGGTGCTTTAGAAAGTCTACAGACTATACGATGATATGCTGACGGAATGGGGATCTCGTTGTACGCAATAGCATATAAAAGGCCTTTATCCAATTGAGAAACGACTTCAGGCAACAGCCAGCCAACCTCTTCATTATTACGCTCGTAATCTTTACATATCAAATTATCATATTTGTATTCCTCCGGTGGAATCAGATACTCTAAATTATTATCAAGCATTTCTGCCATTGGCAGTCGCACATTCCAAAGCTTGCATATGGCATCAGCAGGTAATCCAGGGGTAGATTTCCAATTAAAATACGCATGTTTGCACTCCATGCAGCTAGGTGTCCCTCTACCATTTGGCATCTTTGACTCCTCTTTTTCTATTAGCTCCGTTAATACTGTCTAAAAAATATCCTGTCAATCCTGTCAAATTACACTTTCGGCAAGTTTTCTTTGTGGCTGACTTCGACGAGTTGGTCGTAGAGTTCGGTTAAGCTTTGGCTGATGACGTCGGTGTCGCTGCAGACGTGCATGTAGTTCGTGTCGCCATCCCAGCGGGGCACGACGTGGATATGCACATGCTCCGGCAGGCCCGCCCCGGCGCAGCGTCCGAAGTTCATGCCGACGTTAAAGCCGTGCGGCTTGATGGCTGCGGAAAGGGCTGTCTGACAATCCCGCACCAATCGCATCAGGCACAGCAGTTCCTCATCGCTGGCGTCGTCGAGCGAGGGGATGTGCCGGTTCGGGGCGATCAGCAGGTGGCCGTTATTGTACGGAAACTTATTGAACACCACAAAGGCGTGCTCGGTTCGCCACAGGAGCAGATTGTCGGTGTCCTTTTCGGGCGTGGCCAGATAATCGCACAGGAAGCAGTCGCTTTCTTGAGACAATCCCTGAATGTACTTAATCCGCCACGGAGCCCATAGATTATTACGCTTCAAGGGATTCGGTCTCCATTCAATCAGGGGTTTCGATGCGTTTGATGTCTATTTTCTGATTCACCGTCAGCACGGGCCTCGAGTTGCCCAGCGGCAGCATGAACGTCGCGTCAACATTCATCAGGTACTCCTGATGATCCGAGTCCACCAGTCCATCGTCCAGATTAAAGAGTTGTTTGCCGGCCCCTTCGATGTGCTTGAATTGGAAATTGCGAAGAAAGCCGAACATTCCCCGCATCTGGAATCGGCCTTCTTCGTAAGGCTTGATGTAATCATCCAGTGGGGTTTCGCTGAGTGCATAAGTGCTGCTGATGACGGCTTTGCGCGGCTGTCCCTCTTCGGCGGCAATCGCCTCGAGTGTGTAGGTTGCTGTCCGTGCCGGCGGCGGATACATCGGCAGCGGCCACGGGATCGACTGCTGGGCCCGCCAGGTATCGCCCGGCTTGAGCTTCAGTTGATTCGGGATCGCCGAACCGGCGGCCCAGAGGTATTGCTGCAGGGCCAGAAAATCGCCGATCATATCGGGATTCTTTATCCGCGTCGTGTCCTTGGAACTTGTGAAGGATGCCTTGCCGAGTTCAGCGGCGATCCGTTCCAGGTCGCTGATATCTTCGAGATTTCCGGTTGGAGAGAGTTTCAGGGTGAAGCTTTTTCCAGACAATGTCTCCATTGCATCCCGGACATTCTGCTTGCCGGATAATTGGGTGCGGGTGACTTTGGCCGATTTGCATTTGACGTTAATCGTTGACAGCCCGAAGGGGTCCACGTCGATAGGGGTATAAACCATCACCAATTCCAGTTTCTCGGAACTGGTCGTCGGCTTGGATTTTTTGGCGGGGTTATCGGTGGTGATGTCAAGCTCGGTGTTACGCTCCGAGACCATTTTGTAGGTGATCGGGACATCTTTTTCAAAGGACACCAGAAGCCAGTTGTCCTGAGACGCCCCGAGAGGTCCCTGACACCCGACAACACACAACAGGCCACACATCATCAACCAGAAACCGAACGATTTCACGCTATGCATCCTTTCATACAACAATCCGAAGACGGACCTAATTCAGCTTCTCAAGTTTGACGTGGTTGGTAAACCGCATGGTCAGCGTGTCGGGTCCTTTTTTGGGGTCGCCGTTTTCCGGCATTTCTTCCATAAGAGAGGAACTGACGAGTATCTCTTCGGACTTGAGGACCTTGCCGGTTGCCAGATCAATCTGCATCGAACCAGTGTAGTCATCTTTGTTGTCAAACAGCTTGGCGAACGGGTTCATCATGTTAGATTGAGCGCCTTCTGCGGGCTTGGCGCTTTCGTTGCCGGTCATCTGGATCGTGGCAATCGTCCCGTCAATGGCTGTCAGCGTGTATGTTTTTTCAAAAGACTTTGATGCGAACATATCCGGTAGAGGCGGGACGATCTGGCTCCAGGTGCTTTTTACCGACAGTTTCATGGCCGGATCGTTCGGTATTGACGGAATCTCATGGCGGGCAACAATGTTCTTCGGGTCCAGAATGTTTTTGACAATCTTCTTTTCATAGGCGGCGGTGACGGCGGCCATGGCTTCTTTGGTATCCAATACTTTGACGTTACCCGACGGCGTCATCCGGATGGTGTAGCTTTGTCCAATCAATTTCGCTAAAGGAGCGTTCTTGTCGGCTTCATTTTGGCTGTCGAAGGACAGTTGAGGATCATTTTTATTGATGATGTCAACCTTGAGTTGGTCAATCGTGATCTTAAGGGCGGCATTGCCGCTTTCATCGACACTCTGAACGTCCTGAGAATACTCCATAACCACGGTGTTTTTAGTTTGCTGTTCGGTGAGTTTTCCCATCGTGGGCTGTTCAAAGCGGTAGTCCTTGATGACATCCGTCGTTGATTTGTACATGACGGTCTCTTGGGGAACGAATTTCAAGCTGATGCTTCCGGTTGAACCGCATCCCGAAAAAAGCAGGGTGCAAATCAGACTGACTGCTATCAAACTCACAGAAGCTTTGTGTAACATAACATTTCTCCAAAAATAAGGGTTTCGTTCGTTTCAAAGGCCATTTTTGAAGGGTTATTATAGCGGTTGCCAACTCTCCTGACAACAGGAAATTACACTTTAATTCCGGATTAATTTCAAAAAAACGACCTCGTAAAAGGGTTTTTCGGGATTGACGGTGGCTTTTAGCGCCCCGCGGGGGTATAATTCCGTCCTTTCGTAAACCGGCCGTATGTTTGATTCAAGAGGAGACCATTATGAACAGTGATACCGTCAAAAAGGGATTTCAGCGTGCTCCGCATCGCGGGCTGCTTCGGGCCTGCGGGGTTAAATCCGAAGACATGGACAAGCCGTTTATCGCCGTCTGCAACAGTTATACGGGCGTCGTTCCGGGCCATTGCCATCTGCAGCAGGTCGGCAAAGTCATCCGCGAGGCGATCTACGCCGCCGGCGGGGTGCCGTTTGAGTTTAATACGATTGCGATTTGTGACGGTATTGCCATGGGCCACGGTGGAATGAAATATTCGCTGCCCTCCCGTGAGATCATCGCCGATTCCGTTGAAAGTATGGCTCGCGCGCATTGTTTTGATGCGATGATCTGTATCCCCAACTGCGACAAGATCGTGCCGGGGATGCTGATGGCCTCGATGCGGCTGAATATTCCGACTCTTTTTGTGTCCGGCGGGCCGATGGCCGCGGGCAAGGCCAAAGACGGCAAAGCGTCCGACTTGATTACCATCTTCGAAGGTGTCGCCAAATACAATAATAAGAAGATATCCGAAGAAGAGCTGACCGAACTGGAGTGCGAGGGTTGTCCGACGCCGGGAAGCTGCTCGGGCATGTTCACCGCTAACAGCATGAACTGCCTGTGCGAGGCCATCGGCATGGCACTGCCGGGCAACGGGACCATTCTGGCGGTCGATCCCAAGCGGCAGGACCTGTACAAACAGGCCGCCACGCGCATTGTTGCGATGGCCGCCGCCGAAGGCCCCAAGCCGCTGGAGATCGTCACGGAAAAATCCATCGACAACGCGTTCATTCTCGATATGGCCATGGGCGGTTCGACCAATACCGTCCTGCATACGCTGGCGATTGCCCATGAGGCGGGAGTCGAGTACGACCTGGCCCATATCAATCGCATCAGCCAGAAGTGCCCGAACATCTGCAAGGTGTCGCCGTCCAGCGACTGGCACATTGAAGATGTCGATGCGGCCGGCGGCATCAGTGCGATTCTCAATGAGATTTCCAGAACCGGCCTGCTGAACACCGACTGTATGACCGTTTCCGGCGTAACGCTCGGCGAGCGCATCAAGGACGCGAAGATCAAGAATCCCGACTGCATCCATCCGCTGGACAATGCTTATTCGAAGACCGGCGGACTGGCGATCCTGCACGGCAACCTTGCGCCCAACGGCTGCGTGGTCAAATCCGCCGGCGTTGATAAATCCATGCTGACCCATACCGGGCCGGCGGTGATCTTCGAGAGCCAGGAAGCCGCCTGCGAGGGCATCCTCGACGGCAAGGTCAAGGCCGGCGACGTGGTTGTGATCCGCTACGAAGGGCCCAAGGGCGGCCCCGGGATGCAGGAAATGCTCTCGCCCACCAGCTATATCATGGGTGCCGGGCTGGGCGAATCGGTGGCGCTGATTACCGACGGACGCTTTTCCGGCGGCACACGCGGCGCCTGCATCGGGCACATCAGCCCCGAAGCCGCGGTCGGCGGACCGATTGGACTAATCAATGAGGGCGACATCATCGAGATCGATATCCCGAACAATACGATCAAGGCTCAGCTGACCGATGAAGAACTGGCCGAACGCAAAAAGCAGTGGAAACCGCGTCCGCCGCGGATCACCACCGGCTGGCTCGGGCGATACGCCAGCATGGCCACCAGCGCCGACACCGGCGCCGTCCTGAAGTGGGATTGATGGGAACGCGGGCGTCTCGACCGCACAACAGCGCAGCGGCGCGAGCCGCCCGATTGCGTTGGAGCTATACGTTACATTTTTAGACAGGATGAACCCGCCGTCGCAGAAGCTATGGCGGACAGGCGGGATTTACAGGATAAAAGCCCGTGAGGGCTTTCAAGAAGAATAGCCGCGGGTGAAGTCCCGATTCATCGGGACGAAACCCGTGGTCAGGTGTGCGGGCCAGTTGCGACCCTAACGGGGTCGAATTATTCACGGGTACGTTTTATTTAACCTCTACAGGGTTGGATACGTCTTGTGATACTGTGACCACGGGTTCCGGTCACGTTGTTCCCTGCACCCGCAACCTCGGATCCCACGGACTCGACGGGCACCAGAGTAGCTCTCATTGATTTCAACTTCACCTGTGTCAAACGGACTTTGCTGCTGGCAGTACTCGGCAATCCGTATTCTAATTTTCGCACTTTTGCAAAATGTAAAGATAGGTAAAATTGTCAATGAATGGCTTTTATGATTTTTAACCACTTTCGGAGCTTTTTTCGAAAGTCACATTAATTCATAATCGCCGTTTTTAATCCAAAATAAACGATTTTGTACCTTTTAAAAATGCGAACGCTGACCTCTATATTTACACTGCACGACGACTCCCAACGATAAAATCATTGACACCAAACAGCTTTAATCTATCACGGTAAGCTGCCGTCGTTAAGCCAGTCGATACTCATCATCGCAAAGTCCTTTAAGTCCACCACGCAGTCCCCGTTGAGATCGCCGGAATAAATATGGAAGCACGGCACGGTCAGGTACGCGCAGTCGGATTCGTCACTGCCTGAAGCATTGGCCACCTCACATTTGTAGCAGTCGAGCACACCTCGCGTCAAAGACAGGTTGCTAAGCGACAGAGAGGCGGTATCTGCGCCCGCAATGTCACCGCCGTTGCTCAGAACGACGCCGTTCTTTTTCCACTGGTACACGATGGTCGGGTCGCCGGCTGCACGGACGGTAAACATTGCGACACCGCCGTACGTGCCGGTGATATTGTCGGGGTCCTGCAGTATCCTTGCCGGCCCGCACTGGATGAGCGGCGAATACGAAAGGTCTATCCTGTCCCAGTGGTTGGCGATGGCGGTGGTCAGCACCTGCGAAGGCGTCAGCACTCCGCCGTGGGCGTTGAACAACAGCGCTTCGTTGCCGGTGTCACCTTGGCCGTCCCATTGTGCTATCTCGGCCGCTATCGAAGGTACGCCGTTGAACGTAGCCCCCAGCACGCCCATGAAGTAGTCGGTGATGTCGACTTCGGCTTGGGGCAAGCAGGCAACGCCGTTGTTCTTGCAGTTGTCGAGAAACTGTATGAAATCGAGCAGCGTCTGCGACGGCAGCAGCTGACTATCGATCGAAATCGGATATCCGTTGCTATCGCCAACCATCTTTAACGCGTTCTCAGACATGTCCAGCGCGGTTCTCGTCTGGTTTATTGCGGCCGTCAGCACGTTCGGATCAGGCACGTCAGTAGGGTTCCACGGATAGTCCGCCTCGAGGTCATCTAACTCGCTGCGTGCATTGTTAATGGCGACCATCGGGTCGCCGGTAAACGTCTGCATCGCAGAAAGGTATGCGGCAAAGCTCTCGATGCTATTAGTATAGTTCGGCAGCCAGGTCTGTAGGTCACCGGCGGCGAGCAGTGTGTCACTGCATTGGCCGGCGGAAAATGCACCGGCTCCACGTATGGCGATGGCAAAGCCTCTTGCTCCTTCACGTATAAAGTTCCACGCGGCTGTCCCTGAGCCCGGAACGTTCGCATCGGCTGTATCGAAGTCAGCCCGCGTCATACTGAGACCGGTACCAGCCTGTATCATCGCCGGTATCCATAAGTCCACCTCGACGTCGTTAGGATAAACGTAATTCGGATCCGCGACAGCAATAGGTAAAATCGGATCCCACACCTGGCTGATACCGTAGTCCAGTGCTTGTCCTGCGGCCGTACCTGCAACAAATGCGGCAACGATGCATGTTGCTACTTCTACACCGGTTACTGCCGCTCCCACAGCAGCTTCTGCTAAGCCCACCGCAGCAGTGGCCTTTGCCACCAGTGCAGATCCCCCAGCAACCCCCGATTGTAACGCCGCTTTGGCATAACTGAGTTCCTGCAAAGCCGCTTCGAGGGCGTCCTTTGCGTCTGAAAGAATGTTCACCGCCTCCTCTACAAGGTACCCAAGACTGTTGGAGTAATCCTTGGCGGCTTGCCAGAATTCATCTGCGTACAACGGCTGAAGCATTTGAAAATTTACGGTCAAAAAGAGGGTAAATAAGACCACCCATGAGTGAAATTTTTTTTTGTCATTTATTATCATAATGAAAGACCTCCCAAGTCCGGTATTATCCAGTTAAAAGATAAACGACATAATTGATTTTTTAAAACATTGTTAATTCTACTAAAATACTCATTGCAGTGTCAAGAATATTCTGCTCTAAAGCCAATTTTTCCGAAATTATGCAGCAATAGGATTGTGCGTATATGATACAAAAGGTGGAAGGTTATTAGGATCGGCTCTAAATCCTGTAAGTCCTGTCAGGATTATAAGAACCTATCCCAAAACCTATAAAAAACAACGTTTTCAGTACTAATATCGCTTAAGCAAGGGGTTTTGGGATGACTTCTAAATAGCCGCGGATGCAAATGTCGGTATCGAAGGTGTCGATTTTTACATCTTTGAGTTCCTGCCGGTTGGCCAGTGTTTTCATGGTCTCACTGGCGCTGGCGGTGCCGTTGGCCCCGAGGGTGAATGGGGCGATGTAGATGCGGACTTCGTCGGCGAGGTTTTGGTTGAGGAGTTCGGTGATCAGCGTCGGGCCCGCCTCGATAAGCAGTTGCTGGATGCCGCGGGCGCCCAATAGGATTAACGCTTCGCCCAGGTCGCAATGGTCCTCATACGCCGGAACGGGCAGAACCTCGATACCCGCATCGCGAAGGTTTTGAACTTTCTCTGTTTCAGCCTGTGCTGTTCGGGCGGTTGTGACCACGATTGTCGGAGCGTCCGGCACCATGACAAGGTGACAGTCCGGCGGGATTCGGAGTTGGCTGTCGACGACCACCCGCAGCGGCGGTCGGTCGATGGCTTCGGCTTCGATGCGGACGGTCAGCTTTGGGTTGTCGGCGATGACGGTATCGACACCGGTCAGGATGGCCTGGGTGCGTTTGCGGAGTTTGTGTACGTCGGCCCGGCTTTGTTCGTTGGAGATCCAGTTGCCCTCGGTGGCCGCGTTCTTGCGGGCCAGGTAGCCGTCTTTGCTCTGGGCCCACTTGACGATGACCCACGGCAGACCCGTGCGGGCATACTTATAAAACGGGGCGTTGAGTTTTTCCGCTTCGTCCCGGCACAGGCCGACCTCGACCTCGATACCGGCTTGTTTGAGCATCTCGATGCCGCCGCCGGCCAGGTCGGTCGGGTCCTCGGCGGCGATGACGACCCTGGCGATCTTTGCATTGATCACCGCCTGCGAGCAGGGGGGCGTCTTGCCGGTATGGCTGCACGGCTCCAGCGTGACGTACATCGTTGCGCCCGCCGGATCGTTCCCCCTGGCTTTGCAGTCGGCCAGCGCGTTGACCTCGGCATGGGCTTCGCCAAACCGCTCGTGAAAACCGGTGCCGAGGATGGTGTCGCCCTTGACGATCACACACCCCACCGCGGGATTCGGTTCAACACTGCCCAAGCCCTTTCGGGCAAACAGTAAAGCCATTTGCATGATTTTGATATCTCGTTCAGAACTCATGGCGGGATTATACCAGAAAACCGGCCTGATACACTTTTTTTCTTGATTTTGCCATGGGGATCGTCTATAATTGAGCCATCACGTCCGCAATCCCCAGAAACAGAAGGAGATCGCGGAGGAGAAAAACTAAATTAAGGAGTGGAACAATGAAAAAGGCAGTATTTGCATTAATCGCAGCAATGTTGGTAGTTAGTGCCACGCCGGTTTTCGCTGAACCGGCCTTTGATGAAGGGTATGGTCTGATTGCTCTTTCGGAGTATGAAGTTGGATTGGTTGTCCACGGGATGCCCGAGTTGGCGATTGAAGGAGGCGGGATTTATGTGAATTCAGGTCTGGACAATGGCTTTGAGGCAATTGGCCTTCCTTTCGGCTCCGGAGAATCACTTCTTTCAGTGATCAATGTGGTCGGAGGTTACGATATTTCAGACAAAGTTCTTGGATATCTTCAAACGACAAACAATGGTGCGCCGACAATTCTGCGAACAAATCTTGATCCGATAGAGGATCCACTTTCTATTTTTCCTGAACCCTCATTATTGTTGGAATCACCAACAGCACCTATAGATGGCAGCAGATTAAGTATTTATGATGGCGTCCATACCTTACAACCGGGTTACTATCCTGGCGGGATTGATATTGCTGGCGGTAATGTCACTCTGCTGCCTGGTATTTATCAAATCGGCGGAGATATGTATGGCCGTGGTTTGCATATAACGGGTGGTAATGTTTATGCCGATCAGGTCATGTTTCACATGCTTGATGGAGGTGTTGATGTCCGTGGAAATGCACAAATGACACTTTCTGCGCCTACGTCGGGAGACTATGAAGGGATTTCGATATTTCAAAGCCGCACCAATTACAATGATTCAGAAATAAATGGCGCAGGAGGGTTGGATTTGACAGGAAAGTTGTATTTTCCGAACAATCATTTATCTTTGGCGGGATATGGAGACACGATTGGTTCGCAAATCATTGCCGATACGGTAGACATCGGAGGCAACGGATTGATCAATATTCCCTATAACCCGGTTCCCGAACCGGCGACGCTTTCCTTGCTGGCTTTGGGTGGATTGACAGTGCTTCGCAGAAGAAAGTAATACTGGGTAGCCTTACAGCAAAAGCGTGGAATCCCGATTCAATCGGGAACACGATGCGGCCACCCGGTGCTGTACGCCAACCACACGGTTCCCCATCCCGTCGTTTCCACTCCGGGCTTCTGTTATCCGAAGCAAGATGCTTCGGTCACTCTGCTTAATCCCCCGAGGCCAGCCAGCGGGCTCTGGCTTCTTCATTGGCTTGGCGGATACGCTGAATGTCCCTTTGCTCCCTTGAATAAAAATCATCACGCGTGTGTGTCTTTTCATTCTTCTCATTCTTTACATTCTTGTATGTGTCGGCGTGTTGTCGGCCGGTTGTCGGGGTGCTGTCGGTTTGTTGTCGGGCATTTTCTTCACTTTGGAAATCGTCCCACTTCGTAATGGTAATAACGCGGAATTTCGTGTTTTTTTGTTGTCGGATTTTGCCTGCATTTTCCAATGCTCTAAGAATATCTTCGACGGTGGATTGACGTATTCCGGTCAGCTTGGACAGCTTTTTTCGGCCGGTGATAAGTTGACCGGGCAGCAATTTATGGATTTGGTTATTGAAAATGAATTCCCGTTGTTTGTGAGCGGCCATCATCAATAGCGTCACCCACAGGTGAAAATAGGTCGATTTCTGACAAACGACATCATCCAGCAGGCAGCGGTACAGTTTAATCCAGCCGTTGGCGGTGTTCATGGGTTCCTCCGTTTGAGATGCTCGTTTCGGATTCGGGTTCCTATTAGATTTTTAGATGTATTATAGCCATTGTTTGCCAAATATCAAACACGGATTCGCCTTTTTTCAAAAATTCCTAAAAAAAGTTTGAATCGTTTCCATGATACCTTTCAGGATAGTAAATATCGAAACACGAAACAAATACAAACACCCAATGTCCAAAATTCAAAACTCTATTCGCCCAGTTCGAAAACAACACCAGCGTCTATACGGCTGTGCGGTACAGCTTCTAATGCGGAGGCGAAGTCCACAGACCCGTCCTCCGCAGTAGCGGTGCTACGGAGGGTGGATTACACAGATTAACACAGATTTTTTTAAAAATGTTTTTATAATCATCATAATCTGTGTAATCTGTGGATATATTATTCGTCCCGATGCATCGGGATTCGTGGTTCAATAAGCTATGTCCAATCGAGATGCGGCGTACAAGGTGGTTCGGCGGCTGCGTAAAGAGGGTTACGAGGCCCTGTTTGCGGGGGGGTGCGTGCGCGACCGCCTGCTGGGCCGCTGTGCACATGATTACGATGTTGTGACCGATGCCGTGCCCGAGCAGGTCACAAAATGCTTTAAGCGGACCCTGCAGATCGGCGCCCAGTTTGGTGTTGTCATGGTTCTCACTGAAGGCAAGCAGGTCGAGGTGGCTACGTTCCGCACCGAGGGCGGCTATCAGGACGGCCGCCATCCGGGCCATGTCGAGTTTGCCTCGGCCGTCGAAGACGCATCCCGGCGGGATTTCACCGTCAACGGCATGTTCTTCGACCCCATCGAAAAAAAAGTACTGGATTTCGTTGAGGGCCAAAATGACCTCGAAAAACGCATCCTGCGCACCATCGGCGACCCAGACGAACGCTTCAGCGAGGACTACCTGCGGATGCTGCGGGCCGTGCGGTTTGCGGTCAAGCTGGATTTCACGATCGAGCCTCAAACCTGGACGTCGATCCAAAAACACGCGGGCAAAATTACCGGCATCAGCGCCGAACGCATCGCCGCCGAACTCGAACAAATCCTGACCCATCCCGGCCGTGCGCTGGGCGTGCAATTGCTGATCGATTCCGGCCTTGCCGCGGCCGTCTTCGAGTCCTACCAGGGTCAGGCGGCGGCATTCGGAATATCGGTATTGGAATATCTTCCCAAAGCCGTGGATTTCCCGCTGGCACTGGCGGCCTTCTGGGCGGGTTTTGAGACCAAGGCTGTACTGGCCGAATGCCGAAAACTCAAACTCAGCAACGACCATCTCAAGCATGTCCGGTTCCTGCTCGAAAAACGGAACGTCCTGCTCGATGCGGAGATGCCGATTTCCAAGCTGAAACTGCTGCTGCACGAACCGTACTTCTGGGACCTGCTGACTTTCCAGACAGCCATTCAGAACGCCAAAAACGCCTCCACAGATACTTTAGAGACGATTCAGCAGCGTGCCGAAGCCATGCCGGAAGAGGCCATCCGCCCCAAACCGTTGCTGAACGGCCACGAATTGATCGCATTGGGTGCCGCTGCCGGCCCCATGGTCGGCCAACTGGCCCAGGAAATGTACATCGCCCAACTGGAAGGGCAGCTGAAAAACAAGCAGGCCGCCGAGCAATGGTGCCAAAACTGGCTCGAAAAACACAAGTCGTGCTGATTATGTCAGATCGCGAAGATGTTTCCTTGTCAGCAGGCGAATGGCAGTGAAGACAATGGAGAAAAACAGGACGCTGATAATGAGCCGCTGGCCCGGGCCTGCGATTGCCGCACCCAGCGCCGTCGCTGCGGCAGGCGGATGTTCGGTGTCAAAAGCCACCATGATAAACATCGCCAGTCCGACAGCCAGTGCATGAATTGCGGCCTCGGAGATGAAATAATCCGGGTTGGGCAGCGTGTTCAGCAGCCAGTGGCCTACAAAGCCGCATACCAGGCCCACGATGTGGCCGCCGATGACATTACGTGGTTGAGCAGAAATATTGTTCGGCATGGCAAACACAACAAAGGCCGTCGCTCCCAGTGAAGCAACAATGACTTGCTCTCCCTGTTCCAGAAAAATCAACACACAAAACAGCGATACCGTAGCCAGTAAACTCTGGAGGAGATAATTCTTCCAGTGTGCCCTAACTTCATGAAGCTCTTCGCGGAATTTCCGTACCATCGTATAACGCTCTTTCAATGAGGACTGAAAACAAATTGAAATTCAACAAGAGGATTCTAATGGCTGATGACGGCAGAAGGAAGCAAAAAATCGAAATGAAAGCAGGGGGCAGTGATACCCTTTAGGGTAATAAATTTCCGCGGGCTGAACTCTAAAGTGCTGCCGTGAAACTACATAGCCGCATATCAAGCGCAGTTTTTTACTGGGATTGGTATGACATCTGAGCAAAAAGGCCGTTTGGTTATCATTCCGGCGGACCGCGTGAGGACTCAAAGAAGTGCGGTGGTGTTTTGAAGTTTTGTTTCTGATGTTTTGCTGGTTGGTTCATTTTTTCCTCTCTAAAAAGGTTGAATGGATGATTTCCGGTTAAAAAGGTTTCCTTTTTTAAGATCGGCGGAGGCCGGGCCGCTTCCTTTATCCGAAAGAACGTTTTGAGTTTTTTTATGTGCAACATTTTGACCCCCCGGTCATGAACATTGTTATCATAGAACATATTATATACGAACCAATGATATATGTCAATGAAATATGAATAAGATATTAAGATTTATTAATAAAAATCGTCAGTCCTTCGTTTTCTTGCCGTAAAAGACAATCTTATAAGACGTTACGGTCGAAATTTTTAATATCCGCATTTTTTTTTTACCGGGCCGATTGCTCAAAATCGATTACGAATCGGCTTTTTTGTGGTTGGTCAGAAGCCCTGATGGGTATAATGAAATCTAAAAGGTGAATGTACTGATCAGAGAACGCATTACAATTCGAGGCCGCGTGCAGGGAGTCGGGTGCCGGCCGTATATCTACCGGTTGGCGATGGAACTGGGGCTTGCCGGGATGGTGCGCAATGACGTGCAGGGAGTCACAATCGAGGTTCAGGGCAGTGACGCCGTGCTGGATGTATTTGTCACTCGGCTGTGTAATCAAACACAAGCTGATTATCCGGCGTTGATGGAGGTTATCGAATGCGGGCAGGAATCGATCGATGTTGTCGCCGGGGATAAGATGTTTCGCATCATAGAAAGCGAATCGGATGGTTCGCCCGTTTCACAGGTCACGCCGGATTGTGCGATGTGTTCTGCGTGTCTGAATGAGATGGCTGATACAGACGATTTTCGGTATCGCTACCCGTTTATCAATTGCACCCATTGCGGCCCGCGGTATTCGATTGTCAAAACCATTCCTTACGACCGGCCCAATACCGCAATGGGCGCCTTTGAGATGTGCCCGAAATGCCGCGGGCAGTATGAAGATGTGCAGGACCGGCGTTTTCATGCTCAGCCGGTGGCGTGCCCGGACTGCGGGCCGACAATCCGGCTGACCGACAACCAGGGAAAACCAATTGAAAGCGATTCGGATAAAGCGATGTCACACTGTGCGGCGGTTTTGAAAAAGGGGGGTATCGCCGCCATCAAAGGCATCGGCGGGTTTCATCTGGCGGTGGACGCGACCAACGAGCAGGCCGTGCAGGAACTGCGGAAACGCAAACGCCGCGACGCCAAGCCCTTTGCGGTGATGGCCGCTTCGATTAAGACCATACGAAAATATGCAATCGTTGATGAAGTTTGCGAGCGGTTCCTGAAAAGTCCGGAATCACCGATTGTACTGCTGGATAAAAAAGAAAACGGTGCCATCGCGCCGTCTGTTGCCTTTGGCACAAACCGGTTTGGATTTATGCTGTGTTATGCCCCGCTGCATCATCTGCTGTTTGCCGAGAACGGAATCGATGTGCTGGTGATGACCAGTGCGAATCTGTCCGATGAGCCGCTGATCTGTCACAATGAGCAGGCCCTTGACGAGTTGGGCGATATTGCGGATGTGTTTTTGATGCATGACCGGGACATCTATCGTCAACTGGATGATTCGGTGGTGCACGAGGTCAACGGGCAGGCGGCGTTTCTCCGCCGGGCGCGGGGCTATGTGCCGACGCCGATTTACCGGGATAAACCGGCTCAGAAAGAGATTTTCGCTGCCGGGCCGGATTTGAAAAATACGTTTTGTTTTGTCAAGGGCGATCAGTATCTGATGAGCGAACACATCGGCGACCTGGTCGACGGGCGGGTGTATCGACATTATGTCAAATCGGTCGAACATCTGCGGAACCTGTTTAAGGTGTCGCCGGAAGTGGTCGTTTGCGACCTGCATCCGGGGTATCTGGCGACCCATTTTGCCGAGCAGTTTAACGATGTAAAATTGCTCCGTGTCCAGCATCACTGGGCGCATATCGCCTCGGTGCTGGCCGATGCGAATGAACCGGGGCCGGTCATCGGGCTGGTGGCCGACGGTACCGGTTACGGCACAGATGGAGCGATCTGGGGGTGCGAATGCCTGATCGCTTCTCTGACCGAATTTACACGCTTCGGCCATCTGGCCTATTATGCGCTGGCCGGCGGTGACAAGGCCTCCAAAGAAGCGATTCGTCCGATTGTAGGACTGTTGGGGAGTGATGGCGTCAAGGAATATGCCGATATTTTGGACCACATCGAACCGGACGCAGACAAGATTAAACTGATCGCAACCCAAATCGAAAAAGGCCTCAATACCGTACAAACGTCCAGCATGGGCCGGCTGTTTGACGCCGTGTCAGCGTTACTTGGATTAGGGGCGGTCAATCGCTTTGAGGCCGAACTGCCCATGGCCCTGGAAGCAATGATTCAGGATGGGATAAATGATGTGTACCCTGTCGAGTTAACCGAACAAGAGGGTGGATTCCATCTGCAATATACCCCGGTTATCCGCGGCGTGCTTGTTGACATAAATGCCGGTATTGATAAGTCAATTATCGCAGCGAAGTTCCATAATACGGTCTGCGAAGGGCTTTTGGCAATGGCCCTTCAAGCTCGAATAGCTACTAAAATAAACGATGTTGCACTCTCAGGCGGCGTTTTTTGTAACCGCTATCTGGCCAATCGCATGATTCATCGTTTGCAGGAAGAGCAATTTGGTGTATTATGGAAGAAATCGATTCCGGTCAACGACGGCGGTATTGCCCTGGGACAGGCAGCCATCGCCGCGGCGATGATCGAAAAGTGATAATGTAACAACCACGAAGGACACGAAGAGCACGAAGAAAAAATTTATAAAAAAAATCTTCGTGGCCTTCGTGAACTTCGTGGTTAAAAATCAGGAAGCGAATATATGTGTTTAGCGGTACCAGCGAGAATCATTGAAAAAGACGGCGACCGGGCGGTGGCCGATGCGATGGGCAACAAGTGGAACATCCGCATTACGCTCACGCCGGATATCGAGGTCGGCGATGTCGTGCTGATCCACGCCGGATATGCCATCACCAAGGTCGACGAAGAAGAGGCCCAGAAAACATGGGAACTGTTCGAGGAGATCGCGCATTTCGAAGAAGAACGCCTTAAGGCCGAACAGCAGGGAGGTGATGATGCTTGAGCGAATTGAACAGGCGCGCAAAACCATTCATGCGTCATGTGAAAAAGTAGGACGCCCGATTCAGGTGATGGAAGTTTGCGGTACACACACGGTCTCGATTTTTCGTCACGGTATCCGCACGCTGCTGCCGGAGAATTTGAAAATGCTCTCGGGCCCCGGGTGTCCGGTGTGTGTGACGGATCAGGGATATATCGATGTCGTGATGGATCTGGCTCGACGGGATGACACCATCATCGCCACGTATGGCGATATGATCCGCGTGCCGGGCAAGGGTGGTTCGTTGGAATCACTGCATCGCAATAATATCAAGGTCGTGCTCAGTACCGACGACGGATTGACCCTGGCGAAAAAACATCCCGACAAAATCGTGGTGTTTGTGGCGGTCGGCTTTGAGACGACTACGCCGCCCAGCGCGGTCGCAGTGATGGATGGCGCGCGTGACGGCGTTGACAATTTCTGCATTCTCAGCGGACACAAATTGGTGGTTCCGGCGATGCAGGCATTGCTGGGCTCAAAGAATGATAAGATCGATGCGTTTCTGTGCCCCGGCCATGTCAGTGTCATTCTCGGCTCGGATGCGTATAAGCCGGTCGTGGAAGAATTCAAGCGGCCGTGTGTGGTGGCGGGGTTTGAAGGCATTCAGATTCTGGAAGGGCTGGCGAAGATTTGCGAGCAGATCGCCGCCGGCACCGCCGAGATCGACTCGGTCTATGGTGCCGCCGTCACGCCGCAGGGCAACAAAGTGGCCTGGAAGATTATTACGGATATGTTTGAACCGTGCGATGGTGCGTGGCGCGGGCTGGGTGTGATCCCCAGCGCGACGATGAAATTGAAAGATCAGTACAAACAATTTGACGCCCTGCATCGGTTCGGCATCAAAGAGGTTCCGACTGAAGAACCCGCCGGCTGCCGTTGCGGCGAAGTGCTGTGCGGTTTGATAGACCCGCCGCAGTGCAGTATGTTCGGTAAGAAATGTACGCCGGACACGCCCGTCGGACCGTGCATGGTCAGCACCGAAGGCGCCTGCTCGGCGTGGTATAAATATGGTAGATAAAGGCAAAGGATAAGCCAATGGAATTTTTTGTACGAGGAACAATGGATCAGACAAAAAAAATAATGATGGCTCACGGCGGCGGGGGGCGGCTGATGGGTGATTTGATTCAAAAAACAATCGTGCCGAAGTTTGCTGACGGCCAATCGGTCCAACTGAACGATTCCGCGACGCTGGATGTGCCTGCGGGCAAGCTGTGTTTTACGACGGACAGCTTTGTGGTCAAGCCGCTGTTCTTCAACGGCGGCGACATCGGCAAACTCGCCGTTTGCGGCACGGTCAACGACCTGGCCGTAGCCGGTGCGAAACCGCTGGCGTTGAGCTTGTCCTTGATACTCGAAGAGGGTCTGGAACTTAACGTGCTTGAGAAGATTCTCGAAAGCATCGGCGAGACGGCCAACGCTGCCAATGTGAACATTGTCACCGGCGATACCAAGGTCGTCGAAAAAGGTTCCGCTGATGGTGTGTTTATAAATACGGCGGGTGTGGGCATGCTGGCCGACCATGCGAATTCGTCATTTGAGCGAATTAAGCCGGGCGATTGTGTCTTGATCAACGGCACCATCGGCGACCACGGCATGACGATCATGTCCCAGCGCGAAGGCCTCAAGTTTGATACACCGCTGAAAAGCGACTGCACCTGTCTGCATGAATTAACGGAAATGTTATACGCCGAACTTGGCGATGCCGTCAAATTTATGCGTGATCCCACCCGCGGCGGACTGGCCGCGACGCTGAACGAGGTGGCGCAGTCGGCGGGTGTCAATGTTGAGTTGAATGAGCTGTCACTGCCGGTGGACAAAACGGTTCAGACCGCCGCCGACATGCTTGGGTTTGATCTTTTAAATATCGCCAACGAAGGCAAGGTGCTGGCAGTGGCCTCGCCGGAAGTCGCAAACAAAGCAATTAGTTTATGGCGGTCCCATCCGCTGGGACAGAAGGCCGCGATGATTGGAAACGTATCTGAGACGGACAGCCCGCTCGTGGAACTGATAACCAAAATCGGCGGGCGCCGCATCGTCCAGACACCTTACGGGCGCGAACTGCCGAGGATTTGCTGACCCTTTAGGGTCATAAATATCGCGAGGATGGCTCGAATTAGAAACTGAAAAAATGACGTATCCGCGTGGAAAGATAAATTAGAAAATGCACGAAACAGCCGTTGCCGAAAGCATTTTGCGAACGATTATCGAGCAGGCCAAGCAGGTCAAGGCCAAGCCGACCAGTGCGGTCATCTCCTGCGGGCAGTTTAACGCCCTCAATGATGAGGTGATGGGCTTTGCGTTTGAGACTGCCGCCGCGGGGACCGTCTGTGAGGGGATGACGCTTGAGATCAAACACATCCCCCTGCGGGCGACATGCAAAAAGTGTCATACGACGTTTGAATTTGATGTATATAAGCCTGCGTGCAGTCAATGTGACAGTGAAGCGTTTGATTTCGAACCGGATGCACCGCTGCTTCTGGAAACGATAGAGTTTGAGGATTAAAGTGAGCGAAACTTCCAGCTTCGGAGCGAGTACACTGTGTTGACAAACTGTCATGCCGGACTTGCTTGTCTTGCCATAGCTTTGGCGACGGCAGAATCCGGCATCCAGGGCGATGGCAAAGTGTATAAGTGGCTGAATATAAACGTTGTAAATAAAATATGACAATGAAGCGTCTGGACCCCGGCTCAAGGCCGGGGTGACAGTCGGTTGAGTAAATCATAAAGAATGGACTAAACGAAAGCATGAAAGTATCACTGAATCAAAAAATCTTAAGCCGCAATGAAGAATGTGCCCAAAAGAACAAGGCCTTCTTCAAGGACAATAACATCCTGTGCCTGAATGTGATTTCCTCTCCCGGTTCCGGCAAGACAACGACTATTGCCCGGACGATTCGCGATTTGAACAGCCAGGTTAAGATCGGCGTCATCGAGGGCGACATTAAAACCGACACCGATGCCCAGAAAATCCGCGCCGCCGGTGCCGAAGCCGTCCAGATCGAAACACAGGGCGCCTGCCATTTGTCAGCCGAGCAGGTGTACAACGCCCTCAAGACGCTCGAAGCGGAGAAAATGGATGTTGTGATCATCGAAAACGTTGGCAATCTGGTTTGTCCTTCTGCATTTGACCTTGGTGAGACCCTTCGAGTGATATTGCTTAGCGTCCCGGAAGGTGATGACAAGCCCGTCAAGTACCCCGGCACGTTTGCGGAGGCAGACGTGGTGCTCATCAATAAGATTGACTTGATGGACTATATCGATTTTAATCTGGAGCGGGTGCTGGCTGATATTCATGTTGTTAACCCCAACGCCCCGATCTTCCAGGTCTCCGCCACCACCGGCGAAGGCATGGAACAGTGGTACGATTGGTTGCTAAGCAAAAGCGAGGCGGCGCGAGCCGCCCGATGATTTTCAGACAGGATTAACGGGATTTACAGGAAGTAAAGATGGATTCATTTATTTATAAGGACGGAAAATTATTCGCCGAAGGTGTTGACGTTGAAACAATTGCCAACGAAGTCGGAACGCCGGTGTATATTTACAGCAAGGCAACGTTTCTGGATCACCTCAAGAAGATTCAGACGGCGTACGCGGACATTGACACGACGGTATGCTACTCGATCAAGGCGTGCGGCAATATCAATATCCTCAAAGAGCTGGCCAAAGCGGGCAGCGGATTTGACATCGTCAGCGGCGGGGAGTTGTACCGTGCACAACAGGCCGGGGCGGATATGAGCAAGATCGTCTATGCCGGTGTGGGCAAGACGGATGCTGAGATTCTCGACGCGCTCAATGCGGGCATCGGCACTTTCAATATCGAGTCCGAGCCGGAACTGGAAAACCTGATCGCCTTGTGTAAAAAACACGGCAAGACGACCAAAGCGGCCCTGCGCGTCAATCCCGATATCAAATACGATTCGCACCGCCATATCACCACCGGCGTCAAGGAGACCAAGTTCGGCATCGATATCGAGCGGGCGCAGAAAGTGTTTGCAAAATACAACAAGAACGGTGTCGTCGAGATGTCGGCGATTCACGTCCACCTCGGTTCCGGCGGCAAAACCATCGAACCGTATGTCAACTATGTCAAAAAGATCCTGCCGCTGGTGGATGAACTTCGCAGCAGGGGCCATACGATTGACACGCTGGACCTCGGCGGCGGCTACGGGGCCGATTACGAAAGCGACACCGTTCCCTCGGCGGTTGACTACGCCGCGGGCATCGTACCGCTGCTCAAGGCGGCCAATCTGAAGCTGATTCTCGAACCGGGCAAGAGCATCATCGCCAACGCCGCGATCATGCTGACCGAAGTCGTCTTTAAAAAGACCGGCGGCGAAAAAACATTTGTGATCGTCGATGCGGGCATGAACGACCTGATCCGCCCGTGCCTGTATGAGGCGTTCCACTTTATCTGGCCTGCACAGGTGAACGAAAAATACGTCCCCGCCAAACGTACCAAGGGCCTGACCATGCCCGGCACGGAAACAGTCGACGTCGTTGGCCCCATCTGCGAGGGTACCGACTACTTCGCCAAAGACAGGGCGATGCCGCCAGTGGTGCGGGGTGATCTGATCGCGGTCTTTACCGCCGGCGCCTACGGCTACACCATGGCCAGCAACTACAACGCCCGGCCCATGTGCCCAGAAGTCCTCGTCGATCGCAACCAATACAAGGTCATCCGAAAACGCCAGACCTACGAAGACCTGATTGAATTGGAAAAATAAGGTAGCTCAAGCACCCTGCTTGAGAATAAAAACAATTCCGAAGCTGGAAGCTTCGGCCACAATAAAAGCCCGAAAGGGCTTAAAAAATGGTAGCCCCGGGTAAGCAAAGCGCAACCCGGGGTAAAAAAAGTAAACATTACAAACCGACCCTGAATGGGTCGAATAATCGAAGGAGAACACATGGATCAACAAGAAAAAGAAAAAAAGAACAGACGAATTCTTTTGTTTATCTTGGGAATCTGTTCATGTTTTATCGTATTTCTGATAATTTATTTAGTTATGCTTTGGACCTTTTTTCATCCACCTTCTCAATTATCGGATGAGCCGGGTTACATTTCAACTACAAGGGAATTCCATCAAAGAATGACAGAATCTTTAGACGTTATCGAGGTTCAGGACTGGCTGAATACTTTAAATGATTCTGATACAGGTGAAGTACTCAATCAGCTATATATAGCTACTTCTTTTCCAATCAAGTTACCGAATACGATTAATAGTCTAAAACGTGAAATGTCTTATATATTCGTCTTTAGAAACGACCCAAATAAGACCTGTGTGCGAATGATGTGGGGCGGTCCGATTGCACGTTGGGGTGTTGTCATTGGTCCCAAGGGAATGCCGATTCCAGAGACAGTAGATGTAAACTATGATGAAGAGGGATATCGTATTATTGGAGAGTACCGCATCAAATTAGAAGACGGTGCCTATGTCTGGCATGAAATAAAATAATTAATCCACCGGATCGAAGTTTTCTTTGCTGAGAGATTAATTCGAATTATGTTATTTCTTCCGGTTTTATCCCGCCGAGTGCGGCCAGGGCGATTTTGACATTGCCGAACGGAGCGCTGACCGCAAAGCCCGCGACATGCGGTGCCAGCGTGGCGATCATCTCATGGGCGATTTCGATGCCGATCTTCCGGCCGTCTTCCTGTGTTTTTGCTTTGGCCATTCGTTTCAGTAATTCGTCCGGTACAGTCACGCCCGGCACTTCGTTGGCCATGAACTCGGCATTCTTGTAACTGGTAAACGGCCAGATGCCGGCAATAAACGGCAATCCACAATCCTCAACCGCCGCCTCGAAAGTAAAGAACATCTCCGTATCAAACACCGGTTGCGTAATGACGTATTCAGCGCCCGCTGCGGTCTTTTGCTTAAACCGGTCGATCTCCCGATGCAGTTCCGACGCCACCGGATTTGCCCCCACACCAATCGTCAGCGACAACTGTTGCGGCAACTCATTTTGCGCGATGTCCAGCCCGCGATTTAAATCGTGCACCACTTGTGTCAGCGCCACCGAATCCAGGTCAAAAACACCGGTTGCGTCCGGATACTCTCCCAGTTTCGGCGGATCGCCGGTAATCAGCAGCACGTTCCGAAGCCCCATCGCCTGAATCCCCAGCAAATCCGATTGCAGGCCGATCAGGTTTTTGTCGCGACAGCAGATATGCAGAATCGTTTCAATTTTGGCCGCCTGCTCGATCTTCAGCGCCGTTACCAGCGGTGATAATCTAGCGCTGGCCCGCGGCCCGTCCGGGATATTGATGGCGTCAATCCCATGCTCGGCACAAAGTTTTGCGCTGTCGATGACCTTATCCGCATCCACCCCCCGTGGCGGCGTCAGCTCGATACAGGTGATCGGCTTGCCGCTTGCTAATTTTTTTCCAAGGGCGCTTCTTTCCGCCAGCGGAACCGATTCAATACCTGCTGGTTTAACTTTGCTTACACTGATAGGAATCGCAGCGGGCTTAACCGTGGTTGCCTTGTCCAAAGCCCGCACGGATTTAACGATTTCGCGTATATGCGCCGGAGTCGTGCCGCAGCAGCCGCCGATGATCCGGGCGCCGTTCTCATAAAATCGCTTGGCGTACTCGGCCATATATTCCGGCGTACACATATACAGCGTGCGTCCTTCAACCCGGCGGGGCAGTCCTGCGTTCGGCTGGATGGAAATCGGCTTATTGGTAACATTCCGCAACCGCCGCAATCCTTCGAGCATGTCCGAAGGCCCCAATGAACAGTTCAGTCCCACCGCAACCACTGACGTGTGTTCTGCAATTTCGGCAATCGCCTTTTCGATAGGTGTTCCAAAAAAAGTTTCAAGCTGTTCCGTACAGGTCATCTGCGCAACGATCGGCAGTCCGGTCTTCGCAGCCGCTTCGATTGCAATGTGCAGTTCCGCTGTGCTGGTAAATGTCTCCAGCAAAAGAAAATCCACACCCCCATCAGCCAATGCTTTTGTTTGCTGACCGAAGGCCTCGGTAAGGGAAACGGTCAGCTCTTCATTCGGATTGGGATTGTTCGTTCCTGCCGGTCCGACCGACCCGGCCACCAGGACCGCGTCCCCTGCGGCCTCTTTGGCACGGGATGAAGCAGTTGCATTAATCGCCTGGACCTTATCGACCAGACCGAACTGGCCCAGTTTAAATGCGTTTGCGCCAAAGGTGTTCGTTTCGATAAAATCGCAGCCGGACTCCACATATTCCTGATGAATCGACCGAATCAGTTCCGGCTTGGCCAAATTCAGCTCATCAAAGCACGTATTCAGGAAAACACCGCGCTGATAGAGCATTGTCCCCATAGCCCCGTCGCCGATAAGGATTTCCTGCTTAAGGCGATGTTCCAGATTTAATTTTGACATAATTTAATGGCTCCGGCACAAAAACGCGTGTTTTCTGTAAAACAAAACGAATTATCCCGAAAATGGGGTAAAAATCAATCAATTGTGATAGTTTTTAATGAAATATGTTTTTATCGGTCGAAAACACAATAACGAATCTGTTCGTCCGTTACGGCATGAAAGTGCTTGCAATTTTGCAAGAGTTGGCTATACTGACCGCCTGACTCTTGGAAAAAGTCGACATGTCGTGTAGAAATTAAAAAGATATTACAGCCTCGGAAAAAGACCATGGAATTTAAAAAAGTAAAAGAACTGATAGATGTGATGAAAGAGAATGACCTCGTGGAATTAGAGGTTGTCGATGGTGATTCTAAGATACATCTTAAGCGCCCCGGTACCGCGGCACCGGTGATGACGCAGGTTCCGATGGCTGCTCCCGCAACTGCTCCAACGGCCGCCAGTGCACCCGCTCCGGCGGCGGAAGACGATAATCTCATCAAGGTGACCTCTCCAATCGTCGGGACGTTCTATCAGGCCTCAAGCCCCGATGCCGCTCCCTATGCCAAGGTGGGGGATAAAGTCAATGCAGATACAGTCGTATGTATCATCGAGGCGATGAAGGTGATGAACGAAATCAGGGCCGAGGCATCCGGAACGGTTGTTGAGGTCCTTTGTAAGGATGGTCAGGCGGTCGAATTCGGCCAGGTGCTTTTCAAACTTCGTCCCTGACAATCGATACCAATGCAACTCTCTCCTTTTTGATAATAAGGCAGCTTTATGTTTTCAAGGATATTAATTGCCAATCGAGGTGAAATCGCGCTTCGCATCATCCGGGCTTGTCGTGAGCTTGGGATCGAAGCGGTGGTTGTGCATTCTGAAGCGGATCGGGATGCGGCTTATGTACAGCTTGCGGATGAAGCGATCTGTATCGGTCCGCCCTCGGCGGCCAAAAGCTACCTGAATATCCCAGCGATTATCAGCGCCGCGGAAGTGGCGGATGTCGATGCGATCCACCCGGGATATGGTTTCCTGGCCGAAAACGCCCATTTTGCTGATATCTGCAATGAATGCGGAATTGCTTTTATTGGCCCCAGCCCCGATTCGATGCGGCAGTTGGGCGATAAGGTTGCAGCCAGAGAGCTTGCGATAAAAGCCCGTGTTCCGGTAGTGCCCGGGTCTGACGGTGAAATTAAAAATGAAGCCGACGCGATTAAGCTGGCCAACAAAATCGGCTATCCGGTCATTGTTAAAGCTGCCGCCGGCGGCGGCGGTCGCGGCATGCGCGTCGCCCATAATGACATCAGTTTGCACAAAGGGTTTGCCGCCGCGAAAATGGAGGCCGAGGCCGCTTTTAAAAACGGCATCGTATATCTTGAAAAAGTCATTGTTGAGCCGCGTCATGTGGAAGTGCAACTCATGGCCGACAAAAGCGGCAACGCGGTCCACTTTTTTGAGCGGGATTGCACAATCCAGCGGCGTCACCAAAAACTGATTGAAGAGTCACCGTGTCCGGTGCTGGACGAAAAGACCCGCGAAGAACTCTGCAAGTCGGCGCTTCGCCTGATTAAAGAGGCGAAATATCACAATGCCGCAACGTGTGAATTCCTGTTGGACAAGGACAATAATTTCTATTTTATCGAAGTCAATACGCGTATTCAGGTTGAACATCCGGTAACGGAAATGGTGACTGGTCAGGATTTAATCAAGTGGCAGCTCAAGATCGCCTCCGGTCATACGCTGGATCTGCGGCAGCGGGACATTCGTCACCGGGGAGTCGCCATGGAATGCCGCATCAATGCCGAAGACCCCGCCCGTGATTTTGCCCCCTCTCCCGGAAGAGTCGATAAGTTCATTGTGCCGGGAGGGTTTGGCGTTCGCGTGGACACCCACCTCTATCAGGATGCGATGGTCTCGCCTTATTATGATTCGATGGTAGCCAAGCTCGTCGTTCATCAACCCACCCGTGAGGAAGCCATTGCGACCATGCAGCGGGCATTGGGCGAATTTAAGATCGAACCCATCAAAACCACCATTCCTATATGCCAGAAGATTCTCTCGCACAATCTGTTTGTCAAAAATGAGGTGGACACCGGGTTTATCGAACGACATCTGGGTTAACGGATATGACCGGTGGGTGTATTTTTTCTATTCTCCAACTTTCGATATATAAAAGCTTGAATAGTCACTATTTGCAGGTGTTAAGCCGGATTGTATAGACAGTGTTTTTTGTTTGACTTGTATTGATTTTGGACTAAACTACGAAATCTTTGTATTCTGGAAAAATAAGGTGTTTGAAGTTCATGGAGATTATCAGTGGGATATAATTGTGTAGTACTGGTTAAGCAGGTGCCTGATACCAAACGGATTACAGGTCAGGCCATGAATGAGGACGGCACGGTTAACCGCGCTGCGCTGCCGGCGATTTTCAACCCGGAAGACCTCAATGCGCTGGAATTGGCGCTGGATATTAAGGATCAGTTCGGCGGGACCGTGACGGTGATGGCGATGGGCCTGCCCGCTGCGGCGGATATCTTGCGAGCGGGGTTGTACCGCGGGGCGGATCAGGCGATTCTGGTGACGGACCGGCGATGTGCAGCGTCGGATACACTGGCGACCAGCTATATCCTCAGTTGCGGTGTCAAAAAACTCAGCCCCGATATCGTCCTGTGCGGGCGGCAAGCCATCGACGGCGACACAGCCCAGGTCGGCCCGCAAATTGCCGAAAAGCTCAACTTGCCGCAGGTTACCTATGTCGAAAACTTAGTTTCCCTCAACGGCAAGACCGTCGTGGCAAAACGCAATCTCGGCAACGGCTGGCAGGAAGTCAAGAGCCAGTTGCCGGCGCTGCTGACGGTGTTGGATACCGCCAATGAGCCCCGTGTCCCGCGGGCAAAGCAATTGATGAAATATAAATTCGCCAAGTGCCGCCTGGAAGTCGAGGCCGCTGCGAAAGAAGACAGTACCATCGATGTGGAAGCCGTCTGTAAGGATCTGGAAGTGAAGGGCCTGCTGATCAAACAGTGGGATCTGGACGATCTGAAAGCGGATTTGCAATGGTGCGGCCGGGACGGTTCCCCGACGAAAGTGCACCGTATCCAAAGCGTCGTCCTCGCGGCCAAAGACACAAAGACGGTGGAACCCACGCAGCAAAGCATTGAAACAATGGTCCACGAATTAATCGTCGATCATACGATTGGGTAATAATGAGAAAGCAAACAAGTCCGATGGGCAGTGCAATAGCAAGGAAGAACAGATGATAGAAGTAAATAAACAGGGAGAAGTTTGGGTTTTTGCCGAACAGCATAACGGAAAGCTGGAAGACACTTCGCTGGAACTGCTGAGCAAGGGCCGTGAACTGGCCGATACACTCAAGGTTCCGCTGGCAACGCTGCTGCTGGGCGACAAGGTCGCCGATCTGTGTGAGCGTCTGGGCCAGTACGGAGCCGATAAGGTCTATCTGGCTGAACATCCATTGCTGGAGCATTACCAGACCAGCAGCTATGCGAAAGTGATTGATGGTTTGATCGAAAAGTACAAGCCGCAGATTGCTCTGTATGGGGCCACGCCGTGCGGACGGGATTTGGCGCCGCGGGTTGCCAGTGCGACCAAGGCCGGACTGACCGCCGATTGCACCGATTTACAAATCGGCAATCACGAAATCAAGAAAACCGGCGAAGTTTACGAGAATCTGCTGCTTCAGATTCGTCCCGCGTTTGGCGGCAACATCATTGCGACGATCATCAACTATGACCGCTGGCCGCAAATGGCGACCGTGCGTGAAGGCGTCATGCCGATGCCGACGCCGGATGTAAAACGTAAAGCCCGGATTGTCAAAGAACCCGTTCATTTGTCTCAGACGGATTTGGCGATTGAAATTCTCGCCGAACATATGCAGGCCAAAAAGGTCAACCTCAAGGCCTCGCGCGTGATTGTCGCCGGCGGCGCCGGTGTCGGCAGCAAAGACAATTTCAAGCTGGTCTGGGATCTGGCGCATTGTCTGGGCGGAGCGCCCGGAGCGACCCGTGCCGCGGTCGATTTAGGATTCATCGACCGTGACCATCAGGTCGGCCAGACGGGTACAACGGTACGGCCGAGTTTATATGTCGCTGTCGGTATCAGCGGGGCGATTCAGCATCAGGCCGGTATGGCGGACAGCCAGAAGATCATCGCAATCAACAACGACCCGGAGGCCCCGATATTCAATGTCGCCCATTACAAGATCGTCGGCGATTTGAATCAGGTGGTGCCGATGATGATCAAAGCAATCAGGGAAAAGGTATAGACAGGATTAACACAAGGTTTTCAGACGGGATTTACAGGATAAATATTTAATCTTGTTAATCCTGTCAAAAAAATAATCTGTGAAATAAGGAATGTATCATGGGAAATTTTTATAAAGACAATGACGATATTCAGTTCTTGTTCCGGCACATGGATCTGAAAGAGGTTGCTGGGCTGCAGGAAGAGGGCTTCAAGTATGCCGACCAGTTCAACACTGCCCCTGTAAATGCCGAAGAGGCGGTGACTAATTACGATATGGTCCTTGATTCGATAGGCCAACTCAGCGCCGACTTCATCGCCCCTCGCAGTGAAGATGTGGACCATGAAGGCAACACGCTCAATCCGGACGGCACGGTCAGCTATGCAAGTGGCATCGCCGATGCGTTAAATGCATTAGCTAAAGCCGATGTCATGGGCTTTACACTGCCGCACCGGTTTGGGGGGCTGAATTTCCCGAATACGATCTATTCCATGGCAATCGAGATTGTTTCGCGTGCGGATGCCTCGCTGATGAATATTTTCGGCCTGCAGGGCATCGCCGAAACGATCAACTTCTTCGCCGACGAAGATATCAAGCAGTATTACCTGCACGACTTTGCCTCCGGTAAAGTGACCGGCGCGATGGTGCTGACCGAACCGGACGCCGGATCGGACCTGCAGGCCTGCAAGTTACGGGCGTTTCAGGATGACGACGGCAACTGGTTCCTGCACGGCGTCAAACGCTTCATCACCAACGGCTGCGGCGAAGTACTGCTCGTGCTGGCACGTTCGGAAGAACGCAGTGGTGGTCTGGGACTGAGCTTGTTTGTGTGTGACCGCGGTCCGACCGTCAAGGTACGTCGTCTGGAAGATAAACTCGGTATCCACGGTTCTCCGACCTGCGAACTGTTCTTTGACAATACGCCATGCCAGATCATTGGCGAGCGTCAGCGCGGCCTTGTGACATACGTCATGAGCCTGATGAACGGCGCCCGCATCGGTATCGCCGGTCAGTCGATGGGCATCGCCGAAGCAACCTACCGCATCGCCCGCGATTATGCCGCCAGCCGTGAACAGTTTGGTGTACCGATTGAGAAACTGCCTGCTGTTCGCGATCTGGTGATTGATATGAAAATGGCTATCGAAGCCGGCAGGGCGCTGCTCTACGAAACAAGCTGGGTCGTGGATCACGAGATCGGCCTCAACAAGATCATCGATAATTCCGACGACAAAGACGCCATTAAGGCGGCCAAGCAGGAATTAAAGTTCATCAAACGTCTGGCCGGAATGCTGACCCCGATGAGTAAATACTATTGCTCGGAAATGTCCAATACGGTCTCGTATGACTCGATCCAGGTTCTCGGCGGGTCCGGCTACATGCGGGACTATGCCTGCGAACGTCACGCGCGGGACGCCCGTATCACAACGATTTACGAAGGCACCAGCCAGTTACAGGTCGTTGCGGCGGTGCGCGGCGTGTGCGGCGGAACCTGCGAAAAATATCTGGTCCAATTAGCCGAAAAACAATACGCCGACAGCGTGCAGGATTTAACGAAACTGCTGGCCGAAGGCACCCAAACGCTGCTCGGATGTGCGGCCTTTGCCAAAGAGCAGGGCGTTGATTACATGGATCTCTATGGCCGCCAGTTGGTGGATATGGCGATCGCGTTGATCATCGGCTACTACTTCTGCGATCAGGCCTCCTCAAAGGTCCAGATGGATGTCGCGGTGGCCGGTAACGGCAGGGCGGATGCCCCCAAAACCGTCTCCATGCGTCAGCGTAAAGAGACCCTGGCCCGCCGGTACGTCACCCGCAACGCGGCCCTGATCAAATCGCTGGCCGAAGAGGTCCGTTCCGGCGACAAAACCACCTTCAAGGACTACGAAGCCCTCATCGGCCCCGTCCCCGAGATGGCATAAAATCTGTGATATAATTAAACCAAGAGTTGTTTACTACAAGCCCCGGACCTCAAATCTGGGGCTTTTTTGTTGACGGATTCAGGGCAGAACCTCTATACTGCTTATTGACGGGATGCTTGAATGTATGGCCTGAAAGGCCAAAGTAATTTAGCCCAAGGCAACGCCCTGGGAGCAAGTGCATCAAAAAAGAGTAAAACGCCCTGAAAGGGCAGCATAAATTAGCTCCCAGAGAGAGTAAAGGTTTTATGGGAAATCCCATTAGCAAAATCACAATCAAGGGTTTCAAGTCAATTCGCAACCAGGAAATTGAACTGCGAAATCTCAATATCCTTATTGGTCCCAATGGAGCGGGAAAAAGCAATTTTCTCCAATTTTTTCAACTTTTACGTGCAATTGCAAAAGGGCGATTTCAAATTTACGTTGAAGATGGCGCTGACAGAATACTTTATTTGGGTTCAAAAGTTACACATGAACTGGTTGGATGTCTTCAGATGAGGCAACATGAGGTGTCTTGGGAATTTAAAATATTTCCTTCCAAGACCAATAAATTGCTTTTCTTCGAAGAGACGGTAACAGGTGGGCCGAGTACTTTGAGTAGTAAATGGGCCAAAAAGCTTGACCACGGATTAAGTGAGTCAACATTGTTTTCAAAAGGGAATAAAGACCATGACGAATATGTAGCGAAAATACGAGAAGCGGTTCAGCCGGTTATGGAAAGTTGGGTTGCTTATCATTTTCATGATACCAGCGATTTTGCCAAAGTGAAATTGCCTTATACAAAAAGAGACTATGAATACTTATATTCCGATGCGAGAAATCTTGCTACATTTCTTTTATTCTTAAAAAAGAAGTATGAAAAAGAATATCAACGGATTCGTGAAACGATCCAGTTAGCAGCCCCTTTCTTTGACGATTTTCGCTTACTTGATGAAGAAAATAAAGATGACATAGTGCTTGAGTGGAAACAGAAAGGATCTAATTACCCCTTCCTCTCCAGCCAAATATCAGATGGTACACTGCGGTTTATGTGCCTGACAACGGCCTTACTCCAGCCGGAACCGCCGTCAACCATCCTTTTAGACGAGCCAGAATTGGGACTGCACCCTCATGCTCTGGTGTTACTGGCCGAAATGATAAAGGCCGCTTCGGTGAAAACACAGGTGATCGTTTCGACGCAATCCCCACTATTGATCGACTATTTTGAGCCGCAGGATATTATCGTGGTCAATCGTGAAAACGGAGAATCAAAATTCAGGCGGCTCGATGAAGAAAAATTAAAACTCTGGCTGGAAGATTACTCGCTGGGTGAACTGTGGCAGAAAAACATCTTTGAGGACAGTCCCGGTTATGAATAGGGTAAAAGTTTTAGCCGAGGGGCAGACGGAGGTTAAGTTCGTCAATTCCATTCTCGCCCCATTTTGGGGTTCCAAAGGGATTGCCCTTGCCCCTGTTCTCTTGCGAGAACGAGGTGGCAGCTTTCGGTATTCACGAATTCAAAAAGAAATCACAAATGCCCTCAAGTCAGAATCCCGAGTGTATGTAACCACATTTGTTGACTATTATGGTATGCCAAACGACTGGCCCGGCAGAGAAGCGGCGAACGCGTATCAGACCGTTCAGGAAAAAGCCAAAACCATCGAAGATGCGTTACTATCCGATATCCAAAAGCAAATGGGAGAGCCATTTAATCCGGCTCGATTTATACCTTATGTGCAGATGCATGAATTTGAAGCATTGCTTTTTTCGGACCCCATAGTTTTAGCGAATTCCCTTGGTGAAACAGCACTTTCTGAATACTTTGACAAAATTCGAAACTCTTTTTCTTCACCGGAAGCAATTAACGATAATTTTGAAACATGTCCGTCAAGGCGGATTACGAATGTTTATCCACAATTCAAGAAGACTATCAACGGTATCACTGCCGCTGGACACATTGGCTTGAATCAAATGCGACAGGCATGCCCTCATTTCAACGAATGGATAACAAAACTGGAATCCCTTGCGGAATAGAAAGTTATAAACAATGCTCAAAGCGGTGATATTTGATTTTGACGGTGTGATTGCGGATTCGGAGTTACTGCATTATAAAGCGCTAAATGCCGTGTTCAATCGCTACGGCGTGGACGTGCCCAAGGAGGTCCACTGGGAAAAATATCTCGGCTACAGCGACCTGGATAACATCGAAGCGGTCAACCGTGATTATCGCATGGGATTGGATGATGCCAAAGTACAGGTATTGATCGATGAGAAAAAAGTCATTTTCGATGAGCTTGTTGTATCCGGTTCCATTATCATCGACGGTGTGGCTGTATTCATTCGGCGGTTAATTGACAGCGGTATCCGCAGGGCCATCTGTTCCGGGGCACTGCGCAGCGATATCGACCTCATGCTGGATGGCTCCGGTTTTGGGAATGCGTTCGAGGCCATTATCGCCGCTGATGACGTCAAGCACGGCAAGCCCGATCCCGAGGGCTATCTGTTGGCGCTGGACAAGCTTAACCAGTCCGGCGACCCCGTCAAGGCAGGCGAATGCGTTGTCATCGAGGATTCGCACTGGGGCCTGGAGGCCGCCGCCGCCGCAGGCATGAATCCCGTCGCCGTCACAACCACCTACAACCGAAACGAGCTGGCCCCCAAAGCGAAAAAAGTTGTCGACCGGCTTGATGAACTCTCAATAGAAAATCTTCGCGCCCTTTGCGATGCCGATGCGTCCACTTAAGAGGTGTCTCTTTAGGTCAAGTGTCTATTAAATTAAAATTCCACATTATCTGTGCTATAAGAGCTATTTTGTTCCCAGAACTTGACTTTTTGACATGTCGTTCTATACTTTATTGTCTAAGGGAAAACGAAAAGAGATAAGAAGCTTAAAGGAACCTCGCGAAGGGGCAACACTACGGAGATGTCTTGGCTGGGAAATGGGATTATAGTCTGATCAGCCGGATTCAGCAGGCCAATGACATTGTCGATGTCATTTCTGAACATATGAATCTGGATAAAAAGGGAAAGGAAATGGTGGGTCTGTGCCCATTCCACACCGACCACAAGCCCAGTCTGTATGTGAATCCTGACAAACAGATATTCAAGTGTTTTGCCTGCGGCGCTGGCGGTGATGTCCTGAAATTCGTCCAGATGAAAGAAAACCTGACGTTTCCACAGGCCGTCGAGCGTCTGGCGCACCGAGCGGGCATCGCAATCGAACCGACTCGCCGGCAGCAGGGTGCTTCTCAGGGCGATCAACTCGATCCGGCAATCGTTGAAAAATTAAATACGTGGGCGTTGAAACAGTGGACGGCCAATCTGTGGGACGCCCAAAAAGGTGCCGCGGCCAGAGAGTATCTCGCCGGTCGTCATATCAAAGAAGAAATGGCGAAAAAATGGCAACTTGGATTGGCAATCGATGCCTGGGACGACCTCACAAAACAGGCGGTGGAAAAGAAGATTGCGAATAAATATCTTATTCAGGGCGGATTGGCCGTCGAAAAGGATCGCGGCGGCTGCTATGACAAGTTCAGAAACCGCCTGATGTTTCCGATTTTCGATGTGACCGGTCGGGTGATTGGCTTTGGCGGCCGCACCTTGGGCGACGACCCGGCCAAATATATGAATTCACCGGCCACGGCGCTGTTTGACAAGAGCAACTCCCTCTACGGACTGTATCAGGCCCGCGAGGCGATTTCCTTAAGCGGAACCGCCATTGTAGCCGAAGGTTATACGGATGTTATGATGGCCCATCAGTTTGGGATCGAGAATGTCGTGGCTGCGTTGGGCACAAGCTTAACAGACGGTCACGTAAAAATATTACGTCGATACGCCAAGCGTATCGTGTTGCTCTTTGACAGTGACGTTGCGGGAAAAGCCGCCGCCAACAGGGCGTTGGAGGTGTGTCTGGGACAAAAAATAGATGTTCGGCTTGCGTTCGTGCCGGAAGGCAAGGACCCTTGCGATTATCTGCTCGAAGCAGGCGCCGATGCGTTCAGGAAAGTCATTGAGGCGTCCGAAGACGTGCTTGAATTCAAATGGAAAGTACTTTCCGAGCAGTTGCAGGACGGTCGGAATCTCTCCGACCGCACCGAAGCGATCCGTCGCTTTCTGCAAACGGCGGCAGGGGCCTTTGAGGCCCGGCAGATGGATTCTATCAGCCGGGCGGTTGTCGTGGCCCGGCTCAGTGAGTTGCTGGGAATTTCTTCAAGCCGTATTGAGGAGGAAATTACGACGATTCAAAAACAAAAACGTCGTGCTCAGCGTAGTAGAGAAAATGTTACTGAGCAGGGGGTGCAGGTTGCGGACGAAAGCATCGATTTGGCTTCAAAATCACAGTGCGAGATACTGGAAGTCCTATTGGAGCGTCCCGGCTGCTTTGAGGAAATTGCCGATCGGGTTTCTGTCAGCGATTTCGGCCCGGACCAGCGGCTGACAGAACTGGCCGAGGCGGTCTTTGGTGTGCTTAGCGAGACGGGCGGTTTGCGGGTATCGCAGGTCTATGCCCGAATTCAGTCGCCCCGGACGGCGACTTTACTGACGCATCTGCAAACCGTTGTTGAGCAAAAAGAGAATTTGTACAACCAGTTGGAAGGCGCGTTGGCGATGCTGGAAAAGCAGCGATGCGACAATCGCATACAGAAGCTGAAACAGCATCTGGACGATGACGACGAACTCAAGAAAATACATCAGCAGATCGCCCGAAAAGGGCGGAACCTGAGAAATGCGGGATTATATTGATATGGATGAACTAAGTAGAGGATTCAATGGTTTCTAAAAAAACGAAAAAGCAGCAAATAAACGAGCAGGACGAATTGGAATTGACCGAAGACGGCGATCTCGATCCCATCGAGGGCGAAGAGGATTTGCCCGATGAGGAGGAAGCGGATAAGACGCCGGATGAAAAATCGGAGAAGGATGCCGATAAAGAATCCGAGGCGTTGGATACGGAAGAGGACAGAAAAGGTGCCGCCGTCCGTAACGAGAAAATCGAAAAGACAATCAAAGCCATTGTCGCCAAGGGCAAGGAAAAGGGCTTTCTGACCTATGAGGAGTTGAACGATGCGCTCCCGGATGAAATCATCAGTCCCGCTCGTTTGGACAGTCTCTTGATGACATTTGATGAAATGGGCGTTCAGTTATTGGATGAAGCGGACGTCCAGAAAGATCAGGACGAAGACTTTGAGGATACAGACAAGGTGGGGCGCAGTGAAGATGAAGATGACCTTGAAGAGGACCTGGCCCTCGAGGCCGAACTCACTGCCGAGCCCGAAGGCCGCAAAGTTGACGATCCGGTTCGTATGTATCTGACGCAGATGGGAGAGATTCCCCTGCTGACGCGTGATGAAGAAATCAGTCTCGCCCGGAAGATCGAACTGACCCGTCTGGCGTTTAGACGCAAAGTGCTTGAGAACGACTATTGTGCCAGAGCGGCTGTGGAAATACTGAACCAGGTGGATGACGGGACGCTGCCGTTCGATCGAACCATGAAAATGAGCAGCGGAGAGGCGTATGAAAGAGCCGTTGTCAAAAACCGTCTGCCCGCGAACGTTGCGACGGTCAACCTGTTGCTGGACCGAAACACCGAGATTTTCTTTGCGACAAAGGAACTCAAGGACATTGATAAGATCAAACAGAATGTTAAGCAGATCCATCGGAATCGCAGAAAAATCGCGACCCTTCTTGAAGAACTGAGTTTGCGAACCAGCCGCATTCAGCCAATGATGAAAAAGCTCCAGGGGATTCAGCAAAAGATGCACCAGTTGCAGCCGCTGATCGAAGCGGGACCGACACGGGACTATGACCCCGAAGATATTGAGGCGATCAAACAGGAACTGGTGGGTTTGCAGGAATTGGTGCTGGAAACCCCCAAGCAACTGGACAAGCGGTTGCGGGCGATCAATGCGGTCTATACTCAATACGAAGACGCCAAGCGAAAACTCTCCGGCGGAAACCTTCGGTTGGTGGTCTCCATCGCGAAAAAGTACCGAAACCGCGGCCTGAGCTTTCTGGACATCATTCAGGAAGGCAATACCGGTCTGATGCGTGCCGTGGACAAATACGAGTATCGCAGGGGCTATAAATTCAGCACCTACGCCACATGGTGGATTCGTCAGGCGATCACACGGGCCATTGCCGATCATGCCAGGACGATTCGTATTCCGGTTCACATGATCGAAACGATGAGTAAACTCCGAATGATCGGTAAAAACCTGCTGCAAAAACTTGGACGCGAGGCAACCATCGAGGAAATTGCCGAAGTCGCCAAGATGAGCGTTACGGAAACCCGTCGCGTCCTCAAGATCAGCAAGCATCCGTTCAGTCTGGATCGTCCCATCGGCGAGAGCGAAGACAGCTACTTCGGTGATTTCATCGAGGATGAATCCGCCGAGTCCCCGGTACAGTCTGCGACACAGGAAATGCTCAAGGATCGCATCGACGAAGTGCTCAAGACGCTGACCTACCGGGAACGCGAGATCATCAAACTGCGTTACGGCATTGGCGATGGCTACACCTATACGCTGGAAGAGGTGGGGCGCATTTTCAAAGTCACCCGTGAGCGTGTCCGGCAGGTGGAGGCCAAAGCGATCCGAAAACTCCAGCATCCGGTGCGTTCAAGAAAATTGGAAGGGTTTATGGATCACCAGACCGTGTGATGTGGCACGGGCATCTTGCCCGTGATGGCCGGAAAAGTCTTAAAGAATCTCCAGCCCGATCGCCGTGACATCGTCGATCTCGCCGGGCTCGAATCGGTAGTCCTCGGCCATGCGGTTCAGGGTCTCGAACATCGGATCAACGGGCAACACACCGAGGTCGGCAAATGCCTGATTGAAATGAAATTGTCCGGTGTCATCGCTGTGTCCGAGCATGGGTTCGGCCCCGTCGGAATAGACAAACAGCTTATCGCCGGGCAATAGCTGGATGGATTGCTGCTCGAAATCGGCTTCCGGGAAGATGCCCAGCAAACCGCCGCGGGTTTGAAGTTGAATCCGTTCCCCATTGCGTATCAGGACCGGATAGGGGTGTCCGGCACGGGCATAGTCAAGTTTCAGCGTTTTGATATTCAGCAATCCATAGAAGCAGGTGGCAAACAGACATCCCGCCAGTTCCTGTTCGGACATTCGCAGGTTCAGCGTAGTAATGACCTCCCACGGCTTGAAAATGTAATAGTCATCGTCAATCGTTTGCCGCATCACCGCCGCCTGCTTGAGGAACATCGTCAGCAGGGCTGCGGGCATCGAATGCCCCACGGCGTCGGCCAGATAAAATCCGATATGGTCCTCATCCAGCCGCGCGATGTCATAGATGTCGCCGGAAACCCATTCGGCAGGGCGAAACATCGCCGCCCAGCGAACGTTGGCTGTATGGGGCAGTTGTGCCGGCAGGAAATTCCGCTGTACCCGACCGGCCATTTCAAGCTGCTCGGTGGTGTCTTTATTCAGATACAATTGGCAGTTGTGCGATTTTTTCTCCGAAAGGTCTTTTTGCAGCCGCCGGTAATACTTGACATTGCTTTCGATCCGTGCCCAGAGTTCTTCATATCCCGTGGAAGCGGTCTTAGATGCTAACTGTAAAGCATCGGTGTTTACGAAGTCAGGGGTGTTATGGAAAATCATCGAGATGTCCTGCCGGTCCAGGTGTGCGAACAGCTCCTCGAACACCTTGGCCTGCTCCGGAGTGAGCAGTTCGGCGTCAAAAACCACCGTTCCGAGAATTTTTCGGTTGTAAATGCAGGATTGAAAGTCGCCAATCGAAACACGGTCCCATAAAAGGCCGTTTTTATTGAGACTTTCCACCAGTTCCTCAGAAACCGGCCGGTCGCCGACAAACAGCACATTCACCGGTGCCGCGTAATTCACCGAACAGGATGTAACGTCCGTTTCCATCATCATTTTATCGGCCCAAATCATGGCCGTCTTGGTATTTCTATGTCGGACACTACCCACCCCCAACTTAACATCGCAACTCCGGCCGGCAACCCGAAAAACAAAAACCGGACACAGCATATCGTTCAATGCGTGACAGAAAAATATCGAAAATACGAATGATGGCCCCGGTTGACAAATACAGGTTTAGATGATATAAGTATCTTTTGAGCTGTTTGCGACATGCTGAGATTAGATTGTCGTCATCGCGACTCACAGCGCAAATCGCATTTTTAGTATGTTTTCCAAAGCAGTATTTTGAGGCCAAGGCCTTGTAAATAAAGACTTTGGAGGAGTGGCCGAGCGGCTTAAGGCGGCGGTCTTGAAAACCGTTGTGCGGAAACGTACCGGGGGTTCGAATCCCTCCTCCTCCGTTCAAGGACAGGCACTGACAACGACTGATTGTCAGTGCCTATTTTCTTTTCAAGAAAAGACTTATGATTTTCAATTTCTCTTTTCAGATTTTCGTTTTCTCTGACTTTCACTGACTGGCGATGCTTATTAGGGTAAGCAGTTTGGGCAGTTTTTTGTGCAGTTTTACCCCAAATGTGTGCAGTTTTTGTGTCAGTTTTTTGGCTCTCAACAGGCAGATTATCCGTGCCGGTTTTAATTTGGACTATTTCTGTTGTTTTCGCTATATCGGGTAAGACTTCAAGGGCTGCACGTTCACTGGATTGGACTACATGGCTGTATCTATCCATAGTCAGGGTAATAGTCGAATGGCGCGCCAAAGACTGTGCAACTCGTGGACTTACCCCGCCTTTGGTGAGATTTGTGATAAAAGTATGTCGCAGGGCGTGAAAATCTGCATAACGTCCAGAGTCGTCAAGATATTCAACTTCGGCAAGTTTCAAGTCCTTCTGAATCATCCGGGATGTTTTGCTACTGTCGAGCTTTGGGAATATTTTGGTATTTGGGGTATCAGTTCTTTCATCCATCCATTTTTTGAGTAAATCGACAATATCCTTACGCAGTGGAATACGTTCCCCGGCTAATACGATCTTATTTTTTAGCTCCCCCGGTTGAAGGTAATATAGGGCTTCATCTGTTATGTCATGGGCCTGTATAACGGTTTCAGGGGGCATCATTCGAGCAATCTGTTCAATCATATATGATTTACCGCTTGCCGATGCGCCATACACAATCCCTGACAGTGGCTTATCTAAAAGTCTTGAAGTCTGGACAAGATAGAGCGTCAAACACAATTCTTTTTCCCCGGCTATGCCTATCTGCTCAATATCCCTGCTGATTCGCGCAAAAAGGTCAGGGTTTTTAAGCATTTCTAAAGCTTCATTTATGATGTTTTCGGGGCAATCATCCAGAGGGTTCTTTTCTGTCGGTTCCTGCTGCCGCTTTGCATTTAGTTGGTCGATGTTTTCAATAAATGCTCTGTCCAGCGTGTTCGTTTCCAGCCCGGTCTTTTCTGCTACGGTTTTCAGAAAAGGTGCCCGGCTTCTATGAGAATGTAGACTAATCTTATCAACTGCAATTAGCTTTTCATCCTGAAATGCCTTAACGGTTGCTCTATCTGTTTTATTGTCAACAGGTGTGATTTCAAAAGTTACTCCATTACTCATGTTTTCCCCCTCGAATAGTCATTTTCACTTTTCGCTGAAAGCGTGCAATTTCAACTCCGATATGATATTGAGCTATTTCAGTTAGGTCTGCTATTTCACAGAATTTGGCCCCAGCGTTAAACCATTCCCGAAAATCCTTATATAAAGGCACTTCCCTTAATCCAACGACTTATAAACTCCCCCGGGAATATCAATAGCAGTTATAAATATGTAAATCGGCTATCTATTCAATTTTTCCCACAACATGATATAAGTGGAATTAGCAATCCCGATCTGATTATGCAGAAAAGATATGACTCTTTTTACACAAAAAGAGAATTGGCGATTTGCCACAGAAACCAGCCAAAATTATTTTGAGCATTCAGTCAAGGACAAAATGGCTTGCTTTACATTGGGTGGCAATCCATCCCATTTTTCAATCAGCGTTTCCAATTCCGGGGGCAGTACAGGGGCCTCATGTGCAGTTTTTGTGTCAGTTTGATTTTGTGTATCTTGTAAGTCATTGTTTTTACATTCGTTATGTAATTCTGGGGGCAGACTTGAAAACCGTTGTAGGGAGACCTACCGGGGGTTCGAATCCCTCTCCTCCTCCGTGAGTTTTCGGCAATGCTGAAAAAAATTATTTTGAGGCGCCAATGCTTTGCAACCGGTCGTTGTAGTTCCAGGGCATCCAGTCCGCCGGGGATGCCATTGCGGTATTGATGTGTTT
>JAOUFG010000187.1 GCA_029858345.1 Phycisphaerae bacterium
GGTTCCGTAGACCAATGCTCTATCCAATTGAGCTACAAGCGCTTTTGGTACTCTAACACGTATTTCCGGAAGTTTCAGCCCGGAGGAAACAGATATTAGCCACTTTCTTCCGGATTTCAAGCATTTCCTTTGAAAAAGGACGTCCTTTTTCAAAACCCGGTTATTTCAAGAATCTGCCGGGATCGTTTTCAGGGCTTCGATCCGAGTCCAAAGTCGTATTCAGGATGTTTTTTCGATACAAAAATCGCAGAATGGACCTGCGGATTTTCTGGAAGGGCCTTGCGATGGCGCGGTGGATGCGGATAAACACGCTGGGCTGCTTTGCGGAGGCCTGCTCCTCGGGCGTCAGCAAGTCGGGCCTTAATTTTCGCTTGTGTTTCAGCAGATGGTACAGGTCTTCCCGTTGAAACAGTCCCCGCAGCCCGTTGCACCATTTGGCGGGCAGAAACAGGGATATCTGAAAGTCGATGACATAGGGCCGGCCGTCGTCCCCGAGCAGAATGTTGCCCCGTTTGTTGAGGTCCATATAACAAATATGCCGTTGATGGATTATGTTCAGTAAGGTTTGAAGCTGGTCAAAAAAGTCGTCCGGCAGGGCCGGTTTTTCGTCGAGTGAATGACCCTTGATGTAGCGGTAAACAAGGCCGTTGCGGCCGAATGTTTTGATGGTTTGCGGGACCTGCTCCAGATCGTCCAATTGCCGGAGAATGCCCATTTCACGGTTGCGCAGAAAATGCCCCATCCACGCACACGGAATCCCCAGGAAGGATTGCAGGCGGCTGATTTTCAGAACGATATGCTCGTTAGCGTGTTCGTTGCGATACCGGCCGGTGCAGGCGAAGAAATCGTGCTTGAAAACCGTATCCAGTTGCCACGGTATTCCTTCGCAAACAATTTGCTTCGGCAGTCCGGCCTCGCCGCAGGCATACATGTCACGTCGCAAGCGTCTCAATCTGGTGTCCTTGCTGGTTTATAATTGATCTCAAAGGTTCGATTTTTTAATGTACACAGGGGGCGGGGGCGTGTCAAGGTTGAGTTTTATCCTTTGACGCAGACCAAAGGAACCAATTTAGCGACTTTTTTGGCAAGGCCTGCCTGGTGGGTGGCCTCGACGACTTCGCTGACATCTTTATAGGCGCCGGGGGCCTCTTCGGCGATGCCCCGCATCGACCGGCTGCGGATGAGTATGCCGTCGTGGGCCAGACGCCCGACGACTTCCTTGCCGTGCCATTTTTTGGTGGCGGCGTGGCGGCTCATGTTGCGTCCCGCTCCGTGGCAGGCCGAACTGAACGCAAGACGCTCGCTGTGTTCCGTTCCGGCCAGAATATACGAGGCGGTTCCCATCGTGCCGCCGATCAGGACTGGCTGGCCGACGCTGCGGTATTCGGCCGGCAGTTCGGCGTGGCCCGGGCCTAAGCTTCGGGTGGCTCCTTTGCGGTGGACGAACAGCTTTTTGGTTTTGCCGTCTACGGCGTGCGTTTCTTCTTTGCAGGTATTGTGTGAGACGTCGTACAGCAACCGGATAGTAGCTTTGGGGGCGACGTCGTCGAGCACTTCTCGAACCAAATGCATCAGGATTTGCCGGTTGGCCAGGGCGCAGTTGATGCCCGCACTCATCGCGCCGAGGTAGCTTTTGCCGACGTCAGAATTCAGCGGGGCACAGGCCAGTTCGCGTTCGGCCAGTTCGATGGCGTACATTTTGGCGGTTGTGGTCATTTTTTTCAGGAAATCCGTGCCGATCTGGTGGCCCAGGCCGCGTGAACCGCAGTGGATGCTGACCATGATATCGCCTTCCTCAATGCCGAAGGCCGTCGCAGCGGCTTTGTCGTAAATATTGACGACTTGCTGGATTTCAAGATAGTGGTTGCCGGAGCCGAGGGTGCCCATTTCTTCCAATTGGCGTTTTTTGGCCTGCTCGGAGACCTGTGACGGGTTGGCTCCGTCTGCACGGCCGCCGGACTCGGTGAATCGCAGGTCGTCCCGTAGGCCGTAGCCGTTATCGACGGCCCAAACGGCGCCGCCGGCCAGCAGTTCATCCAGCCGGGACACGGACAGTTTGAGCTTACCGGTGCTGCCAACGCCGGCGGGGATTTTGCGGAACAGGGCTTCGGCTAGCTGTTCACGAAGGGGCATAAAGTCATCGGCTTTCAGGCCGGTGTGCATCGTCCGCACGCCGCAGGAGATGTCAAAGCCCACGCCGCCGGCACTGACGACACCGCCCTGACCCGGGTCAAAGGCCGCGACACCGCCGATGCAGAAACCGTAACCCCAGTGGGCATCGGGCATAGCGAATGACCCGGCGACGATGCCCGGCAGCGAGGCGACATTGCTGACCTGCCGGACGACCATGTCGTCCATTTCGTTGATGAGCTGCTCGGAGCCGAAAATGACGCCGTCCACGTGCATCTTACCCGTACGCTCCACGAGCCACTTATTGTCACCTCTGCGTTTTACGAGTTTTCTGTCCATAATTAATACTAAATCCGAAATTCTAATATCGAAATCCGAAACAATATCAAAATTCAAAAGCAAAAATTCAGAACAAGTACTTAGGCCAATTAGTTGTTTTGAGTATTAAACTTTTTGTTATTAGTTTTACTGTCCAATTTCATTTTCGTTCTTTAACCCTTAGTGGAGCCAATAGCTTATGTCGCTTGTAATGATAAAACCGAGCAAGCTCTCTGCGTTTGCTTTTTCGTTTGATACAGCGTCT
>JAOUFG010000095.1 GCA_029858345.1 Phycisphaerae bacterium
GCTACCTGCTTTCGGTGTTCCTTCTCACGGTCCCGGAGTTCCGGAGTGATTGTGATAGTTCCAGTTAGCCGTTTACCATTCTCGTCATAAGAGTGGAAATGATCATGTCCTTCGGTGTGGCCGGTTAGTCTTTCTAATGCGACTGTAATCTCCCGGACAGGCCGCCCCAAGGTAATGCTTTTCTTAGAAGGGTCCATCTGGTGTTTATGGATAAACTTAGCCCGTTCAGTGCCGGGGTTACCAACACCGTAATCACTGGAAAAACCGCTTTTTTCGAGAGCGTCGATCAATGCCGGTACCGCTTGGGGGTCACCGATGGCTCGCAGAGTCAGAGCCATCGTGCTTTGTGCTCGCGGTCGATTTGTTTTTCGGATGGCATCAGACAACGCCGGGACTGCTGGTGAACCGATGTCAACCAGCGCCTTAACCGCGGCAAACCACTTCTCGCGTTCCCCGGATTTACAATTTTCGAGTATCTCTATTTGAGTTTGAATCATCTTTGCGTTTTCTCTTGAAGACTGAGGGCTGGAGGCTGAAGTTGAGTTCTCAGTTCTTAGTTCGGAGTTCGCGGATATTTCTTTTGGTTCCAAAGCAAAGTCTTTAAATTGCACCCAATACAAGGGTCGTCTTTGGATTTTGAAATGACTCAGCTCTTTTTTATTTAAACCCATGGCGGCGTGAAAATAAAGCATTTGCTGGTCTTGCTCGAAATTTCCAAGAAACTCATCGCTGGCTTCCATCGGATACTCCTTGCCTTTTTTATCAACGGCAACGAGTCGTATTCCAAATTCCGGGTTAAACTTCCAGAACATTTTGGCAAGGACCTGCTCACCCAATTGGCTCACTTCGGTAAGATTATAGTTGCCTAAATCCTGTCCCTCTTTAATGGTGCCCATGTCGGCCCATGGGCCATAGCCGCTGGCACGTTTAATCACAAGCGGCTCACCTGATTCCAATTGAAATTGTTTCCAACCATGCACATCATAAATGCCGTCCGGTGCCGGATTTTCATGTCCATCACTATATATTCTTTCAGGTCGCAGGAGAACATAAGCCAATTCACGCCCACTTGCATTCGCAAGGTTGTGTTTGTCGAGTTTGGGCCCGTCAATAACAGTCCCTTCCGGACTCCAAAAAACGATGGGATCGTCTTTGGGCCTGAATAATGCAACGAGGTTGACAGCGTCTCCATTGGGCAAAGCAGTGATGAAAGGAGAGTGAGTGATTGTTTGGGTCGGATTTAATTTAAGACAAACAGTATCCTCGTAGATACCATGGACATTAAGCACCCCGGAGGCAACACTTTCTCTGGATTGTGCCAATCCTAAAAGAAGATCAACACTTGTCACCGTATCCTGTTTATGCAAATTAGCCCATATTTTGGCATTTGCTAACGCTTCTTTGGCGCGTTTGTTCAGCGACAGCTTCTTTTTTGTTACCGGCTCTGATCCGGCCTTGATAAGCTTGCCGATTTCCTGCCGCACTGTTTCCGCATCCACACCCAGATCATTCAATATAGCCGATGCCGCATTATCACTTGAGACCAGTGCTAAGAGCAGATGCTCGGTTCCAATGTATTCATGATTCAACTGCCGTGCCTCTTTATCCGCCCGTTCCAAGATGTGTTCGACGATGTCACCGTCGGGCAACGTAGCGGTGTAATTTTCAGTTCTTAGTTCGGAGTTCGTAGATTCTTTTTTTACTGCCTTCTTTTCTGGTAACTGTTCACTGATAACTGATGACTGGACCTTCCCGCCGGGACGGAGGGCGACGTTTTTGAAGGTGACATATTCAAATGGAAAATATCGAATACAGGTTCCCTTTATATTTTCGGAAGTAATGATACCTCGCCAAGGCAGATTAATCTCATAAACTTCCTGTCGAATATCTTTTTCATCGTCATCTGTCACATCCGATGGGAACGCATCTAGCGGTTTGATAATCTCTTTGCCATCTTCCTCAATAATCAAACCAAATCCAATATGTTTATCTTTAACATCGTGCCTGAAGGCTTCATAGGTATGTATAAATAGTTTTCCGTTTTCTATCTGCGCGGGAGTGATTTTTAGGTATTTCCCCTCAAAAGTAACTTCCGTAGGTTTATCTGTAGCCTTGGCCAACATATTCCATGGGCCACCTTGAAAGCCGAATTCTATTTCGGTTGTGTCTAGTGCAGAGGGCAGCAATGACAGTTCATGTCCGAGTGCTTTGGAATAAAGATATTCGTCATATTCATCAATCATCATTCCAGAGCCACCTCCGCTACTCTCTTTGACTGATATTCGCCGAAGGGTTCCACCGTATTTATTTTTTCCGTAAGAAGAGAACGCAAAGCAATACCACTTTCTGTCATCATACATTTTTCGTGACGAAAAAGTGGAACGTTTAAAAGGCCGTTTTTCAAGCGGTGATCCATCTGGCTTCCACCAGTTTGTATATTGCTTGTCCTCTGTAGCAGTGTTTTCAGGTACTTCGCACACGCCCAGCAGTTCGACGGTGACGCCGTTGGGCAACGTGGCTTTATAGTTCGTAGTTTTGAGTTCAGAGTTCGTAGATTCTTCTTCCGGCAGCTGGGTTTCCTTATATCCCTTGAGTTTTGCATCCGAGAACGGTACAAAAGCAATACGTTTTTGGCTTTTCCCAAAATTATCTGCAATTCTGCTTTCAGTTGTCCCGTCATTAAGAATTTTTGCATGTTCAATGTAATCTGCATGGTTAGAAGCAACAAAAACATCATCTTTTGTAAAGCCGTGAATGATTGAGATGCCTGCACATTGTCGGGCAGATGTGAGTTTTTCACCTTCTGTTGTAAACCGCATCGTTGTTGCTATACATCCTATCCAAGCAACTTTATTATTAGAGTCTACAGAAACACAGAAAGGAATCATCTCATCAACACTGATTTTCTTTACGACTTCAACATTACTATTGACAATCCATATTTCGTCTCGACTACCTTCGACCTGCGAATGCGCACGAACTACAATCCATGCATTGCCATTATTCTCGTCGATGTCCACTGATACTGCACACCAAGGTATTTGCCCTTCAATTTTACCTAACACATCCCCCTTTTTATTGACTTTCAAAACCGTCTTGCCGACTACCCAAAAACAATCATCCTTTCGGCTATATACAATGTCTTGTCCATGTATATCATAGCTGGCAATGGATTTTCCCTTGGGATTGAAAACAACCAGTTCTTTCCCGTATATCGTTCCTTCGGATGTAAGCACCCATGCATTACCGGTTTTAGGGTCGATTGATACGGACGAAGCCTTGATATTACCAAGTACTTGAATAATCATGCCCGTTTTTAAGTTTATGTGAAAAAGGCGATCTCCTACACTCTCTGCCACCCATGCGGTCTTTCTTTTCTCATCAACAGCAAGCGCATGGTTGCCTCCCACATTCTGGCAAATATTTAATCCGGAAAGACTCCCTTTGATCTTAAATTCGTTATCCAGTAAATAGAGCTTATCTTCATATGTATCTTTCCCCTTAAAATCAGGGTCGCAATCATCCAAGAGCAATAGGCAAAAATCTTTCTCCGCCTTCTGACCACTGATTTCCTTGGCCGCCATAGCTTCAGCGTCGGCGGCTGTCTTCTGCCTGCTTGCCATGGGCAGGACGCAGGTGGCCATGACGGCGACGAGGGCGATGATGGTGGCGATGCGCAGGGGGCGGTTTTTCCAGGTGTTTTTTTCGAGCCATTGCAGGCGGGTGACGAGCCAGTTGTTATTTTCGAACAGGCCCAAAAGCCCCAGACCCGGATCGACCGGTTCGGCGAGCAGCTGCCGTGCTGTTTCCAGCAGGGTTTGGCGGTAGTGGACCGTGTTTTCCCGCAGCAGCCGGGCCACCGTGGCGTCGCAGCACAGTTCCCGCAGATTCTGCAAAGTCCGGCGGATCATCCACAGCAGCGGATTGAACCAGTACACAATCTGTACCAGCATCCAGACGGCATGCACGACAAGATCGCCGCGTTTGATATGCGCCAGTTCATGCAGGAGGATGTGCTCGGTGTCCTTCCGGGTCATGGTCTTAAACTTTTCCGCCGGCATCAGCAGGACCGGGCGAAACACGCCGAACACCGCCGGACAGGCAACTTTGTTTGTCAGCACCACCTGCGGCAGGCGTTTTAAACCCAATTTAGCCGCAACAGATTCAAGTTGGGCGTAGAAACGCTCCGGCAAACCCCCTGCATTGTCATGCCGGACTTGATCCGGCATCCAGACGGTTTCGCCCTGGATCCCGGCTCGGGGGCCGGGATGACATGATGCGAAAGCACTGTGTTCCCGTCGGAGACCGGTCAGGCGAACAAGCAGCCAGGTTGACAATACAGTGATCCCCGCCAGCCAGGTCAGCATGGCATAGGTTTTCCAGGACAGGGGCGCGATGCTGGTATCTGTCCGCTCCATCACTGTCGCGGCTCTGTTAGGGATTTCATCCCCGGCTATTGTATTTTGTCCCTGCGGGACAGTTTGGGAACGCGGGCGTCCCGCCGGCAATTGTTCGGTATGCGACCGGGACGGTCGCGTTCCCATTTCCCTGCCGGTTGCGGCTTCTGTAGCACCTTGTGTGCCGACGCTTTCCCGCTCCATCACTGTCGCGGCTCTGTGGGCCAGGTGCGGGATGTGCGAGGTGACGCTGGCCGGACTGGTCCAGGTCGGCGGGATCAGCAGTTTGATCAGCACCAGCATCCACAGGGCATACCGCACCTGTGGGTGCGCCCATTTACGAATGCAAAGATCCACAATCCAGACAATGCCGATCAGCACTGCCGTCTGCCACAGCATCGCGAATTGCCAACTCCACCACTGCTCAGCCATTGAATTCATAGAATTAACCATTTTAATTACTCCTTTCCAAATGTCTTAGCTCCTGCGCGCGGCTAACGTATTCGTTTTTGATAATGTCCCGCGCGACACGAAAGGGTGTTTTACACCCCTCCATTTCCGCCGCCTGTTTGCTCGCCTTCTTTCAGTACCTTCAATAACTCCTCTTTTTGATTTTCCGGAAGTTTTTGGTCTTCCAGTAAGAAATGCATCAGCGGCCCGAACGCACCGTCAAACGCTTGGTTGACCAGCGATTTGAGGGCGTTACGCTGGGCGTCCGGGCGGCTGATGATGGGTTCGTACACGCTGACATTGCCCTTTTTGGTCTCTTTTAGGGCTTTTTTCTCTGTTAACCGGGTCAGCATGGTTTTGATGGTGGTGTAGGCCCAGTTGACTTCGCCGCTTAGCCGGTCCGCGATCTGCCGTGCCGTGGCGGGCCACTCGGCCCACAGGGCCTTCATGATTTGCCATTCCGCTTCCGTTAGTTTCATCGTTTTCGTCTCCCGTTCTGTCTGTGCGCGGTTTTTTTTATCTCGATCTTGTTTGATCTGTCCACGCGAAATTTATCACCCTAAAGGGTGTTTCTACATTTGTAAAAGCAATTCTACTACATATGTAGAAGCTGTCAATAAAAAATTTGAAAATTTTAGTCCGAAAAAAACGTTTTTTTATTGACACGTTCCCGGTTTTGTGATATTTTGCTGTTTGCATGGGGGAAGAGGCGAGAAAGATAGTACGATTACCATTTCTATAAACGGATGTTTTTTGTCCGCTGTGAGGATTCAGGAAAGATAAAAACGGACTGAGTCTGTCTTTGCAGCGGATTGAAAGACGCCGGTCATTTCGGAGAACGTGAGGAATAAAGAACTTTTTGGAGAGAGACCAGGAAAGGTTCTTTGGGACTTGCGCATCGCGTGAATTCGATTTTCAAACCCAAAGAGTGTATGCCGCATGTGCGGCGGCGACGTCACAGAGGGTGATGCTCGTCACGACAGGTAAGAGGTTTTGAAAATAGGGAGAATCGTAATGGAAACTCGCTCCGAAATGAAACGATTTCGTATTCTGGGGGTGTGGCTGCTGTTTTTGTGCCTAATGGATGTATCCGCTCTGGCTAACCTGTCCGAGCTGTACATTTTCGGGCAGGTTACAGGGAGCTCGACAGGTACGTGCCCAGACGCATTTACCATGGAAGTGCAGGAAATGGGTACACAAGCACTGTTTACATTCACCAACAACTGTGACAACGACGGTGTGCTGGGCCGAATCTTTATCATGGAAAACACCCTGATGGATTTTGTCGAAATCCTGCCACCGGAGGATGATCTTTGGTCGTTGAAAGAGGAGAATGCGATGTTGCCCGGCGGCCATCCACTGGGTTTTACACCGCAGAACTCCTATGGCATCTATGCGAATCCGGCGAGACCGAAAAACGGCTTAGGATCCGGTGAATCCCTTTCGGTGCTGTTCAATCTGAATGTTGATTTTGTCGATCTCATCGGTGCTATTGACGGCGGGGATCTGGGTCTCGGCATTCATGCACAGTCGCTGCCCGGCGGCACCAGTGCGTCGTTTTCGACGATTCCGGAACCGGCGACACTGGCGCTCATTGGAATCGGAACCTTACTGCTCAGACGCAAAAAACGCGACACTGCCCAATAGGCTATCGGGCTTTTCGATTGGCCTGATTCCCACCCGATCGTGTTTTTTGTTAAGATAAGGGGGCATACTATATGCCCCCTTTTATTTTTTAAATTTCCTCAAAAAAACCTTGAAGCCCTGTGCATCTCTTGGCTATAATGTGAATAAATGCTCACATAGTTACATTATTGCGGTTTTTGATATGAAAAATCAACTATACAAAAGACAAGCAGATATTGCCAAGGCGATTGCTCACCCGGTACGGGTCGCGGCTCTGGATTTTTTGAAGAACGGCGAGCAATGCGTTTGCGATATTGCCGAAACAGTTGGGTCTGAACGCAGCAACTTGAGTAAACATCTGTCGATTATGGTCAACGCCGGGGTGCTGGCTTCCCGCAAGGACGGTCTGAAAGTGATGTATTCCATCAAGACCCCTTGCGTTTTAAAATTTCTGGACTGCCTGAAAGAGTGTCTGAAAGAACAGATGACCGAACAGCAGCAAATGCTGGAAGCATTAAATACTTAAAATGTCATGCCGGACTTGATCCGGCATCCAGACGCTCACGCAGAACAGTGTAAATTGCAAAGCTGTGTGTAAATGAATCGGCTGGACCCCGGCTCGGGGGCCGGGGTGACAAGACGAAAGGTAATGTGTGAATAAATCAGAATGGAAAAAGCTGGCGTGGATCGTTGGCGGGTTTCTGGTGTGCTTTTATCTGCCGGTCGGCGTTGCGCGGTTTGACAATGCCGTGGCCGAGTCGCTGGCGCTGGTGAAATGGTATGCTCGGGAGCATGTGCTGCTGTGTTTGGTTCCGGCGTTCTTTATCGCCGGGGCGATTGCATGCTTTGTCAGCCAGGGGTCGGTCATGAAATACCTCGGCCCCAAGGCCAACAAACTGTTGGCTTACGGCGTGGCCTCGGTATCAGGAACAATTTTGGCGGTGTGTTCGTGTACGGTGCTGCCGCTGTTTGCGGGGATTTACCGCATGGGCGCGGGGTTGGGTCCGGCGTGTGCGTTTTTGTACGCAGGCCCGGCGATCAATGTCTTGGCGATCATTCTCACAGCCCGCATATTAGGGCTGGAAATGGGGATTGCCCGTGCGGTCGGGGCGATCCTGTTCAGCGTGGTCATCGGGGCGCTGATGCATTTGATCTATCGCAAAGAAGAATCCGCGAAAGCCGCGGCGGCGATGCAGATGCCGGAAACGGAACCGACACGGCCGTTATGGAAGAATGCGGTCTTTTTTGCGGCGATGGTCGGGATTCTCGTGTTTGCCAACTGGGCTCGCAGCGGCGATGTCCGGGCGGTGTTCCTGTGTTGTCCGGGTGGTTTGCAGACCTATGCTGTCGAAGGTGCGCTCGTCGAACAAACCGAAACAACCGTAACGATTCGTGACCGAACCGGTAATGAAAAAACCATACCCATTGAAGAGTTCAAGGGTTTGCAGGAGATCGAAAAAAATCCCGTCTATGAATGGATCTCGGGAGCACGATGGGGATTGGTGACAGGTTTATTGGTTCTGTTTGCAGCGATGTGCGCATTCTGGTTTACCAAGACGGAACTGGCCGAATGGGTCGGTTCAAGCTGGGGATTCGCCAAACAGATTCTGCCGTTGCTGCTGTTGGGTGTGCTGGCAGCGGGTTTTTTCTTGGGCAGGCCCGCTCACGAGGGAATTATCCCCAATGCATGGGTCGAAAAAGCCCTCGGCGGCAACAGTATTCAAGCGAATCTGTTTGCGGCGGTGGCGGGTGCGTTTATGTATTTTGCCACGCTGACCGAGGTGCCGATCCTGCAGGGGCTGATGGGTGCCGGGATGGGAAAAGGGCCTGCATTGGCGCTCCTGCTGGCAGGTCCTGCATTGAGCTTGCCGAATATGCTGGTCATCCGCAGTGTGATGGGCACGAAGAAGACAATTACATTTGTATTATTAGTCATTATAATGGCTGCGGTCTCAGGAATAATCTTTGGAACCTTTTTTTAAGGAGTTGATAATGCTTGATGTAAAAACCAAAGAGCTTATTGCTATTGGGGCCTCTGTCTCTGCCAATTGCAGCCCCTGTATACGGTTTCATCTTGACAAAGCGAAAAAACTCAATATTGACGCTGAGGATATCAGAACAGCACTTCAGGTGGGAGTCATGGTTCGGGGCGGAGCGGCAGGTCAGATGGATGAACTTCTTTCTGAAATGAGTAAAAAGTATACGCTCGATTATCACGTTGAATGTGATAAAAAGCAGACATGTGAATAGTCGAAAATATAAAGGAACGAATTATGAAAAAGATCCAGATCTTAGGGACCGGCTGTCCCAAGTGCAGTCAGCTTTATCAGAACGCACAGCAGGCGGTCGCCGAAACAGGTATCGAAGCAGATGTCGAAAAAGTGACGAATCTCAATGACATCATGGCGTTCGGCGTGATGGTCACACCGGCATTGGCGATTGACGGACAGATCAAAACGTCCGGCAAAGTACCCTCGGCCGAAGATATCAAAAAAATGATCCTATAGCTCAAAATTACAGGAGATCCAATCATGGAAAACAAAAACGTTTGTTCTGGTGGTGATACCTTGGTTTTTGCGTGTTCCGGAGCGGCGGATGTGGGGGCAGTTGCTGATCAGGCGGCACGGAAAATGACCCAACAGGGTTACGGGCAAATGTTTTGCCTGGCGGGCATTGGCGGCGGCGTTGAACCGATTTTGAAGAAAGCCGCCGCGGCCCAAAAAATTCTTGCCATTGACGGCTGTCCTTTGAACTGCGTTAAGCACTGTCTGGAAAAAACAGGATTTGAGCAATTTTCGCACATGCAGCTTGCTGACATCGGCATGGAAAAAGGTAAAACACCCGCCACCGATGAAAATATCGAGAGGGCCGTTATCAAAGGCAGGAAGATGCTCGCCTGAATTCGGTTTTTCTGTTGTGTATCAATTTTAAGCATTTAAGAGGTGATCATGAACAAGGTCATGAAAATTATTGTCGTTGTAGGGCTGATTATTATTGTGGGCGTGGTTATTGCCGTAAAACAGCATAGCAAAGCAAAATACCCCGAACAAAGCTCAATCGTAAACGCGCAGACGCCGGTAACCTCCAAAACCGCACCCATCGATCCACAAAAATCTCCAGCGGCTGAAGAACTTCCTAAACTGGTCGATCTGGGCGCCGACAAGTGCATTCCCTGTAAGATGATGGCTCCCATTCTGGATGAATTAAAACAGACGTATGCCGGTAAACTTGAAGTGGTCTTCATCGATGTCTGGAAAAATCCGGACCAGGCGAAAGCGTATAACATCAACCTGATTCCAACACAGATATTCTATGGCGCTGCCGGAAAGGAACTGTTCCGACATGAGGGGTTCTTTTCCAAAGAAGAGATTCTCGGCAAATGGAAAGAATTCGGTGTGGTCTTGGAGTCCGAAACCCCATAAGATGCAGGACTTGTTTACCCAACTGAATCATGCTGTCGAAGGGACATGGTTTATGGCCCTGGCGTCGTCGTTTGCCTGGGGCGTGCTGAGCATTCTGCTGAGCCCGTGCCACCTGGCGTCAATCCCGCTGGTCGTAGCCTATGTGAACCAGGGACAGAAACTGAAAACCCAAAAAGCATTTTGGCTTTCCAGCCTTTTTTCCCTTGGGATTTTTCTTTCCATTCTGGGTATTGGCTTGGTAACGGCTGGCCTGGGTCAAATGCTGGGCGACATTGGACCGTGGGGTAAGTATATCGTTTCGATTGTCTTTATCCTGTTTGGGCTGGTACTGCTGGAGGTTATTTCTTTGCCGTGGTCCGGAGCGAATCTGTCACATAATTCCAAGGCCGGGGCATGGGGGGCGGTTGCACTGGGATTGGTTTTCGGGGCCGCGGTCGGGCCGTGTACATTCGCTTATATGGCCCCGATATTGGCAGTTGTATTCAAACAGGCAGGAATGAATTTCCTGTTCGCTGCTCTGCTGGTCCTGCTGTACAGCATCGGCCACTGCGGTGTGATCGTACTTGCCGGAACCTTAGGCGCACGCCTGCAAACCTTTCTGAACTGGGACCAGAAAACACATATCACCGCCCGCATCCGAAATATCTGCGGCATTATCCTCATCCTCGTCGGTCTATACCTGCTTTGGAAAGCATAAGATTGGAAGCTGTAATGAATGAAGAATCAAAATTGAAAATTTTGTTTCTATGTACCGGCAACTCCTGCCGGAGTCAAATGGCTGAGGGCTGGTGTCGCCATTTAAAAGGCGATATCATCGAGCCGTATTCGGCGGGTATCGAAACCCACGGCCTCAATCCCAATGCCGTGCAGGTTATGGCCGAGGCGGGCGTGGATATTTCCGGTCACACATCGCAGCATATTGACGAGTTCAAAGATATTCCGTTGGATTACGTCATTACCGTATGCGACCATGCAAACGAACGTTGCCCCATTTTCGCCGGAAAAACAAAGGTCATCCATGTCGGCTTTGACGATCCGCCGAAACTGGCAAAAGAAGCCGCGACCGAACAAGAGGCACTGGACTGCTACCGCCGCGTCCGGGACGAAATTAAAATATTTATTGAAACATTGCCGGAGCGAATTTGTAAACAATAGCGCGGCGGCGCGAGCCGCCCGATGGCGTGACCCTGTGGGTAGCGCCAAAGATGTGAACACACTGAAGTGTGAACTCTTACATAATAAAAAGGTGTAACCATTCACAATTATTTTTGAAAAATTCACAAAAAAGACTTGCGCGATACACAACTATCTGCTATTCCATGATTTATGGACGATAAAGATGTTGTCATATCGCAGTTACTCGAAGAGATTGCT
>JAOUFG010000096.1 GCA_029858345.1 Phycisphaerae bacterium
GGCAACAGTTCTGGAGTTATGTGATGAGGCACGGATGCACACTATCTTAAGCGAACACCCGACTATTCCCCTGGAAAGTTATTCGTATAAATGACTTACAAAACTTTAATTATGTTGGACAGTAAAAATAATAAATCCCTTTAATTATTTAACCAATTTTCCTTTAGCAATATCTAAATCATATTTGGAAGCAATTGATTTATTATTGTGAGCATCTACATACTCATAATATCTCTTACCTTTATTTTCAAAACCAAACCGCCACACAGGTTTGAATATTTTATTGGATTTACCAGAATCATGGAATCCATAATAGCATAAGGTTGCTTCGCTTAGCTTAAATTTCTTTTTTTTTCCGTTATGTTTTTTGCTTAATTTATTGACAGCGGTCAAAAGAGATTCTTCTACATTTTTAACTTTCTTCTTTTCATTATGAATTTCCGCCTTAAATTTATGCCAACAGACCCTGGATTTAATAACTTCATCTTTCGAAATTGATACACTCAAAACATCTCCTAAAATTGGTATGCCATTATAAACATGCTTATATTTTACACACTTAAGAAGCGGTATACCAGAAGATAAATTTATTTTTTGTCCTTTGTTAAACTCATACATGTAAAGGATATTTTCATTCTTAACAATTTCATCTGAACTAGGAATTGGTCCAAAAATATCCTGCAATGTTTTTGTAGCTATATTTAAAGCTATATCACTATCTTGAACAAAAATGTTGTTGGGGAAAAATAAAGGGGTCCGGCACCTTTTTTTGGACCCCTTCAGTTTTCTCGTCTGTCTTTGGTCCTGTTTCGTTCAATTTCCTTCGGAAATCTGTCACTTGAATCTTTCGTCCCATACGCTATTGCACAATTGCACCGTTCATGCATCGCCGATATTATACCCGCGGTCGGAATTGTCATCAATTTCTAAATCCGCTCATTATTTCGAAGATTTTCAGCCGGCCGGAGAAGGCCGGCGGTTAGGGTGCGTACCGTGCCCGGCAGCCGGGGGCCTCGGTCACTTCAATGGACTCAAGCCGCACCGTGCTCGGCAGTTTGGGGGCCAGCCGGGCATACAGCGTGCGTGCGACGGTTTCGGCGGAGACGTTGAGGTGTTCAAAGATCCCCAATGATTCGAGCCGCTGGCCGCGCAGCTCCTGCAGGATACCGCTGAGCAGGGATTTCAGCTCTTCGAAGTCAATGACCAGTTCATCGGCGTCCAGCCGGTCGCAGGAAACCGCGGCACACACCTTCCAGTCGTGTTCATGCAGGGGTTCCTGCGTGCCGTCCGCAAAGGACAACTGATGCTGTGCCTTAAAGTTCATATCGACAAATAATGTATACATGTACAAGCCCTCGCCTGATTCTCATGGCTTCTTTTATTCCGGCACATCCGGAGCGATTTTTGAACCGTTCTCCTGAATGTTTTCCCGTAATCGTTTGTAAACTGATTGAGGGATCAGTTTGGAGACATCCCCGCCGAGAAGGGCCAGTTGCCGGACCATGGTGGAATTGACATAGCCGTATTCTTCGCTGGTCATGACAAAGACGGTTTCGATGCCCGCAACGGTTCGATTGGTCATCGCAAGCTGGAATTCGTATCCCACATCCGACAGGTTCCGCATCCCGCGAAGCATGACCTGGGCCTTTTGCTGCCGGGCAAACTCCACGGTCAGGCAGTCATAGCTTTTCACCGTGACACGGGGCATATCGGCGACCAGTTCACGGATCATCTCGACCCGCTCTTGCTTGGTAAAAAACTCACTCTTCCCCGGATTTTGACCGACCGCAACAATGAGTTGGTCAAACAGCTTGTTGCCTCGGCGGATGACGTCCAAATGCCCGTTAGTGATCGGGTCAAATGAGCCGGGGAAAATGGCGGTAATCTGTTTATGTTCCATGGCTTTTCCCACAAAAGGTTTGGGTTCTTATTTGTTCAGTGCCGCTTCCGGCAGACGCTCCCGAAAATGGCAGGGCTTGTTTTCCGCCGCGAGCTGATCCATGAAATCTTCCATCGCCCAATACCGCTGTTCGGCCATCTCGCGGACGGCGTCATAGCGAAAACTTTCTTTCAGACGGGCCTGCCAGTAACCGTATTGGGTTTTGCATTTCCAGCTTTCCAGAATCTCCGAGATGCTTTTGCCGTTGATGATGTGCTGGCGAAGTTCATGCAGGAGGCCGACCGCCCCCATATCCTCCAGGTTATGCGCATCCGAAAGGACCATTGCCTCGGTCATGTCGGTAAAGCGGTTGCAGGATTCCGTGATGATCCGGCTGACGGTGTGAAGGCGTGCTTCGGAGAGGACCCCGGATAATGTCTCTGTGGCGATTTTCGCGGACAGTTCGCACAGGTCCGTGTCGCTGCCGTCGACCCGGTTCAACGGGCCGCCGGTGTTCCTGGCTCCGGCAGGGTGTGTCAGCCCCGAAATCCTGAAATAAGCCGCCGCGATCAGACACGACCGTTCGATAGAAATTGCCTGTCCGGCCAGTTCCGGAAGCCGACAAATTTGCCCGACATTGTGGACGATGCGGATAGCGCGGTCCCATAACCAGTGATCCCGTTTTCCGGAACCTCCCGAGACATTGAAGCTCTGCTGCGCGAGTTGGCGTATCAGATCTGATTCTATCATTTTTAACTCCTTTATTGAAAGCCGTTGCTGCCGATTAATGGCAGGTCTGCTTGAGCTGGTTTTCAGCTTCCGAAAACCCCGTGGGCCGGACGCAGCCGCGGGGCGTAAAATTCGGTCCGTTATCGTTATAATCGTTATTAGTGTACCAAACAGATAAAAAAAAGCGATATCAATTCCGAACTTCTGCATAATTCCCCCGGCCCAAGTGACGATTAATTAGTAGGATTTAAATGATGGATGTGAAATAAAATTTCCAAAAAACCTAAATTATTTGCATAAAAATAATGCGAACTACCGAAATAAACAGTATAATGACCCCCACTCATGATCAAGGAGTGATTGTGGGGCTTACAAGGATTGGAATTCGTAATACAGGGATGTACATGGCCAAGGGCAACCGGAACGTAACGGTTCTGTTTTCACTCATCGCATCAATGACGGTCGGCGCGCTTATTTTAATGGCGCTGGACAATTATCGTCCCATCGCAGGAGCGTACACCTTGACCAGTTACCTGCAACTGGATCCTGCCGAAAAGATGGTCAAAAACATGCTAACGGTTTCTCCCGGATATTGGGATCAGGTGGAAGTGTATTACAGCCGGACCGACGGCGGCAACGCCGATGAGTTGGCACTGTTGACCGATCTGGCCACCGGCAGCAAGGCCCAGTTTCATTTTGTGATCGGAAACGGCAACGGAGCACAGGACGGTGCGATTCAGGCCGGCGAATACTGGAAACTCCAGCGGTTGTGCAGCGGCCGCAACGGGGTGGTTCGAATCTGTGTGATCTCCGATGGAAGGTCCGATTCGGTAACCGACTGTCAGATTAACCGAACCAATGCCCTTGTCGAGACACTGATTCAAACATTCGGAATCTCGCCTCGCAATATCCGCTATCCCGCCACGTGGAAGATGTAATTCCTCTCTTGGCCGAATCCGGCGGCATGATCTATGCGCATCTCTGTGCGGATTTCTGTTGACCAATCCGACCCTTTTGTATATAACCATTTCTTCGAGACGGACGTTTTGAGCCGTTATTACCATGACCGGCCCTTCGATAAAGGGCGGTGTTTATTGTCCCCGTAGCGCAATTGGATAGCGCGTCGGCCTCCGGAGCCGAAGGTTACAGGTTCGAATCCTGTCGGGGACGGTTGATATCCCCCTTGTTTCAAAAGTCTTTACACCTAGCCCCCGAAAATCACACCGGCGGCCGTTTTTTTTCAGGGGGTAGGTTCCTTACGCCGCAGCAAAGCTTTTGATGACGTACACATGTTGCTGTCTTTAGCATGATTTCCGAATACCATTTTGCAGACTGTTCGATCTATCTGCGTCAATTACCAAAGCCAGCGACACACCTGCGCGGTTGTTAAACCCAGAAACGTTCCTGCGATATTGCCGAGTACCGCCAGCAGCAATCCTACGGGGGCCAGATCGGGGTGGTAGATACCTGCGACCACCGGGCCGGAAGCGGGGCCGCCGATACTGGACTGGCTGGCCGCCGCCGCCAATGCCATCGGAGCCCTCAAAAGCCGAACAGCCAAAAGAAGGCAGATTGCATGAATCATAATCCAGGTGGCTCCCGCAATCAGAAAAATCGGCAGGTTCCCCATGAATGACAAATTGGTCTTGGCCCCGATGGAAGCCAGCACCAGGTAAAGCAGGATAAACCCGATCCGGTTGGAGCCGCGGGATTCGAGCCGTCGCGCGGGTGAAAACGACAGGCCGATGCCGAGGACCGTGGCAAGAATCACCGACCACGCAACTGGACTGATAACATTTTCAACGACGGGAAGCTTTAAGCTTGCCCACACGGCGATTCCGGCTCCGGCTGCGGCAATTGCCAAAATTACGATTGTGCCGACAGGTGTATAACGAGCAATTTTGCTTTCGGAGTTGTTGTTGGCGTGTTTGACCAAATCATCGAGCAGCTTGGTATTAGATTTGTTCCAACGGTCGAATTTTTGCTGATGGGCCGACAATGCGATCAGCAGCCCCATCCACGCATAGGGGATGATCGTATCGGTAATGACCAGCAGTTGATAGATTGCTTCCGGTATCCCGATCCCCTCTCCGACGGCGACCATATTCGCCGAACCGCCGATCCACGACCCGCTCAGCGTGCCGACCGCCTGCCAGGCGTCCGCCGGTAGCCAGTGCCGATAGATCAGCATGACCGCCGGAGCCCCGATCATGATTCCGGCGACGCTGGCGGCCATGACGCCTAACGCGGTCGGCCCCAGTTTCACAATCCCGCGAATGTCTGCCGACAACAGCAGAACCACCAGTGACCCCGGCAGCACCCAGCGTGTGATGATACCATAAATGCTGCTTTCGGCAGGCAGAATTCCGACTGTATTGGCCAGCATCGGCACACAATAAATCCAGAACATCGACGGCAGAAAACGAAACAGTTTTTTGCCGACAGGGAGGGAATCAATAAAAAGAATGGCCGCTTCAATACAAACCAGAACGCACATGATATAAACAGGATGACTCTTCACGCCTGTCCCCCAAGATGATAGGCCGGCCCGTCAATAAGAATGTCCTGATAGTGTTTGCGATGATGCAGAAAATGAACCGAATCCAGGTCGATATAGTTAAACGCACCCGTTCCCATCGCGCAATAGATAGCCGTTGACAGCCCGACCATCGTTTCCGTCATGCACCCGATCATGAGTTTGAGCTTGGCTTTTTTGGCCAGCGTGATAATTTCACGCGATTGGGTGATGCCGCTTTTGGCGATCTTGATGTTGATTCCGTGCGCCAGATTATCTTCAATAACGCGGCGGGCATCTTCAACTGAAAAAACGGTTTCATCAGCAATCATCGGTACCGGCACTTTGCCGCACAGTTGTTTCATGCCTTCATAATCGTCATATTTCAACGGCTGCTCAAATAATTCGATTTTTTCATCAAGCTTATCCAGTAAACGCAGCGCGGAATCGCAGCTAAACCCCTGATTGCCGTCAAGCCGGATTGTGAAAGCCGAGCTTGATTCGGACAAAATCTTCCTGATCGAACGAATAAATTTCACATCCTGCTTTACATCACCGCTGACCTTGACTTTATAAATGTCAAATCCATTACGAATGGCCCGTTCTATCCACGGTTTTAAGATTTCGATATCGGGCACAAAAGGAATCGTAATGTCGCTTGTAATGGTCCTGGATTGCTTCCCCCACCAGGTTATTTCGTCTGAACCGATGCTTGCCAGCCAGGCCCGAAACATGGCCGCCTCAATCCCCGAACACGTCATGTGAAAATCCAGGAATGCCTCTCGCAGCGTCGCGGCCAGCGAAGCCCATTCGCCGATATCCCGGCCGCACAGCCATTGTCCCGCGCGCCGTATGCTGCGTTTGATTGTCTCAACTGTTTCCTGCGGCACAACAAAACTCGTCGGCACCTCCCCGATCCCGGTTGTCCCGTCATCACATGTGATGGCAACGATAACCGATGTCGCACAGGTCTTGGACCCCCGCGCGGTAGCAAAAGTCGTCCTGAGTGGACGCACAACGGTTTTGCAGCGAATGTTTTCGATTGCTGTCATGGATTCAGAAACGACCTCCTGTCAATCCTGTCTTAAAAAACTCAATCAAAACCGATTGCTCTTCCACAGTTTCCAAACTTCCAACAGCGAAGCGCGATTGGAAGTTTTACTCATGTGCCTTTGAGGCGCTACTTCATGAGGGCGATGATTTTTTGCAGGTCGTTTTCGACCTGGATGGGCGGGTTGGAGAACTCGCGGCCCATCTTGCTGTGATAATTCACCGTGGCGTTCGGGTCCTTGAGCAGGTGGCCGGTCAGGACGCAGGCGACTCTTGCATCTTTATCGACGGTACCGTTGGCCAGCAAATGTTTAAGTCCGGCGATGGTCGCCGCCGAAGCCGGTTCGCAGCCCAGCCCGTATTTGCCGATCTGTGCCTTGGCGTCGAGGATTTCCTCATCCGGCACGTCCAGCACCACGCCGTCGCAGACATCCAGCGCACGCAGGACCTTTTTCAGGTTCACCGGCCTCGAAATCTCAATCGCCGAGGCAATGGTATCCGGCCGGTAGCCGGTCGCGTCCAGATTGCCATAATAGGCGTCGATGATCTGCTGATCCACATGGCTGTCGTTCCAGCGCAGCCCCTTGTCGTTGACCAGTTCGGTGAGCGTATTGGCCCCGGCGGCGTTAATGACGGCCAGCCGCGGCACACGGTCGATCAGCCCCAGCTCTTTCAATTCGGCGAATGCCTTGCCGAACGAGCTGCTGTTGCCGAGGTTGCCGCCGGGAACGACGATCCAGTCCGGCACCTCCCAGCCGAGCCCCTCGATGATCCGCAGCATGATGGTTTTCTGGCCTTCCAGCCGGAACGGGTTCAGTGAGTTGACCAGGTAGATGTTCAGCTCGGTGCACACGTCCTGCACCTGCCGCATGCAGTCGTCGAAGTCGCCGGCGATCTGGATGGTGTGTCCGCCGTAGTCCATGGCCTGGCTGAGCTTGCCGAACGCGATCTTGCCTTCGCCGATGAAAATGGTGGCCTTGATGCCGCAACTGTGGGCGTACAGTGCCATCGACGCCGACGTGTTGCCGGTCGAGGCGCACGCACTGGCCACGGCCCCGACCATCCTGGCATGGCTGAACGCCGCGGTCATGCCGTTATCCTTGAACGAGCCGGAGGGATTCATGCCTTCGTACTGCAGAAAAAGCCGTTTCGGATTCATCCCCAGTTCCTGCGCCAGCCCGCAGGCCTGCTGCAGCAGGGTTTGCCCCTCGCCGACGCTGACCTTGTACTCATCGGGACAAAAGTCCAGCAGTTCCCGAAACCGCCACACGCCCGAAAAATCCAGCCGGTTGTCGCGTGTGGTCCAGCGTTTGGCAAAGTCGCTGAGTTGATTCGGAATCTCGATGGCGTCCCAGTTGTACCGCACGTCGAGCAGGTCGCCGCAATCGGGGCACTTAAAAAATGACTGGCGGGCGTCAAATTCGCTGCCGCATTGGGGGTTGATGCACTTTTGATACGCTTTTTCCTGTGTGCCCATTTTTTTTTAGCTTTCTTTACAGACGGGTTGTTCTTTTATTGATGCGTCCGGGGTCGCCGGAACCTCGCAGATTCGCCGGATCAGCCCCGGCAGCTCGTCAATCGTGTTAATCCGGTGCAGATGCTTCGGGATTTTGAGCGTCTTGTTGGTATAGGCCTTTTTCAGAACCGGCAGCATCCCCGCGGCCATCGACCCCTTGACATCATAGTCCATCCGGTCGCCCACATAGATCGCCTGTTCGGCGGCAACGCCCATCTGCCGGGCCGCTTCCTGAAAAATCCGCACGTCCGGCTTGCGGAACTTGAAATCGTAGGAATACATCCGGACCGTGAGCAGGTCGAGCAGACCCTCGTCTTTGAGATGCCGTTCTAAGCTGGACTTATGCACAAAGGTATTGGACAGCAGGCCCACCTTAAGCCCCATCGCATGAAGCTGCCGCAGGGCGTCGGCGGTGCCGGATTCGACCTGCCCCAGCGGCGACAAACACCTGTACCACTGCCAGTTGAGTTCTTCCCACTGCGTTTCGGACAGGACGAACCCCCTTTTTTTTCCGTAGGACTTGAGCAGTTCAAGCGAATTGAAATCGTCGCCGGTGATCCAGGACCGCAGCAGGTGCCAGCGGAGGCCCCAGATATGAAGCCGCCGATAGGCCCCGTAGGAGCCGACCGGCTGCGAAAGTCCCTGTAAATAATGGTAAGACTGCCGCACCGCGTCATTGAACAATTGCGCCCGGTCCAACCTGCCGAAGTTCAGCAGGGTTTCTCCCAGGTCAAAAAGGACCGCTTCAATGTGCCGCTTGCTCAAACTCACGGGTTTACCTCAAGGGGGGGAGTTTGTCGCCGAAGGCCTCTTCGGACCAGGCGATCATTTCATCATCCGAGATGGTCGAGATACGGTCGGCCGAATATTCGGCATCGATCTTTTCCTTGATAAAAATCACGCGCGGGTCATGTTTCGGGATATCGATCTCGTAACGCTCTTCAAGCCAGTGCTTGATGCCGGCGGCGCCGCTTTTGTCCGTAATCGCCACACCAACCGGACGCTTGAGCAGTTTCTCCGTATCAAAGCAATTGTAGATTTCCTCATTTTTGAGCAGACCGTCCGCGTGAATGCCCGCACGGGTAACATTAAAGTCTTTTCCGACCAGCGGATAGTTCGTCGGCAGGTTAAAATTCAGTTCCTTATTGGCAAACCGGGCCATCTCGGTGATCGCGGTGTAGTTGATCTTCGGGTTCGTGCCGCAAAGCTGGGCGTGCTCAACAACCAGCGCCTCCAGCGGAGGATTGCCCGTGCGTTCACCCACACCGAAGACCGCACAGTTCGCCGCGCAGCAGCCGTACAACCAGGCAACGGCGGCATTGACTTCGACTTTGTGGAAATCATTGTGACCGTGCCACTCGAGCCACTCCGACGGCACGCCGATCTTGCGAAGCCCGGCGACCAGTTTCGGTACCGACCGCGGCAGGGTTGCGTTGGGATACGGAACCGCAAAGCCCAGTGTGTCGCACAGACGCATCTTGACGGGTGAACCATACTGCTGAGACAGCTTTAACAGCTCGTTTGCAAACGGCAGCACAAATCCGTCAAAGTCCGCTCGCGTGACGTCTTCAAAATGACACCGCGGGATAATACCGTTATCCAGCGCCGATTTGACGACACCCAAATAGGCCTCCATCGCCTGGGCGCGGGTCTTTTTCAGTTTCAGGAAGATATGGTAATCGCTGGCGCTGGTCAGAATGCCCGTTTCCTTCAGGCCCAGTTGCGTCACGAATTTGAAATCCGCCGCGACCGCCCGAATCCAGCCGGTGATCTCCGGAAAATCGTACCCCCGCTCCCGGCACAGTTCCACGGCCTTGCGGTCCTTGTCCGAATACAGGAAAAACTCGCTCTGGCGGATCAGGTCCGTGCCGCCGTTGATTTCGTGGAAGAAATCATAGATTCGCAGCACCTGTTCCGGCGTGTACGGCGGGCGGGACTGCTGGCCGTCACGAAACGTCGTATCCGTGATCCAGATTTTCTCCGGAATCTCCATCGGGACCGCGGCCTCCTCGAAAACCGTCCTGGGAAAATCCGTATAAGGAAAGACATCCCGGTACAAATTCGGTCGGTCAACATCCTGCAATGGAATATGCTGTGTCATTTAATACCTCCAATGATACTTTTCATTTCTAATTCGATTCGTAAGCGTCTTCTTTATTAAGGGCATAGCCGAGGTGGGAGTCGAACCCACACGTCCGTTAAGGACAGGGGATTTTAAATCCCCAGCGTCTGCCATTCCGCCACTCGGCCGGTACTACGTTCGCAAACCGCCGTCCGTTCACCCATTCAAGCCGCGCCATTATAGAGATATTTTAGCAATTAGCAAGAAAATCCCAAAACCCCCCGTTTTCGGCCCAATTTCCCCGTTTTCGACTGTAGGAGGTCATACTTTCTTGTCCCGCCATAGCTTTAGCGAAGCGGGAAGCGGGCATTACATTGACGATTTTCGATGGACGATTGACGTCAATCCCTTAAATTCAAAACAGCGAAGCGCCCTTTTGAATTTCACACATGGGTCTCTGAGACCCTTTATCTTTAACGTGGCTTGCCACGGGGGATGCGGGTGATATTTCCGCGATCCCGGTACACCTTTTGTCGACCTTCTTGCGTGGCCTGAGCCGTTGAATTATGAGGGACGGCCCTCCCGCTACCGATGCCCGCCGGGGTGTTTAACGTTTTCAGCAGTTTTTTGCACTGCATGTACGGACGCTTTGTGTTTTTGGCGGTCGCCCGAGTCGGTTTTCCTTAGGGTTATAGTGAATCGATCAGCATTACGCCGAAGCAGAGGGACGCCGGGAGCCCAGAGAGCCCCGACGTGTACGATAACGCAACACTTGCCTGCCCGGCAAGATACTTTTTTGCCACAGAGAACACAGAGGTTCACTGAGGTTAAAAAGCAAGGTGTACTCGGACAGGTGTGCTGCGGGTTGCGAGGCGGGAAGCACAGGGGAATAAACCCCCTCCCCGCTTCGCGGTACTCCCCCTTGGCAGGGGGAGAGCTTTAATTTTTTACTATTCCTTCTTCAGTTGTCAAAGAGCCGCCCATCCCTGCCGAGGGATGGGCAATCCCTCTTTTTTGGGGCTTTTATTAGCCCCTCCGTATATTGGGGCGAACCTGCGCTTTTTGTTCGAAATGGCGAAATGGCGACAGGGGTCGAAATTGATAAGTGCTTGTGAAAAATGGAGATAATTTTTTTTATTTTTTTGGCTTTTTGCGTTTTACCCCCCTGCGTTTTTTGTACCAAATGGCGAAATGGCGGTGCCTTCAGGCACGTAAATGAAATCGCCAATAGCGCCTTCGGCTGTTGGCGATTTGGGAACGGAACCACGAATGGACACGAATAAACACTAAAATAACTCAAGTTGACTGACTTTTAGAATGGGATTTTGAACAATCATGATGATTTTTTTCAATAAAAAACGGCACTCTCTTCGATAAAAGGGTTGGAACACGCTCTTTTACACAGGAGACTGCCGTTATGT